>JAQWMV010000025.1 GCA_029246605.1 Pseudomonadales bacterium | reverse complement strand
CTTATCACTGGGTATCGCTTCCCTGTTGATTGTGTATTCCATTTCGCTACCTCTCGGTATTCGCAAGGCCGTCAACGACGGTTCACCCTTTGACGTCTGGACCAGCGTAGTCATTCTGGTCGGTTATGCTATCCCCGCATTTATCCTAGCTATGCTGCTCATTATTTTGTTTTGTGGCGGCGAGTTTTTTAGCTGGTTCCCGTTGCGAGGATTAATCTCTGATAACTATGAATCCTTAAGTTTTTTCGAGCAGATCAAGGACAGACTCTGGCATCTGGCCATGCCCGTTGTTGCCCTGGTCGCTAGTAGTTTCGCCACCCTGACCATGCTGACCAAGAATTCATTTCTGGAAGAGATCAACAAACAGTATGTACTGACCGCACAAGCCAAGGGGCTCACACCTCGACGTGTACTTTATGGGCACGTATTTCGTAACGCCATGCTGATCGTCATTGCCGGTTTTCCGGCGGCGTTACACGGCATGCTATTCACTGGCGGCGTACTGATCGAGGTTATCTTCTCGCTGCGTGGTATTGGACTATTGGGATACGAAGCTATCATCAGCCGAGACTACCCCATCGTTTTCGGCACACTATTTGTGTTTACGATACTCGGGCTGGTGACCCAGTTGATCGCCGACGTTATCTACATGCTCGTAGATCCTAGAATCGACTTCAGCGAGCGGGGAGTCTGACGTGGTGGCTGACGTCAAACGACCGCCACGCTTTTCGCCGCTGACACGTAGACGGCTTGCTAACTTTCGCGCCAACAAACGCGGCTTCTGGTCACTGTGCATTTTCGTTGTGGTATTTGCCCTAACGCTGATCGCTGAATTCATCGCCAATGACAAACCGCTGGTGATTCACTATCAGGATGAGTTCTATTTTCCCGTGGTAAAGGCCTATGCCGAAACGGAATTTGGTGGTGTGTTTGAGGTCGAGGCTGACTATCGCGAGCATGAAGTTCAAGCACTGATCGAGGACCAGGGCGGATGGATAATCTGGCCGCTTATCCCCTTCAGCTACAATACCATCGACTATTATCTGCCGGGCCCTGCGCCCTACCCACCGTCCCCGGAACACTGGTTCGGTACCGACAATATGGGCAAAGATGTTACCGCACAGCTGATCTATGGTGCCCGGCTGTCATTTGTGTTCGGCATTGTGCTGACCTTCTTCAGCTCGATCATCGGGGTTTGCGCCGGTGGTGCACAGGGTTACTTCGGCGGTAAATTCGATCTTATAGCGCAACGCTTCGTCGAGATCTGGGCGGGCTTACCCATTCTATTTATCCTCATCATTCTCGCCGGCATTGTCGAGTCCAACGTCTTCTGGCTGCTGGGTATCCTGGTTGCCTTCAGTTGGATGGCGCTAGTGGGTGTCGTGCGGGTGGAATTCCTGCGTGCCAGAAATTTCCAGTATGTTACGGCTGCGCGCGCCCTGGGGGCTAGTGACCTCCGTATCATGGCGCGTCACGTGCTACCCAATGCCATGGTTGCTACCTTGACGTTTTTGCCCTTCATCCTGACCGGATCGATCACACTACTAACATCTCTGGATTTTCTCGGGTTTGGTTTACCGTCCGACTCCCCTTCCCTTGGACGGCTACTCGCGCAGGGCCGCACCAATATGCATGCACCCTGGCTCGGACTCACCACCTTCTTCACCCTGGCATTTATGTTGACGCTACTTATCTTCACCGGTGAAGCAGTACGTGATGCATTCGATCCAAGAAAAGACGTTTGAACGAAGGTCCTGTTCAATTTTCCGAGATCGACACCCACAGCGGTCACGTTATTGGCGTCGCGACACTCACCAGAGGTCTAGCCCTCAATAGCTTGTTGCTGGAAACTGTTCATCTGCTGCAGGAAACCTTCTCACGGTGGATGCAGGATGAGAACGTGGTCTGTATGGTTTTACAAAGCGACAGTGATCGTGCTTTCTGTGCCGGGGCTGACATCCAGGCCCTATACCATGAAATAAAAGCAGCGGACGGCAAAACCTCAGCCTATGCCGACACCTTTTTTACCAGTGAGTACAAACTCGATTTTGATCTTCACCAATGCGACAAACCCATCATCGCCTGGGGACACAATATTGTCATGGGGGGCGGGCTTGGATTACTCGGTGGTTGTTCCCATAGAGTAGGCACAAGAGAAACTCGAATCGCGATGCCCGAGATCACTATTGGTCTGTTTCCTGATGCTGGCGGCACCTGGCTATTGTCCCATATGCGATCCGGCCTCGGATTTTTTATGGGTTTAACCGGCTGCCAGATCGCCATTGGTGATGCTTTGTCACTCGGTATCCTCAACCACGCACTCGACAACGGTGACAGAGAACGTGTCATTGAGCAGCTACAGGAATTACCCTGGACACCCGTCACCACAAAAAATCACGCACTGGTGGATCAGACCCTCGCCGAGTTCGCACTTGAGTCAGCTGATTTGCCGCAACAATTACTGCGGTTTGAAACGGATATCGAGTCGCTCATTCACAAAGCACTACTAGCGCCTGATTTTCTGGCGGCTTTTACTGAGGGACTGAAGGCATTACCAAAGGATGATTGGTTAAGCGTCGCTGCTAGTACCTTCTTATCAGGTTCACCCATAACCGCTGGTATTTTCCTCGACCAAATGCGGCGCGCAGAAGGCATGACGCTCGCTGAAACATTTCGGATGGAATTGATCATTGCGTGCCAGTGCGTACGTCACCCGGATTTCCCCGAGGGGGTTCGTGCACTGCTTATTGACAAAGACAAGCAACCACACTGGCACCCCGCTTCACCGGATATTGTTCAACAACACTTTGAGCCGCCTTGGCAGGATGCTCATCCCCTCGCAGACCTGTAGTGATATGACGGATTCACTGAACGTTGCCGCAGAAGCCTGTAGATCAGGCAACGTAGATTCGCTGCAACAGATTCTCGCTCACTCACCCGATATCATTACAACCAGGTCCACAAGTGGCGATACGCTGCTTGGGCTGGCCTGTCGCGCCGCCACGGGCGAAATCGCTATTCCACCGGATCAAGGCACACCCGAGCAACACCAGGCTGTGGATATCATTCTACAAGCCAGGGGCAGATTCCAATGCTGTCGATGAAGATGGCTGGGGTCCACTACACACGGCAGCGATGGCAGGCCATGCTGATCTTGCAACCAGGTTGCTGGCCCGCGGCGCAACGAGAGAGGG
>JAQWMV010000249.1 GCA_029246605.1 Pseudomonadales bacterium | reverse complement strand
CGGCTACACCGTGCCACCGCAGGCCGATGCCGGATGGATGGGTGAAGCCGGGCCAGGGCCGTCCTACATGGATCCAGGGTCTGGTGGCCCTGAAAACGACTTTACCAACCGGAATACCACGTTTCTGGTATGGAACTGTCTGCATATGGTCCGCATGCTGCAAGATGCTGGTGAATTTCTTTCCCACGGAAGTCAACCCGAAGCCTGGGATGCAGGCTGCCAGACTGGTTTTCACAGCCCGGAGCACAAACGCTAAAGTAACCAAAGGTCAATGGAAACATTGGCCTATTCAATCAGGGGTCACATGGTTTATTCTGCACTGCTTTTAGTGAGGAGAAAAACTATGAGGCTTCGATTATGAATACATCACTCAGTTGGCGGGTCCGTCGACAGGTCAGGTTACAAAGACATCTATTAGGATGTCTGCTCGTCCTAACCATTACTCTTGTTGGCTGTAGCGAACAAACACCCACGCCACCAGTTGAAAAAAGCACAGCGCCCGCTGAAGCGGGTGCTAAAGACAATACCGAAGTAAGTCACCTTAAATTTACTGCAATCCCAGATCAGAACACGACTGAACTCGCCGCAAAATTTTTTCCGCTGGCGTTACATCTTAGTCAAACCTTAGATATCGGCGTCACCTACGTACCAGCCCGCGACTATCAGGCCAGCGTCGAGATGTTTCGGAACGGTGACGTTCACCTGGCCTGGTTCGGCGGGCTAACCGGTGTTCAGGCCAGAAATGCCGTACCCGGCGCCCGGGCCATTGCACAGGGTGATACTGATCCGGTCTACTATACGTATTTCATTGCCCACCGTGACACAGGGCTTACCAGGGCCGATAGTTTGCCCACTGATATCAGCGAATTCACATTTACCTTTGGTTCCCAAAGCTCAACCTCTGGCCGACTGATGCCGGAGTTCTTTTTGCGAGAACTCACCGGTAAATCACCCATGAACTATTTCACAAACCCGATTGGATTTTCCGGTAGTCATGACAAGACTGCAGAACTGGTAGAGTCCGGTCAGTATCAGGTTGGCGCCATCAATTACAAAGTGTACAACAAGCGTGTCGCCGACGGACGAACAGACCCTGACGTCGCCCGCATCATCTGGAAGACGCCGACTTACGCCGATTACAACTGGACGGCGCACCCCGATCTAGAGGTTAAATTTGGCGCTGGCTTCACACAAAAATTACAGGATGCGTTAATCGCAATCGACGATCCCTCTTTGTTGTCAGCGCTACCTCGTGAACGACTAATTCCAGCGACTAACGAGGAGTTTGAGGGGATAAGAACTGTCGCGAAAGAACTAAAGATGATTCGCTGAACATGTCAAAGGGGTTGCAACTCGAAAACGTGAGTGTGTCCTTTGAAACCACTCGCGCCCTTGAGGATGTGACCCTGCACCTGGAACAGGGCGAAGCAGTCGCGCTGGTCGGTCTAAGTGGCGCAGGGAAGACCACCTTACTTCATACTTGTAACGCCATGGTGGCACCAAGCGCCGGACGTGTGCTGATCAACGGGCAGGATCTATCAAAGCTGTCGGCTAGTGCCTTAAAAATCGCGCGTATGAATATTGGTTTTATCCACCAAGATCTTAGCCTGGTACCCAATCTACGCGTCATTCAGAATGTGGTCAGCGGCAGACTCGGGCAACGTTCTCTTATCGGTGCTGCGCGCGACCTGCTGTTCCCGGCTGACGACGTCACTGAACGTGTGTACAACATACTGACAAGCGTCGGTATCGCTGAGAAAATCTACAAAAGAACAGATCATTTGTCAGGTGGGCAACAGCAGCGGGTTGCCATTGCGCGTGCGCTGTTTCAAGAACCGCAGTTCTTTCTGGCGGATGAGCCAATATCAAGCGTCGACCCGGTGCGGGCCGAATCAACCATTGCGTTATTAACAACACTTTGTGCAGAACGTAACATCACGCTGTTAATGAGCCTGCATAACCTAAAACTCGCGACAACATTTTTTCCACGACTGGTCGCCCTACGGGATGGGGGCATAGCCTTCGATAAGGCAACAGATACGGTGCTACCCTCTGAACTTGAGGCTATCTTTGATCTTACCGAATCGTCTCCGGTCTCCGAAGAAGTCAGCGATTTCGAAGATAGGCTTGGTGGCCGGTTTGGCTGAAGCAACTGCCAGTAGTGGCAAGCGCCGCTGGATTCTTATCGCCATTGCGGCAAGCGGCATCTGGGCCAGTGTTTCGCTTAACCTTGACCCAGCGTTACTTGTTCCCGGTGAGGGTGGCCTCGCTGTTCTCTCAGAATTTTTCTCTTACGCGCTATCTCCTGCAACCACTTATCAGTCAATAGTTCCCGAGGGTACAACACCACTTGCTGTCCAGGCCCTTCTCGCGGCCTGGCACACAGTGCAGTTCGCTGCTGCTGCGATGGGGCTGTCACTAATCGGCGGAATCACGCTGGGATTTCTATCCTCCTATTCACTGATGATCGAGACGCGACGTGGCATCACCAGAGTCATTGGTGGCGCCGTCTATTCCGTGGCACGACTAACCATCACGCTCATGCGGTCCATCCATGAGTTGCTGTGGGCGGTACTTTTCCTTGCTGCATTTGGCATCAGTCAGCTTGGTGCTGTCATCGCGCTCGCGCTGCCCTGTGTAGGTATCCTGGCAAAGATTTTTTCTGAACTGATCGACGAGACGCCGCGCCACGCTGCTCACGCAGCTGAGGCTGCGGGCGCATCACCCATACAGATCTACTGTTTTGTCCTCGCCCCGCAGGCATTGCCCAACATTCTTGCCTATAGCTTCTATCGCTTTGAATGCGCACTCCGCTCATCAGCTGTTCTGGGATTCTTCGGCTATCCAACACTGGGGTTTTATATCGCCGCTTCTTTCGAGAACCTGTACTACGGTGAGGTGTGGGTTTATCTGTACACGCTGTTTCTTCTCGTTGCCGCTGTTGATCTCTGGAGCGGTGCAATCAGGAAACGCCTCGCATTAACGAGATGACCTTGCCTGAACTATATCGGGCTCGCCCACGAAACCTCGTTGTGCGAGGCAGTTTAACGGCGATGTTGATTCTAATTGTCGGCGTCTGGCTATCTGGAGCGTTTCTGGATCCACAGGCATTTACTGACCAGCGACAGGAGAACATCGCGCGCTTTCTCAACGAACTGAGACCGTATCCATTACAGAGCACCACCTTTGATGCATCCGTCGCCCTAACCTGGGCACACAGCATCATGCAGGAGAAAGGCTGGGACGCGTTACGGATAACAATTGCAATTTCATTCGCGGCGATCACCCTGACGGGGATTTTCGGTGGATTGCTGGCACTGCCTGCTGCCCGTAACATCACCAGGTCAGAGCCCTTTGTGATAAACCGAACAACACGCAATCGGATAACGGATTTAATATGGTCCACCGTTGTCGGGGCTACCCGCCTATTGCTGATCTTTCTACGGGCAATCCCTGAATACGTTTGGGCCTTTCTGCTGTTGGCGCTGCTCGGTCCAACAGCCTGGCCCGCAGTGCTGGCCCTTGCCCTGCACAACACCGGCATTTTCGGCAAACTGGCAGCGGAGGTCATCGAAGATTTACCTGCCGGACCTCTACGGTCTATGACTGGCATGGGGGCGTCACGACTACAGGTCGCGGCCTTCACGGTATTGCCGCTGACATTGCCGCGATTACTTTTATTTTTCTTTTACCGATGGGAAACCTGCGTACGCGAAGCAACGGTACTCGGCATGCTGGGGATCGTGTCACTCGGTTTCTGGATACAAGACGCACGAGCCCGCAATTTCTATGACGAAATGTTCTTTCTCATCCTTCTGGGTGCATTAATCGTTCTACTGGGGGAGGTCATCTCCACCTGGGCACGCTGGTACGTGCGCCGGGCTTCCTAAGAAGGTGATAGCATAGTCCTATGTGGCAAATGACCCTTAAACAACGCCGACGTCATGGTGAATTGATGAAGCAACTGGATACCTTGAAACGTGATCCATATTTGCAGGTGCCGGATGGATACACCTTCGATGAGAATCCCGAAGAAGAGAAAAAATATTACGAAGCACTCAATTCCTTCAAGGAACTCGTTGAAAATATCCATGAGCTGGAAGTTGCCGCAAGCGAGCGAACCTAAACTGGAGTAATGATATTGGCTGAGTTTATGATGTTGATGAAGGGCGGCGGTGGTGCTACCGGAGACTGGACCCACTATATAGAAAAGCTGATAGCAACCGGTAAATTTCGTGGTGGGAGTGCACTCGCCAATGGTATCAGCCTTAATAGAGATAGCGATGGACAGTGCGTGGTCGAAGGTTTCATGCGTTTTGAAGCTGATAGCATCGACGACATCAAAGCGCTGCTAGCCGACAACCCGGCATTCTTAAGCGGGAACGAGATCGAAATCTCAGAACTGATCAAGACCTAGTGATATTTATTAGTTGACCTAGGCAAACCATCTCGCCATGCTGCCACTAGTTGGAATACAGATTGACCCTCATACCAAATCAGGAGCCAGAATAATGGCCAAAGGCAGAGATAAACAAAAAAAACCCGATGCCAAGAAGGCGCAGAAAACGTTGAAAGAAAAGCGTCAGGAAAAGCGCAACAAACGAGCCTAGCACCAGAACTGCGAGAGCTGCGGGAGCTGTATCAGGTAGGCGAATACAGTACCTTGTCTCCTAGCGTGATTTGACCTGAAGACACGATGCTCGAAGTGATTCCACCATGTCCGCGCATCGCATTGTAGCCGCCTGGGCCAAGCGCTTCTTCCATTTTGGAGCAAGGGTGTGCGAGCCCCGTATATTCCAGAACTGCATCGCCAACTCTGAATCGCTTACCCTTGAGTGCAAGCAGGTTCAGTCCACTAACGACAATGTTCCGTCGTAATATTTCCGGGCTGATTTGCTCAACTCCCATCATCGAGGCCACCGCATCGATGTGTTCTGCCTGAATTAACGTTACCTCGCGGTCACTATTTCGCGCTTTAAAACGATCACCGAAAAGACCGTTACCCTGGTCAGCCAGCACCGACGAGACAACGGACATCGACTGACCTTTGGCAGGTCTTACACCAATCCAGGTGACTTGGCCTTGTTGGGGTAAGCGATCTAATAGTGCTGACATCGTATCCATAGTTTGCTAGCGCCCAACATACACGGCTTCCCGTTTCTCGAGAAACGCCTGGACGCCCTCTTTAGAGTCCTCGGTTTGACGCAGTCGTGTGATCTGCTCGATAGCCCAGGCACCGATATTGTTCCAGTCGGGGTCTAGAGTTCGGCGCATTCCAGCTTTAAGTGCCTGAACAGCGAGCGGTGGATTACTGGCAATTTTTCGCGCGATGCCAAGGGCTGTCTCCATAAGGTCATCATCAGCAACGCAACGACTCACTAGACCGATGCTGTGGGCGGTCTGTGCATCGATTACTTCGCCGGTGAATAACAGTTCGGCAGCGCGCTCACGACCGACCAGTTGCGCCAGTCGGCCAAAGCCGGGGGCGTCGCAGCATAATCCGCGTATCACGAACAGTTCGCCAAACTTTGCACTCTCGCCGGCCACCCGAATATCCGCCATCAGGGCAAGCTCCATACCCCAGCCTACGGCTGCGCCGTTAACAGCTGCGATAATGGGGATGTTGGTATTGAGTAGCGCATCCGCCGCAGGTGTCAGTCTACTGGTTTCGTTCTGAGCCGCCTTTGCTACAGAATCTGGATTGCCCAGAATTTGTTTAACGTCATCACCCGCACAGAATGCGCGTCCGTTGCCGGTAATCACCAGTGCCCGGGCTGTACTACTACGAACCAGGTCTTCAAGTTGCTGGTAGGCTTCAGGGTTTAGCGAATTCATTGCTTCAGGACGATTCAGCGTCATGACACCAATATGGCCCTGTTCGTCATACAGTACGGTATCGTTTCCCATGTCTATTCTCTGTCACTTTTTAGTATAGTTACGGGCAAGATATCACAAATCCTGGCCCCAACTACAAGGATAAACAATGCATATTGGCGTCACAATTTTCGCTACTGATTACAGCATCCCCATGGATGAACTCGCAATAGAACTTGAAGACAGAGGATTCGAGTCGCTATTCGTCCCGGAGCACACCCACATACCAGCCAACCGGGAGTCGCCCTGGCCCGGCGGCGCCGATTTGCCCAAGGAGTATTGGCACACCTACGACCCATTCGTTTCACTATCGTTTGCCGCGGCCCAAACCAAGAAGCTAAAGATTGGTACCGGTATTTGCCTATTACCCCAGCGCGACGCGATCGTCACTGCAAAGCTCGTTGCAAGTCTGGATCGTATGTCCGGTGGTCGGTTTATTTTCGGTATCGGTGGCGGTTGGAATAAAGAAGAGATGGCACACCATGGAACCGCCTACAACAAACGCTTCGCCCGCATGGGTGAGCAGATCAACGCAATGAAAGCACTCTGGACTGAAGAGGAGGCTGAGTATCATGGTGAGCACGTTGATTTCTCGCCAAGTTGGGCCCAACCAAAGCCTGCACAGACCCCTCATCCTCCAATCTTGTTGGGTGGCGAAACAGATTACACGTTACAGCGCATTGTCGATTACTGTGATGGCTGGTTACCCCGCGCCCGAGACGGCTTTGACGCCGCAGAGAACATGAAACGACTAAAAACATTGGCTGATAATGCCGGAAGGGACATGGCATCGCTCTCTGTGAGTGTTTTCGGGGCACCATCCGACAGGGACACGCTTGCTGGCTTTGGAGAGGCCGGGATTCATCGGGTGTTGTTGCCGCTACCCTCGGCAACTCGCGACAAGATCCTGCCGATTTTGGATGGTTACACCACACTGATGGGTTAGTGTCGCGTCACTGCATTTCTATCTTTGAGTGAATCTACTCTCGTGTAGAACAAGGTCCTGACTAGGAGAGACCGCTCTATACAATTCAGTCAATTTGTCCAAGCTAGGCAATGAAGTTCCCTGTTCGTATCGTGCGTAATTTTGCACCGAGCCTTACAGCCACCTCTGACAGCGACAAGCCACTCCTTTCACGTTGACGACGCAGGAACAGGCTAATAAGCGCATGAGGATCCGATGAGCTTACCTCCAAATCTTCATTCTTGAATCGCGCAGTAACCGTACAACCGGATCGATATACCAGGCTCTCCAACAGATTTTCAATCATGGCTAGGGCCTCAACCCGCGTACAGCCTTGTATCATCGCATCAAGCATCGGCACTTCAGCCAACCAGAATTTGTCATCTTTATAGATCCTGCCACTGAATCTCATATTACGACTTCCTTTCTACCTTTCGAAGAATCACTCGCGCGAGGTTTTCGTTTATCTCAACATGGTGCGGGATCGCCTCCTCTAGCTCGCCATCAGTCCATATATCATGACGTCTTCCATGCCGGACAAGTGTCCAACCTGCGTGACGAAGCGCTTCTTCAAGTTCGCGTCTATTCATCCGGCTGACGAAATTTCAACTGGTAGGTTGTGACGATAAATAACATCACGCACCATATCTGAATAGTTAGAGATAGGCATTGAGTAAAGTGTGGTTGTCATCGAACAAACAATACCACAAATTTATTTTGGCAGAACTGCCCATGCGGACCGATCGAGCTTCAACTTTCTTCAGTCATCCGCTCAACAACAATGCGTGTAAATTGATATGATGCCGTTGAAAATTATCCAGGAAGATACTTATGTCATGGGAAAAAGAAATCGAAGAGATCAGCATTCGCGATGATCTTGCAAACCAGATGGGCGGTGCAGACAAAGTCGCCCGTCAGCATGAGTTCGGCAAGCTGACTATTCGTGAACGACTGGATGCGTTTGTCGATCCACAAAGTTTTCACGAGGTGGGTAAACTGGCCGGTGTATCCGAATATGATGCAGACGGGCAGCTCAAGCACTTTACACCATCGAATTTTTTGT
>JAQWMV010000248.1 GCA_029246605.1 Pseudomonadales bacterium | reverse complement strand
CGTATTGATAACGAAGATAATTCTGCGCGTCCGGGTCCTCCGTCACACGATCGTATTTCGGCCACTCGAATTCTGGTCCGTCCCATTCGTAGTTGTATTTTTCCTTCCACTGTTTCAACGTGAAGAACGGCTCATGGGGATCAAAGGTCTCGATCTGCAGGTACCAGTTGTCCTCTGTGTGGTTGGTTTCCAGAAACTCTAGCCCTTCTGCGAAGGTCTGCGCCTGGGGTGTCAGATGCTCTTCCTGCATGTACTGACGGTTGATCAGAAACGGTCGAGCCAGCCGCCCGTAGTGTTCCGGCACTTCCGGATCTGCTACATGGCCTTTCCAGGGGTCACCCTCCTGACCACGAACATTTACCCAACTGGAGTAACGATGGTGGTAGGTAGCGCCGCCATCTTCCCAGTAGTGGTAGTGATCCGACACCAGGTGCGAGTAGATGTTGTTTTTTTTCAGCTCCATAAAGGTCGAGTCATCGAATGGCTCGTGCGGCCCCCAGGAGCGATGCAGAAAGTTGTGTCGACCGGTATGCATTTCACGTCTCGCTGGCATACACGGCATACTGCCGACATAGTGGTTGTCGAATGTGACGGTCCGTTCCGCAAGACGGGCGAAATTTGGCGCAAGGGTCCAGTCGCAACCGTGGTTCGGCAGCATGTGACGGTTCAGCGAGTCGTACATAACCAAGATAGCTTTAATGAAGCGGATCTCCTAAAACTCTGTGATGGCACATAAACAGACGTTAGTGCCAGGCCTTTCCTCACTACCACAGGCAGAGGGCATGGTGGTAAGACACTAGGAGTTAGTCTTATTGGAACCTTCGAATTTGGTATGATGCTGGTGAAAATTTCTAGGTAGCACACACTTGGATTTCTAGTCTTGCCACCATATCAGTAGTGAGGATTACATGGATCAAATGGCGTTAACCGGCATCCGAGTAGTGGACCTGTCTGGCTGCATTGCCACCGGTTACTGCGGCAAGCTATTTGCAGATTATGGTGCTGAAGTCATTAATCTTGAACCGGAGGCTGGATTCAGCACCCGTTTGCTGGCACCACAGATTCCAGACCATGGCAGTGCCATGCATGCTTACCTCAATACCAACAAGAAAAGTGTGCTGATGGCCGAACTCGATGAGGTCGAGATTGCGGCACTGATTGGCTCTGCGCAATTGGTGCTGGACAGCGGCGACACAGTGCTGAGTCGACATTGTACAGCGGTACATACTTCCGTGGTTTGGTATGGTGAGGGCCCGTATCAAGACTTTACGGGCACTGATAGTCAGTGTTTTGCCCTCAATGGCATGCTGAAAAATATTGGTACGGTGGATGGCCCACCCATCATTCCCACCGGTTACCAGGCCCAGATCATTGGTGGCCTGACTGCTTACATTGCCAGTTTGACTCAGGTGTTGGCTCAGGAGCTGAATTGCCGGGAATTAACCCATGTGGAAACCAGCATCTTTGAAGCGATGATGTGTTTCACGGAAGTTGGTGGAGTGGCTGCCTATAATTTCAATACTGAAGGCAGTCGCATGGGAATCAATCGCTTTCCGCCGACCTATCCGCTTGGTGTGTTTCCCTGCAAGGATGGCTGGCTGGGTGTCACCGTGCTAACGCCGTCGCAGTGGCGGGCATTCTGTGCGCTCCTGGAACTGGAGGAACTGGCGGATGTGGCGTTGTTTCAGACCACTGTTGGCAGGCTGGAGGCGGTCGATATTATTGAGCCTATGATCAAGGAAAAACTACTGCTGCACTCTGCTGAAGATCTGTTTTACCGGGGCCAGCATGCCAGGATTCCTCTAGCGCGGGTGCCTACCATGGAAGAGTTGTTTCATGTTGACCAGTTCAATACTCGACAGGCATTTGCGACGGCAGAAACTGGTGATTATTCCCTCACAGTGCCCAGCATCCCGTTCAGGCTGGTTACCACACCACCGCATTTTGGGGGGCGAGTCGCAACCCTTGGAGAAAATACGGGAGAGTACGTTACATGAAGGCGCTGTCGGGTATTCGAATCATTGATCTCACTATGGGTTGGGCCGGGCCGTTGGCCTGCCGTCATTTGGCGGACATGGGTGCGGATGTGATCAAGGTGGAAAGTTGTGAACGCTTTGACTGGTGGCGCAGCTGGGAAGCGACACCGGAATGGATCCGTGATGATGGTGCAGAAAAATCTAATGCCTTTAATACCATGAATCGCAACAAGCGAGATGTCACTCTGGATCTTGAACATCCTGACGGCCGCGAACTGCTGCTGCAACTCATTGCGAGTGCCCACGCCGTTGTTGAAAATTATTCCGGTGGTGTGCTGCCGAAACTGGGTCTTGGTTATGAGGTGTTACGGGAAGTGAAACCGGACATTATACTTTTGTCCATGCCCGCATTTGGTTCGACCGGACCCTGGGCCGGTTTTAGAGCTTATGGTTCCACGGTGGAGCAGTCATCAGGGTTGCCTCACCTACAGGGAGATCAAACTATGCCGCCGGTCATGCAGCAGGTTGCATATGGTGATGCCATAGGGGGGCTAAATGGTTCTGCAGCGTTGTTAACCGCGCTGCGACATCAGGCAAAAACGGGTGAGGGTCAGTTTGTTGACCTTTCCCAGGCTGAAGCCATGTTTCCATTAGGTATCCAGGGAATTCTGCACACTTCGGTCACCGGGAATAATCCGGAACGACAGGGTAATTTTCATCCGAATGCAGTACCTCACAATGTTTATCCCTGCCTGGGTGACGATCAATGGCTGCTGATACAGATATTTGAGGAAAGTCAGTGGTTGAGCCTCTGTCATATTGTTGGCGATGAATTGGTCGGATTTGGTAGTAAGGCCGAGAGACTTGAACAGGTAGTCGCACTAAATGAGGTGATCGCGAACTGGACCCGGCCTCAGGAGGCTGAGGTACTGATGCTGAAGCTGCAGCAGGCCGGAATACCTGCGGCAATGTGCCTCAGCAGTAAAAGGCTGGTTGAAAATCCCCATCTCAAAGAGCGCGGCTTCTGGCAATGGCTCGACCGCGCCGTGGTCGGTCACCAACCAAATCCTTCGGCGCCTTATCTGGTTCATGGTAAGAGAGTCAGCATTGATGCCCCTGCACCAACGCTGGGTCAGCACAATAGTGAGGTGCTTAAAGATCTGCTGGGGCTTAATGATGGCCGGCTGGCGTATCTGACGTCAGAAGGTGTTATTGGGGACAAGCCTAGAATGCCTGGCACAGGCTCGGTTAAGTAAAGTCTAACCCATTGAAAATAATGTGATTAATGATATTCAATGTTATTGTTTACTTGCCAATAATCTCTATACACATTAGTGTACACATAATAAGGTGTATCGAAAGGGTTGGAGGAATATCCATGAAATTGCGGACCAACATCGTGCTTGACGATGATCTGGTAAAGGAGGCCCAGGCGCTAAGTCAGATCAAAACCAAACGGGAACTGGTGGAAGTCGCTCTGCGTGAATTCGTCGACAACAGAAAGCGCATGGACTTGAGAGAGTTGCGCGGCGTTGCTGATCTGCGTGCTGACTACGACTATAAATCGACGCGCCAGGTTAAAGAGGATCAATGACGCATCTTGTCGATACCTCCGTATGGGTTGACTATATCCAGGGGAGAGGCAGCGAGGCTGTTGATTGTCTGCACGGATTATTGGAAATGCCAATAGCCGTTGGCCTCAATCATCAGATTTATCTCGAGATTCTGCAGGGTGCGCGCAGTACGGATGCATTTGCACGTTTACAGCGTTACCTCTCCACACAAAGATTTTACGGTTTTGTAGATGATCTTGCAGGTTATGAGGCCGCAGCCAATCTTTATTTTCAGTGCCGCCAGCGAGGCATTACCGTGCGTTCGTCTATCGATTGTTTGATCGCGCAATGTGCTATTGAGAACGACCTCATTCTGCTGCACCAGGACAGAGACTTCATTTACATGCAGGACGCAGTCCCGGCGCTCAATCAGATTCACTTTCTTGGTGGATGATGAGAGCATGGTTGATGACAGGCTGGTGTATCTGGAGTCAGAGGGAGTTACAGGCCTAGAATGCCTCCGGCTGATGAGCGAAGGTTCAGTAAAGCGTGCAGAGATATCTACTATTTATCTCCACCCTGCAACTCCACAAATTCACGATACACACTATTCGTGTTCGACATTAGCGTGTCGTGGCTTCCTGCATCCTTGATTCTACCTTCTTCCAGGAAGACGATACGATCGGCCTTACGTATAGTTGACAGCCGATGCGCAATCACAATGACCAGTCGATCTGCTGCCGCAGCCTGTAGGGAAGCTACCAGTTGGTTTTCAGTAGCCGGGTCAAGTGCTGCGGTTGGCTCGTCCAGTATGAGTATATTGGAGTTTCTCACCAGACCGCGAGCGATAGAGAGTCGTTGTTGCTGGCCGACCGACAGCGTATCACCGGACCTCCCGAGCACAGAATCGATCCCATCAGCTATACCATCGATGAATTCCATACAGCCCGCCGTCGTCAGTGCTTCCAGGATATCGGCTTCGCTCGCCGCGGGGTTGGCAAACAACATGTTTTCCCGGATAGATTCTGATAGTAGAAGATGCTCCTGGAAGACATAGGTAACCTGTTCACGAAGTGACCCGATGTCGAGATCCATGATGTCATGACCATCAATCAGGATCTGCCCTAACGTTGGCGTCAACATCGATGGAATTAAATAAGCCAGTGATGTCTTCCCGGCGCCGGTTGGACCGACCAGTGCCACTAGTTCTCCCACCTGTAAATCCAGATTGATGTTGCTGAGCGCAGCATGACCATCGGGATACACAAAGCTGACGTCCTTAAACTGTACACCCTTTGAAATACGATCCAGTTTCTGGCCGCCCAGGCGATCTTCTTCAGATTCATAGTCCAGGAAGAAGAAAACACGACGGATAGCCGCGACTCTGTCCTGAAGCTTTATCCATAGGATACCAAAGTAGCCAAACGAACCTGCAATACCGCCATAGACACCAACCAATACGGCAAAGTCTCCCGGTGACATTGCGCCCTCAATGACCCTGTCAGAAATAATAATGGACACGTAGATTGCCGCGACCGCGAATACGCCGCTTGCCAGCCCAATGATCGCAATAAGGACTGCGGTCGTGTAGCGTTCCCGCAAGAACGACTCCTCACTATTAGCCGCGAAACGCTGCTGCTCCTGTTGACCTGCACCGAGGCTTTGAACTGCCGCCACGTTGCTCATGGATTCTTCCATGGTGTTGGTCGTCGCTGAACCTGCGGCACGCTTGTTCTGGTTGGTACGGCGCAAGGCGCCAGAAAATGGGAAAGTAGTCAGGAATGCGATGGGAATTGCTGCCCAGGCAATCCAGATTAATTCCGGGGCCACCGCGCCAAAAGAGTACTGCAGAATATACAGATTGATGATGGCGCCCAGCAGGGCGAAAAAAGGATAAAGAACAATGAGATAAGCCAGTTCCGGTGCTTCCGGCGCGTCATGAAGCACCCGATAGACGGAATCTCCGATTCTCTGGTCGTCCAGCGCACTCATGGGCAATCGAGTCAGTCGGTCGAACAGGCGCGTGCGCAAATTGTTCCCAATCGTTTGGGTCATACGGACGTGAACCATGAACTCAGCTACGCCCCATAGTCCGCCGCCGCTGCTCGAACCGGCACTGAGCGTATTTTCGGACTGGGAGGATGCCTCTCGGCCCTGTAATAAGCCTGCTCCTGTACCACCAGAACGACTGCCGATGGTAATTAGCATCAGAAAATAAATTGTCGTCAGGATCAGCATGATGCCAATCGGATCCTTTCCCTCTACTAGTGCGAGTATTGGATTCATAAAGGGTGGATACACAACTTCCGTAGCCCCGATAGGGCGCTGTAGTACGGCATTGTCTATGACGATCTTGGCCATCCACGGCAGCAGCAATCCGGGAAAAACAAGCCCCAGCTGCAGTAGAAACTTGGCGCAGAACAATACCTTTACAGAGGCCAAAATTTTAACGCAACGACCAATGATTCTGAGGGTCTCGATAGTTGTGACATCAGTTTCTTTATCTACCCGGTCATCAAATTTATTCTTGCCGAAGACCTCGCCAATAATAGAACTCTTCCGGGATGTAGTGGCCTTACTCATGGTCTTCACCCTCTGCCTTGCCGACGGTTTCTGCATGGACAAACGCTCGATACCGTCCTGCTTCTCTCGTCATCAATTCATCGTGCTGCCCCAGTTCGACTATCCGCCCACTTTCCAGAAACGCGATCTGATCGGCATTGCGGATGGTGGATAGCCGATGGGTAATCAAGAAGATAACTCTGTCGCTTCCCCATCTTGACAGGTTTTCGAGCACACGCTGTTCGGTTCGCGCATCCAGGGATGCTGTTGGTTCGTCCAGGATCAGGATGGGTGTATCGCGCACAATCGCCCTGGCAATTGAAAGACGTTGGCGTTGTCCTGCCGACAGTTTCCCGCCTCTCTCTCCTAGTTCAGTGTCAAATCCTCTGGCCATCTCCGCGATGAAGTCGTGGGCACAGGCCACTCGCGCGGCGGCCTCAATGGCCATACGGTCGGCTTGGGGTGTGCCGAATTTGATGTTGTTCGCAACAGTATCGGCGAACAGGACATTCTTTTGTAGCGCAATGGCCGTGTGGGCCCGGATGTCGTCAATCGCCATATCCCGCAAATCTACGTCGTTGACTGATATGCGTCCCTCACCCGGGTCGTATAGCCTCAGTAACAGCGACATCAATGTGGATTTCCCGGAACCCGTGGCCCCTACGATGGCGGTCACCGTACCCACACTGGCCGCAAGATCGACAGCGTTCAAGATTGGTTTGTCGGTAGTGTAGCCAAAAGACACTCTTTCCCATACCACACGATTGATGGGAACGGGAAAGGCAACCGGGTTATCCGGGTCTATCACTTCGGGCTCCAGATCGAGCAGAAAGAATGCCCTCTCCAGCGCAATGAATAGATCCTGCATGCGCATCCAGATCCCCAGGAGCCCGCGCGCACCCCAGATGACCCCTGCGACACGACCCTTGGCGATGGAGAATGCCCCATAGTTCCAGGTAACGAATCCAATAAATGTTGCGACCAGGGCACCCAAAAACGTCTCGCGCTCCGCTATGATCCAGGTCACCATGATGTATTCCGTCAAGATCACCATGCCGCCACCCAGCAGGGCCACCACCAGGGTAATCAAGACCATATCCAGTCGCAGAAAATACGCGGTATTGAGTGCGCGTCTGGAGTCGGCATTGAAGCGATCGAACACGCGAGCTTCCGCGTGATTTGCCTTGACGATTTTTATAGCCGAGAACACCTCCTGGGAACGCGAGGTCAGTTCGCTGTTGGCCTGGCGATTGGCCAGTGATCGTTGCCGTATTCGTGGCGTTGTCGCCACGGCGAGCCAGCCGATAGGAATGCCGGTCAACACCACCAGCAGGGCGAACAAGGGGTCAAATGCTGCCACAAAAAAAAGACCAATCACGAGACCGTAGATCGTCATGAATGGGCTGATGATACCGCTCTGCAGTAGATTGACGATCTGTGCGCTGTCCTGATAGACACGATACATGGCATCGCCAACGCGGTTGTTGTCGTGGTATCGGAGAGAAAGAGATTCTGCCTTTTCAGCCATGGCCACGCGTAGGTTCTGGTTTATGGATTGCCATATCCAGGTGGTGTAGTACCAGACAATCAATCCGACCAGCCCCCCGATCACGCCGCTTATAATTCCCCAGATAATCAGGCGATTACGAACTGTCTTACGTTGATCTGGTGTTAGCTCAGATTCCTTGTCTGCAATGTCAGCACTTTTTTTCTTTTGATTTGGTTCTTGCCATTCTCCCAGTTTCTCTGGGTCTGTCGTCACATATTCATCACCGACGAAGAGGACAGTTGCCTGTATAGGCTGCAGCTTTTCACCAACGAGGACCTTGTTGGTCCACAGATCCACACCCACGAAACTGGTCACCATTGCGACCAGACCACCGGAAAAAGACAACGCCAGGATCACCAATAGGTGTTTGAGCATGGGTCGCATATAGGGCCAGGTTTTGAGCGCCAGCCGGAACATCTTGCGAAAGCTCATCTGTGGCGGCACCGTGGTCACCTCATCCAGATATCCGCTGATCAGATCGAGATCTCTCATTGAGTTTGGTCCTTTTTTCGTTTTTCTAGAATCGTCGGGTCTGCCGAGCAAAAAGAACCGATCCCTAGTATAACGGCAATTCTTGCGGTAGAACTGCATTGGGTCAACCAATATTTGGTGAGTTGACGGAACGCTGACAATAGCTGTTACTAAGAGAAGTTATTGGCCGGACAGAGACTTCATTCACAAGCGGGGTGTAGGCTCGGCGCTTCAACAGGTTCACGCTCTGAATCTGATGACGAATGTGGGGGCTTAATTTTAAACTGATGGTTAAAGGATACCGTTGTCTCGCAGGCTAGCAATGTCGTCAGCGCTGTAGCCAAGTTCCTGCAGAACATCATCGGTATGTTCTCCCATATCGGGTGCGCGCTTCGCTGCGAGCTTTTGGATGCTGTCGACATTGACCGGATCGCTGATAACCTGATCCATGCCGATGTCTTCTGCGGGTTCTAATACCATGTTGTTCAGGGAGAGATGTGGATCTGTGGTTACTTCGTCAAAGGTCGCCACCAGGTCAACGGGTAACTCGTGTTCGACACGCAGCAATTGTATCCACTCGTGACTTGGTCGTGTTTTAAAACGCTCGCGCAGCAGCTCCGTGAAAGCATCGGCATGTTCCTGGCGACTCTCGATTGTGACAAAACGCTCGTCTGTAATTAGGTCGAATGCTTCCATGGCAATCATCAGGGTATCTAGGACCTCTGGTGTTCTGACCATACTAATCTGAATCCAGCGACCATCAGAGGCTTCGTATACCGCCCCCGTAAGTCTTTGGCGGGTAACGTGTGAAAAATCAGCGTTTGCCAGTTTCGCCTGTAAGAGACAAGACGCTGACCAAATACCATTTGCCAACAGTGATGTGTGTACTTTGGTGCCTTTGCCGGTGCGCTCGCGGGCGAGTAGGGCTGTCACGATACAGGCGTATAGTGCAACGCCTGTTGGATGATCCCCCATGCCGGGCACAGCCTGAACAGGCTCGATCCCTTCGTGTTGCATCTTGTTCAGGAGGCCAGAGCGATTCCAGTATGCAGCTAGGTCAAAAGCTTCGCCCTCGTGATCAGGTCCTTGTTCCCCATAGGGCGAAAGTGAAGCGTAAATCATGCGTTCGTTCAGATGTCGGATATCCTCGTAATCAAGACCGAATGAGCGTCGCATGCCAAGCGGCTGATTGGTGATATAGACATCACATTCGGCAATCATCTTGTGCAGTATCTGCGTACCTTCTTCAGTCTTCAGATTAATGGTAATAGAACGCTTATGATGGTTATCCAGCAACCAGGTGTAGTTAGTATCAGCATTCGGTGTAAATACCAGCGTGGAAAAATTGCGGTAGCCGTCGCCATCAACGGGTACCTCCACCTTCGTCACCTCAGCCCCGCGAGTGGCTAGCATCGCCCCCGCTACAGGCGCTGCGATCCAGCTGGACACTTCTACTACGTTAAGACCTTCGAATATCAGCTCTTCCACAAATCCCTCTTGCTGCCAACGATGATGGGATAGTTGGTATCCTCATATCCAGTTGGAGTATTTGCTGGATGATCTCAAATTCGGTGTATGCAATCCATCCCAATCTTCAGGACGGCTTGGGAGGATTGGGCTCCCTTGTCTTTGAGATCCCAAATCGCGTGGATCTCCTGATCAGGTTTTCGGAGAAATACAGGCATAGTGACACGCAAAATTTAATCATACATTTAGCTTGATCGAACAGTTTAGCAACCCCTTCTTAAATGTTAGGGTCTATAACTGAATGTTATGAGAAAGGACTAATCAATGCGTTTAAATGAAATTACCGTTGCAGATCAGCCAGATGCCTGGCGTGCCGCCGGGTTTACCGTCGAAAACGATCGTGTCTGTATAGGTAACAGTTTTGTTATTCATCTATCGGGTCAGTCGGGTGGCGGAATCAAAGAGTGGGCATTGGGCGTTGATGGGCGTGTAACGCCTAGGACCAGTTGTCCCGGCGGGATGCCTCTGTCCGTGACTGCACCGGCTCGGATTGATGCATCAACGCAGCATGAAAACGGTGTTATTCACACAATGAAGGTAGCCATCCTTACCGCTGACACAACAGCTTCAATCCAACGCTTGCAGGACGAGGTGCCTGAATTAGGTCCGCCGCCAAGAGAGGGTAAGAGCGACGACGGTGCACACTATGCTATCTGGCCGCTAGAGGATATGGACGTTGGGTTGGAGGTGGTTTGTATCGATCCGAATCAGGGCGATGATGTCATGGCTGCTATCTTCCTTGAGGTGGTAGATCTGGACGAGACCATTGAACGCATTGGGATTAATGATGTAACACCGGTCGACATCTACAGTGGCCGACGACGTGTCATCATCAAACCGCGAATTGGTGTGACAGCAGGTATTCACCTGCTCGCGAAGGATGCAGAACCCACGACATGAGAGGGTTGGTAACGTGGTTCTCTAATTGCCGGGTGTATACCAGATAGGAGAGGTATAGGCTCTCTGTTGCGTCTCCATCTCCACTTCTTCAGGCAGGTCTTTCATCGCAAAGAATTTTGCATCATAGGCGGTCCAGCGAGGTGTCGGAATTTCCAGCACGCGTAAGTAGTAAAATGCCAGTTCATCGCGATCAAAATCCGGGTCGGTCCAGACCACTGCCAGTTCCGGATTACCGATACTGTTGTCATAGGTCGCCTCGGTGATATCAACCGTGCTGCCAACGGGTGGCACCTTGCCATCGCTATCTGCTCGTCTGCTATCGGATAGTGCAACATCGTGAATCTTTTCATGCAGCTGACCATCCTTGTCCAGCCAACCTTTGATGACTTGTACGCGGTCCAGATTTGCGCCATCAGGATCCCGTACTGCTTGGATCAGGAAGCGGGGTGATTTTCCGGCAGGCGCTTGGGTTAGGTCGCCTCCCATTGGCACGCCGGTGGCATAGCCCACCCTGGCAAGATCAGGACGTTCTGCGTCGTGGCTGGTGTAATCCCAGCCAGCGAAGAAACGCAGTTTGATTCTGGGCCCTGTGGTTGCGTAGACCTCTTTGCGCTGCATTGCCGCGAACAGTGCCTGTCGTGTGTTCTCAGTCGCCCAGATTCCCGCATAGCCACCGGCGGCGTAATCCCAACGTCGCAACTTGGCGCTCGGGTAATCACGGGAAAACTTGCCCCAGAAGTTATTGCTGTCCGCAGTTGATAGTGACGTATGTGAATCGGTACTACCGATCAGACCATACTTGAACGGATTGACTCCCGTCGTCGCCTTAAGGGCGAGGCCAGTTTTTAAGGCTTCCCGCGCATATTCTCCACGCTTCCGTTCTATCTCCTCCTGCTGTGTGCGTGCAGCGGCTTTCGCGTCAGGCTGGCGACCGCTCCAACCGTTCCAGGTTTCGAAATCTGCAAACTCATCGGTGGGTGACAATAACGGATGGGCTTCACTGTCACCTTTAAACTGGGTGATTTCCATCAGCGGCTCGAACTGGCTGCGCAGACGCAGCCAATCGGCATTAAGTGGTGCACCGCCAAATTTGTACGTCGCGAACATTTTGCCGCCGCTGACATTGGAGTTGTGCGGAATGGCGAGAACCTGTCCCTTGCTCTCAGTTTGATAGCGCTCAAGATAATTCCACAAGTCCTGGGGTTTGTTACTGTCCGATTGGGAAAAAGGTGTGGTCTGGGCCGTCTTATCGGCGCCATCCTTAAAGATAACCACCCGATGCAGATTCAGTAGTCCAGCCGCAGACCACTCGAAGCCGGCAAAGGCCGTGAACTTTCCGGGCTCGTTGTATTTCTCTGCATTTGCTACAGCACGTTGCCAGAGTGTCTGCCGATAGGGCGCATCGATCGGTGTACCCCACAACAGGGATCGGAGCGTGCGGTCCTTTTCGTCAGACTCGATATACCGTGTATAGGCATCACGGAATTTCTTCCCCGTTTCGCTCCTGGGAAAGTCGGGATCACCGGACTGTAACGCGAAAGCGACGCCCATGCCCTCTGCATGATCGGCGACCACCAGGAAATCGAGTGGTCGTTGCAATCGTACGGTACTGCCATTGATGGCGGTTACTGACTCGCCACGCGCAAACCGATAGGCAATATCAGGGCTAACGCGGTTCTTGCCGCCGATATTGGCGTCGTGTGATGAGAAACTGGTATGGACGTGCGTATCGCCCCAATAGACGTTATCGGGGAATACTGCGTTGACGTTAGGGGAGTAAGATTCCTGGGTGAAAGCAACACTGCTCAGCATGAGGGAACCCGCTAGCAATATTGTTGGGGTGCGGTATACCATGAACTAGTCCTGGGGACGGCTAAAAAAATTGATCTCAGAATACACCTGTTCCAGTTCGACGGACACGGTGCAACCTTATGGAAGAAGATTGCCTGCTCCTACTTAATGAGGCGAACAAAAAAAGAGGGGCCCCTAAGGCCCCTCTTCGTTATCAGATGAACTCTCTGAATTTACTACATACTAAAGCCATCGTAGGTCACCTGGAGCTGGAATGTGCGTGGTGTTGGCAAAGTACCAGTCACCGTATCAAGACTAGACCCCGGTGTATATGCTCGGTCCTCATCAGTTAGGTTCGTTGCTGAAAGGTCGATCGTGTAAGGCCCCTTGCTGACAGCAAGCGTTAGGCTAACGCTATCCCAGTTGTCATCCGCGGGAACGCTGTCGGTCGCATAAGCGGCGTACGGACGTGACCGATGAGACCAATTGGCGGTGCCGAAGAAGTTCCAGCCGGTATCCATCAGAGGTGCCGAATAGCGTGCACTGAGTATATGGCTCCACTTTGCGACGTTGGGAGTGGCGTTTCCTGCCAAGAGCTGCTGTGGAAATGAAGTAACCACATCGGATCTATCGGCGACGATCACACCATCGATGTACGCTCCCCCATAACCCAAGGTCAGGTGATCGGTGGGATGTAAGGAAAGGTCCCACTCATAGGAAGTAATCTCTGCATCCCCGCCGGGGATGGGAGCACCGGCGGTTCTGTCATCAACGCCATCACCGTTGTCGTCTATCCCGAATGTAACGCCGATCGGCACGCCTTTCCAATTTGCCTTGGCGATTGCTGCCTGAGCGGTCAGACGACCATCGAGTAGCGTCCATTTGGTTCCGATCTCAGTGCTAGTCACCTCTGTGCCTTCGTTAGTCGCGAAATTGCTGAATCCGCCAAGTTCGAGATTAACCTTCTGTTCCGATCGATGGAAGATGGGGGCACGAAAACCAGTTGCCGCATTAAGATAGACCATCCCATTCTCGCTCGGGTAGTAGGTCACATTGATACGGGGGTTCAAGTTATTGTATGTAAAGGCAAATGGGTCCCTACTGGTTGAGCCGGTATAGGTACCGGAACCAAACGGTAGGGGTTGACCACCGAAGTTTCCTTCGGGTGGATCGTTGGCAGGATCGCGGTTAACGCGATCGTTGCCAAGCCGGCGTTTGTCTTCCTTATAACGTAATCCGGCTAGTACAAGCCACTGGTCGTTAAACTGATAGCTGACCTCTCCGTAGATAGAATTAGCCTTAGACGCTCTGAGAGTGGTCTCAGCATAGGTTGACTGATAGTTGAAGCCATCTCTTGCGACGTTGTAGTCTACGTCGACGATCCCGGTAAACTCCTGGAACGAGTCGTGCCAATAGAGACCGGCAAGCCATTGAAACGGACTGTCCGTCGTAGAGACAAGTCGAAACTCCTGTGAATCAGTGTTGTTGGGCCAGTCAAAAAGAATTCCTACATTTATTCCGCCACTGTCATAGTTAAAGAAGCCGATAGATTCGGCATGAGACGTTGAACTTGTGAACTCAGCAAAGCCGAGATCCCACTTTAGATTAAGAGAAGTCCACTCGGTAGTAGCCGAATTGTCTGGTACGGGGCCATTGAATCTTGCGACAGTCGCTCGGTTCCCTAATGGACGCAATACCGTCCTGCCGTTCTCGTTAGAGATGGTTTGAGTACTTATAAAAAAGGAGGTCTCCCAGTCCCAGGCCGAGTGAGCTAAAGTAACATCGACCGCATCACTTATCCGCCAGAGTGCTTTTATTCGCCAGTTGTTAGCAGTGACAGCCGTTGGATCATCGATCGCGGGATACCCGTCAACGGCGCCATGCCCAGGGTCGTACGAACGATTGTAATTCACGCGGACGCCGAACGTATTCTCAACGACCGGAAAACTTCCGACGAAGCCGGCATTGTAACCATTTTTTTGAGCCCGAACCCTATTCTTGTAACCGACCTTTACCTTGTAGCCGGGTTCGTTCAGGTCCGGATCATTGGTATAGACCCTGAAGGTGCCTCCCATGGCGTCCTGGCCAAAACTCGTCCCTTGTGGCCCGCGTAAGACTTCGACTCGCTTGACGTCAAAGTAATCAATATTGGGTGATACCTGACTACTGACACTGACCCAGGGCACATCATCGACGTAGTAACCTACTGCACTTTGGCCGTCGTCAGCGCTCGCGCTGGTAATACTACTGCCGCGCATATGGACCGTATGGTCATTCCTGGAGTTCTCATCTGTGACCAGCAATCCAGGGATGAGGTCGTATAGGTCACGGGTATCCAGTATGTTCTCTTCCTCGAGTTGCTCACCACTGAAGGCTTGCATCGCGAAAGGTGTTTCCATGACATTAGTCGCGCGCCTTGTCGCCATAACGGTGATTTCTTCCATTTCTTCGTTGTTTTCTTCTTCGTCCTCAGCAGCCATTACTGGCGCAATGGAAAAGGCTGCTGTGAGCATTCCCACAGTCAAGCCATATCCATATAGCGTTGTTCTCAATCGGTCTTTTAACGGCATTCTTCCTTTCCTCCCAATGATTGTGTTGGCTATGCAAGTTCAACTTGCCCAGCATCAATATTATTGTATTACGTCAGCCCGCGGGTTTGTACCGGATAGGAGTCTTTGGGTTTCGAGAGTCGTTTACGAAATGCCCCATTTTTGGTAAATTTTGGTTTGGTTATGGGGGAAGTAGATGATAGAAGCCAATAATTCTCAAATCAGGATGGACGTGGAATGTCTGGTAGATTCGCTCGCGACCGATCTGAGCCATGGAATTGGCAAGGTTGCGACCGGTTTTGTAAAGGACGTGCTCCTAGGTATGGAACTCGCGCATTCCCCCAGGTTATCTGATATTGCTCGTGCGCTCGAAGAAAAAATCGGATTGCGAGCAACACACAAGCGATTAAGCCGCAATGCAGCGCGAAGTGAGTTGGCGCCGATCATATCCAACAATCTACTGCAGCTGGCAGCGAGTCGTGTGCATGACGATACGCTACTGATTCTCGACTGGCCGAATCTTTTGAAGAACCGCGCCGAGAAAATGGAGAATCTGAACGTCATTACCGACACAAAGGGGAACCGGGTCGGCAGGGGATACCATCTCGCTGATGTGGTCGCAGCGGAAGTCAGCAGTAACAATATCACGCCGCTCGCGCAATCGATTTGGCCGGAGATCAATCCAGATACTGACTTCCTAAGTCACACGGTGGAACTGGTAGCGCGCGTACGCAAGGCCTGCGGTGGGAGTAAAGGCATCATTGTCGCCGACCGCAGTGCTGATCATATGGGCCTGCTGGGCCCCTGGACAGAAGATAGCAACAACCGGTACCTCGTGCGTCTGCGTGGGCACACCGAACTGATGTTCAGGCGACAGATAGTGACCGCATCTGAGCTCGCAGACGGATGCGATACACCCTATGGCAAAAATGTGGTGAATATTGGGCAGCAGGGGCCGAAGCCTGAGTTCCTGCATTTTGGCCACAAATCGGTACGTTTGCCGGTTGCGCCTGATCGTCCATTGTCGCTGGTTGTAGTGCGGGGTGTTTCACACGAACCCGTAACGTTGCTAACCACTGAACACGTGCGGGACAACCGTGGTATTTTGACAGCACTCGTTGAGGCCTATTGCAGACGTTGGCGCATCATGTCCACCAAATTACGTTTTTACGAACGTCACCAGCTTTCGCGGATTCGAGTGCTGGGTTTCGATCGGATACGTAACCTTGCGATACTGGAGTTTGCGCTTGTATACCTGCACTCGCTTCAGCATGAAGCTGGTGGTGACGTCAGGGCTTACGACGATATCCAGGTTATTGAAGAAGGTATCGACCTTTATAGGGCCGCCCGAACTGAAACACCGAGGCTTCTCTGACCCGACCTGGTTGAAATATGGGTGATGTGTTGGCTAGGGAATTTAAGTAGATAGGTTTCGCTGTGGTAAAGTGCGCATTTTTTTCTGAACCCAATAACCTGTTGGAGGTTAATAATGTCCCATGATCTGATCATCCGTGATGGCTTGCTTGTTGATGGTAACGGCGGCGAACCCTATACCGGCGATGTTGCCGTTGATGGCGATACGATCGTTGCCGTTGGCAAGGTCGATGGTAAAGGTAAGCAGGAGATAAACGCCACTGGCGCCGCCGTCACACCTGGATTTATCGATCTGCATACGCACCTTGATGCGCAGGTTGGCTGGGACCCGATGCTAACGCCCACGTCCTGTCATGGGGTATCTACTGTTCTTACTGGTAATTGCGCGGTCAGCTTCGCGCCCTGTAAGAAAGCCGATCGAACATTTTTAGCCGAAATGATGGAAACCGTTGAAGATATTCCAAGAGAGGCAATTCTTACCGGATTGCCCTGGGACTGGGAGTCCTATGGTGAGTATCTGGATTCTGTCGAGCGTATGCGTCCTGCGATAAATATAGCGGGCATGGCGGGCCATGCGGCCATACGCTATAACGTGATGGGTGCGCGTGGCATTGACGAAAATCCGAATGCCGAAGAGATTGCCCAGATTGCTGAGATTGCGGCGCAGTCGGTCAGGGACGGTGCAGTGGGTTTTTCCACCAATCGTATTCCTGGTCACCGGGTACCCGATGGTCGTTCGATTCCAGGAACCTACGCGGAAGCTGAAGAACTGGAAGCCATTGCGCGTGCTGTCGCCGCCGAAGGTGGCTTGATGCAAAATGTGCCCTCCTACAGCAAGGAAACGATCGAGCGTGATCTGGATCTGATCGGCAAACAGGCCAAGGCTGGCGGTGGTCGAGTGCTGTTCAGCGTAGTGGAGTCAAAAACTTTTGGTATTGATGATCCACACCACATTATTGAAAAATATCGGGCTGAGGGTTGTGAGATCTACGGGACTACAGTGCCGCGATGTGGTGGCAACGTTTCTAACATCCAGACCGTTATTCTCTTTCCAGGCTGGGAAAAACTACGCGCCATGGCACCGGAGGATCGCCTTACAGCCATTCGTGATGATGCATTCCGCACTGAACTGATTGATGCCGCCAAGGCAAACCCGGGCAGTATTGCCTTTGCAGAAAGATTGCGCTGGCTCGGGGCTGGTGGCCGACCGATTTATACCAAGAGCAAAGAGGACAACCTCGCGAAGATGGCCAAGGAACTGGGTGAACATCCAGCGGAAACCTGGCTACGAATGATGCTCGAAACCGACGGTAAGGCAGTATTCCATATGCCCTTTTTCAACATGGACTTTGACGAAGTTGAGGACCTGATGAATCGCGATTGGGTGGTACCAGGTTTGGGTGATGCGGGCGCGCATGTGGCTGTGATCATCGATGCTGGCTGGCCTTCATTCCTGTTGAGCCACTGGGTTCGAGATGAAAAGAAATTGGATCTTGCGACAGCGGTTAATCGCATGACCGCGAGGGCAGCAAAAGTACTCGCCCTGAACGATCGCGGTGTTCTTGCGCCGGGAAAACGTGCGGATATCAACGTTATTGATGTCGATCGCGTAGCGGAACAGCTACCTAGAGTGGTGCAGGATTTTCCACTTGGAAGTAGTCGACTGACTCAAAACGCTACCGGATACATTGCAACAATGGTCAATGGTGAGGTAATCGTGCGCAACGACGAACACACGGGTAATCGATCCGGTCAAATCTTAAGGACCAATAAATAGGTCCAACTGGTTCGTTAGTCAGCTGGGCTACAAAAGAAAAACTCCCTCAACAGGGGGTCGGTCTAGGTGCTTTTCTTTCATGAAAGTACCGGCCCAGCTTAAAAAGTCCAGGTACTGCTCCGGGGTCAGCACTCTTGTGTTGACCTGCAGTTTTTCAAAATCTCTTCTACGAGATATTGAAGCAGCATCCGTGAGGAGTTCCTGCTTCTCCTGTTCAGTCAATTTCGTCATATTTATGTCTCAGATCATTGAGCAAGTCGTTCCGTTGAAAAAGATCAAAATACTCAACAAGAATCTCCCAGTCGATAATGTGGTTGTTACCAGACGGAAATCCAAGGGATAGTTCCTGCACAATTGATCTTTAAGGATACCACTGTCGTCATTAGGGGAGTTACCTATGAGAGTCAGTTACAAAGCACAAACAATCACCAGGTGGAGCAAATGAGTACCTGACGCCCCCTGCAACACCCACGATTAGTCCTCAGGTGCTTCAAAGAACATACTGGTTCGACCACCGTCGACGACGAGGTCGTGACTGTTCACGAATCTGCCATCCTCACTGGCGAGATACAGCGCCGCTGTCGCAATATCCATAGCCAATCCGGGAACTTTGAGCGGCGTCGCTTTGGCCAGATTGTTCTGCAGTTTCTGCATTCTTTTCTCGTAGTGTTCATCCGTTAGCTGAACGTCGTTGCCACCCCAGAAGATCGGTGTGGCGATAGCCCCCGGAGAAATACAGTTGACTCGAATATTCATTCTCCCTAGTTGAGTACCAGCCAACTTGGTGTAGTGCGTGACCGCGGCCTTGGTGGCTGAGTATAGCGGTGAGCCCTGGTTATCGCGGATCGCGGCAATGCTCGAGTTGTTGATGATTGATCCGCCGCCGCGTTCTTTCAAATGTGGAATGGCATGTTTGATACCGAGGGCCGTGCTGGTGAAAAGCAGCTGAATGGCGTGCTGAACATCCTCCCCGGTTATGTCAGTTAACGTGCCATGGACACCTGCACCAGCATTGTTAAACAAAATATCCAGCCCGTCGAATTTATCAACAGCGATATCGATGGTGTTCTTAATATCATCTTCTGACATGACGTCGGCTTTCACAAAAACTGCGTTGTCACCCAAACGCTCTGCCAGTGCGTTGCCTTTGTCCTCTGTTCGTCCTGACAGCACTACACGGGCGCCCTCATTGACAAACAATTCTGCTGTGGCTTCACCGATTCCGCTGGTTCCACCCGTTATGACTGCGACCTTGTTTGCTAATCTATCCCCCATTTTATTTCTCCTGTTAGTTTAGTAACCCAGCAGTGTATGCCAGATGCAATTGATAGTATCTAGCGACGATTCAGGCAGTCCCCAGCCATAGTTTGCGGTGGGTTTCATCCGGGTCCAGCGCTACATGACTTGTCGCATCCAGCAGCATGACTGGGCGGCTTTCTTCTCCGTAGGGTTCCCATTGCGGCAGTCCTGCACCGTTAGGGTTTCCCGACCAGGCGAATCTGGCCAAGGTCTGTGACCACTGTTCTGATAATTGCAGCACGCCCGGTGCTGCCGGGTCATGTATTACGAACACATGACAGTCGGGATCGGCGTACGCATTGTAGGTGAAAGCTAGTTCGCAGGCGTGGGTTGCCTCGGTAAGTTTGCCGTTGTATTCAAGTGTGGTGGCAAGATCGAAACGGTACAGCCAGCCACCGGGGCCGGCAGCTGTTGCGCACTCGGCGGCTTCAATCGCGGTCCTTAGAAAATTATCGGTGCTGATCATTTCCATTAATCTTTTCGCATTCTGATCCGGGTGTGCCTTCTTTATACCTTCAACAAAGGCCGTGCTGTCGGCTCCCCGAGTCACACCCCTTGCGACGCCCTGTAACGACTTCTCGTAACCGCTGAGATCTTCATCCTCGGTATCCGGTGGTGTAAACAGAGTACCCTCCGTTCGGTTTGTACCGACAATCAGGGGAACACCATTATTAGTTCGATCGAGAATGGCAGCATTATAGGCACGGGTCACTACCGTGCCATCTATCTCGCAGCCCACCGGCAACCCAGCGTCGTGTAATTTTTCCGCCGACATCCCCCGTAAGGTCTCGAGCAGTTGCGATCTGTCGATGCCCAACTTCTCCGCCATCATTTCCGTCTTATCACCGTCAGGCGCCTTGGGCGAGCCAGGGCTGTGTATGATTGCCTTATGGTAGAGTCCGTCTGCGGAGGGCGTTGCTAACAAAGCCAGTATGGCGATACCACCTGCCGATTCACCAAAAATCGTTACGTTTTCAGCATTTCCACCATAGTCGGAGATGTTGTCTTTGACCCACTGCAAAGCCAGGATCATGTCCCGATAACCGTTTGATGCTGAACCCTTAAATTCATCGCCGAGTGGTTCGAGATTCAAAAACCCAAATGGTCCAAGGCGGTAGTTGATAGTCACCACCACGACGTCATTCTGCTTTGCGAGTACCCGACCGTCATATTCGTTGGCACTACCGGCGTTAAATCCACCGCCGTGAATCCAGAACATCACGGGTCGTGTGGCATTTACTATCGACGGCGTGTAGATATTGAGAAACAGGCAGTCTTCACTGAGCGCGCCTGGTGTTTTCTGACCCATGGTGCCAAGGAGTCTTCCCTGTATCGGTCGATTTGGGTGCTCTGTCGCATCAAGGACTTCAGACCATCCCCCGGCGGCAACCGGCGGCATAAAGCGCAATTCCCCGGTGGGCGACTCGCCATATCGGATACCCAAAAATGCCAGCGCACCGCCGGTATCAATACCGTTAATCTTGCCGAGTCTTGTCTCTATGGTCATCATATTTTTTGCCACCCTGTGTTGCCTGTGATTGTTAC
>JAQWMV010000247.1 GCA_029246605.1 Pseudomonadales bacterium | reverse complement strand
CGTATTGATGATGCTTTGGCTTGTGGGGGGCGTCACGGCATTGTGTGGTGCACTGACCTATGCTGAACTGGGTGCGAATCTGCCTCGATCAGGCGGTGAATACAATTTTTTGTCGCAAATTTATCATCCGTCCATGGGCTTTATTTCCGGCTGGGTATCGGTCACTGTCGGTTTTGCTGCACCCACTGCTCTGGTTGCCATGACTTTCGCCGCCTATCTTGGGCGGTCATTCAGCATGTTGTCGGAAGTAGTGATGGCCGTCACATTAGTAGCGTTGCTGGCAATTTTCCATTGTATTTCCAGGCGCACAAGCAGTGCTACACAGACTGTATTTACCACGTTGAAAATTGTCTTGATCGTAGTGTTTGTCGGTGCCGTATTATTTCTTTCCCATACCCCCCAACCCATATTGCTAAGCCCCGTTGCGGGCGATTGGCAGATGATTTTTAGCGGTACCTTTGCCGTTGCACTTATTTACGTTAATTACGCCTATACAGGCTGGAACGCGGCCACCTACGTGACTGGAGAACTCGATCAGCCGCAAAAGAGTCTGCCAAAGATTCTACTGCTTGGAACTGGCATCGTGCTGGTATTATACCTCATGCTTAACTATGCATTCTTGTATGCGGCACCCATGTCAGCACTGACCGGCCAAAAGAACCTGGGTGTGGTTGCGGCCGAGTTCGCTTTCGGCGAGCAGGTGGCTAGTATTGTCGCAATTGCCCTTGCTTTATTGTTTGTGTCGACAGTGAGTGCGATGACCATGGCAGGGCCAAGAGTTTTGCAGGTTATTGGTGAGGATTTCAGTGCCTTTCGGTTTCTCGCAAAGACTAATAGGCATGGTGTGCCAGTGATCGCTATAGGCTTTCAATCTGTCCTGGCCATCGTGTTTATTCTAACGGCATCATTTGAGTTCATCTTGCTGTTCACGGGTTTTGTACTTGCGTTAAATACGCTGTTTGTGGTCCTTGGGGTTTTTGTCCTGCGCTGGCAAGGTCGCTCACAGAAAACGTTGTATAGAACATGGGGTTATCCTGTAACGCCGCTTATTTACCTAGCCATAACCAGTTGGACGCTGGTTTACATCCTGATAACAAGGCCCATGGAGGGGCTTGCCGGACTGGCGATCATCGTCCTGGGTGGACTATGTTACATCGCAGTTTCGGCAGCCCCGGGTCACGTCAAAGACTGATTCTCAGTCCGCCATAAATACGAAAACCAGGTGATGCGAATCCGAAGACTTCTTCGTAGTCTTCGTCCAGCAGATTTTCGGCCCGTGCTGTCAGGGTGATTTTATCGGTCACTCGATAACTGGCGGATACGTTCATCAGGATGAAACTATTCAGCGTTACGCGTTCCTGCGGCCGCGGAAAAGGTGGAAAAAAGTCGTCCAGCTGTTTTCCGTTGTAGATAACGCCGGTGCTGATATTGCCTTTCATGAAAGTATAGTCGGTTCTGAGTGATGCGGTGTTCCTGGGCCGTCGAACTTCCGCAATTTTTGCACCGCTTGTATCCTGTGTCGCATCGAGATAACCGTAGGAAGCCGAAAGGCTCCAAGTTGAATTGAAAGTATGTGAGAACTCAATCTCTGCACCACGGCGCTTGGATTCTCCCAATATATTTTCTGCGGTGTAGGCACCCGCCGCCGCGGTAAATGCAAAACCATTGATTTCATTATCGAGTGAAGCGTCATACCAGGTAGCTGAAAACCTGGTGTTATCCAGGGTGTAACGGACGCCCACTTCCCAGCTGAATGAATCCTCCGGTGTTAAATCAGGATTCCCGAGGAAATTACCGAACAAACCAAAACGGTCGTTGAAAGTGGGATTTTTGATGCTTTCCCCTATAGACGTAAAAAAGCTGGTGGATGGCAGGTAATGCCAGACCAGTGTCGATCGCCAACTGGTTGCGTTTTGAAAGTCGGAATTGTTGTCCCTGCGTGCGCTTAGGGAAAAGTCAAAAGCCTGGGCGTTGTATCGATACTCCTGCGCGATACTAAAGACCTGCATATCGAGATCTTTATTCGGGTCGCCGAAGAAAAATACCTGTCCTCGTTGCGCATAATCCTCAGTCTCGTATTCGAACACGTTAGAGAACACATGATTACCATGTTGAAAATTAGTCTGATACTGCAGTTGTCTTTTGTCACCCTTCGTAATGTCGGCAATTGGGGAGCTGGTCCGGTTTACATTGTCGGTATCGATTTTAGCCAGGGAAAAAATCTGATCCAGTTTTCCCAGGGCCAGTTTGACTGACAACCCACCATAGCGTTGCTCGCTATCGGTTTGGTAGTCTGCATCGGTCGGTAAACCCGTGGTGAAAAAATCGATGGAGTCAAAATCAGACTTAACATCGGTTGATCGCAAGCTGTACGACACTTCCAATATTTCGGTGGGGGTGTAAATGCCAGAAATATTTATCGTGGTGTTCTTGTACCCGTCTTTTTCGGTACCGAGCCTGGCGATGTTGCTACCATTGGTCTGTAATGAATCGATGTATGCCCGTACCTGATGCCGTTCGCCGTGATGATTGATGGATATGGTTCCGGCTTTTGTCTGTAGTGACCCTGCTTCTGCAGTAACACCGAACGAGGAATCAGCTTTTTTCGGCGCAAGGGTGACAACATTGATCACACCGGACAACGCGTCACTACCCCAGAGCGCACTTTGTGGGCCTAGAACGATCTCGACTCGCTCAATCTGACTGACTAACAGGTGTGTGAAGTTAAATTCACTGCCCTGGGCGAGATCATTAGCTTCGATGCCGTCTAGAAGTACAAGTACTTGATTGGCCTCAGCACCACGAACGCGAACCTGAGTCACGCTACCCTGTGATCCTGTCTGGCTAACTGCCATACCGGGAATTTCACGAAGTAGTTCGGCTAGATTGTGGGCATTGCGCCTTAAGATTTGGTCTTTGGTAATGATTGTGACTGAACTGCCAGTCTCGCGAACATCGATAGGTGTTCTTGAGGCCGTTACCGTGATGTGTTCGACATCGACATCAACGTCGGCTTGGCAAAAAGATGATAGAAAATACAACGAAAATAATATGCGTTTCAAAACTGACCCCCCACTCTCACCCGAGTGCAAAATTAAATGGTCAGCCACGATATGACGGAAGGAATAAA
>JAQWMV010000244.1 GCA_029246605.1 Pseudomonadales bacterium | reverse complement strand
GAGTATTTTTGGTAGAACGGCACGCTGATTGAAACTCATTAAACTGTTGTTTAACCAACAGGTTTTTGCGTTTGCTATAGTACAAGTCGGTGAATAGATTACAAGGGTTGATATACTAATGACATGAGCGGGTCGATTAGTCAGATGCAAATGATGTATAGCCCTGAGGAAGATAGAATTCTCTTCAGGGTTAACTCTGCGGATAAGAAAGAATTTCGATTCTGGATCACCCGGCGATATGCACTATTGACGTTGAAAGTTTTGAGGGATCACCGTGATTCTGACCCGGATGTTGTTATTCAGGCTACACCCTAGGCGAAACAGGCATTACAGAGTTTCAAGCAGGAAAAAGCAATTGGTCAGGCGGACTTTAGTAAAAAGTTTGAGGAAGAGGCAAATGAATTGCCGCTAGGTTCGGAGGCACCGGTAGCCTTTAAGTTAAATTACGGTACTAAGGATGGTAATTTGCAGCTCGGTGTACAGCCAAAAACAGGGCAGGGCATATCCGGCGTCATCAATCAGGCGATATCTTCAATCAATATTCCATTTAGTCTCCACGATACTGGCCTAAACTTGCTGGTGGGTATCCATCGTTTCCGCCAAAACGTAAGGTGCTCAAAGCCCTAACCATTACTTTCCCCAAGGTGTTAGGGATTTTTATTGCATGTTATTCAGTAGGTTCTTCGTTGTTGTCTAGAGTAAACAACGGCAATGTAACGCGGATAGTGACACCTCTACCATTGAGTAGGTTTGCAGCACTAACGCTCCCCCCATGGTGCTCCGCAATGACACGAACCACGTAAAGCCCCATGCCAAAATGTAAACGAGTGTCTGTTTCCCGTATGGACACCATTGAGTCGAATATAGTGTCCAACTTGTCGGTTGGTATCGCCGCTCCCTCATTGGTTACGAACAACGTTAGCGTTCGATCATCAGTAGTGAGTCCGATGGAAATTAAAGACCCCGTGCTTGAGAAATCAACAGCGTTATCAGTGAGCTTATCCAGTAGTTGTTCAATCCGTGAGTCGGACACTTTACTTAAGACGCTGTGCTGCGCGCCCTTGTATTCAAATGATCTGTCAGGATGCGTTACCCGGCAGTTGTTCATGTAGCTTTGCACAAGAACTTTTAAGTCAATGACTTCGAATTCTTCAGCTTCAAGGGCGTCTTCGAGGCTCGCTGCATCGGCAAGGTTTTGAACGATTGTACCAATCCGCATTACGGCACGTTTGGCACTACTTAGGTATTTTAATCGATTGCTTTCGGAAGGTTCGTTTTCCAGGTTCTGTAATGACGTACTGAGTGTGTTAAGAGGGTTGTTTATCTCGTGGCGTAGCGTGCGTGGCATATTTTCCAAGAACTGAGTGTGCTGATGCAGCCTGGTAAGCATGCCAGAGAAACTACGCGCCAGATCACCGATTTCGTCACCTGACCCGGTTTCTGCGAGAAGTTTATTGGTTTGTAAGCGGCCATAGACATCAATAGCATCAGTGGCTTCACCACCAAGTTTTCTGATCCGCCGTGCTAGATGGACGGAGAACACCAAAATGAGCGCGACGAAAATGAGTATCGATAGTACTGAAAAGTTAATGATTCTGGTCAGGCCATCACGCCGTAGTTTCAAAATGCGATCGGTGTTTTGTTTAAGGACCACTGTGCCAATGATTTCGTCTTCCGCAACAATTGGGTGCGCAGCGATAATTACTTCACCTTCCGCACCACTGTAACGTCGATGGAAGTTTGGCGTACCGGCGAGCGCCTCTCTGATGACTTGGCTGTCTAAGGCGTCGATGGTCGACAGATTATCATCTGTGGTGTTGTAGATGGAATCCATAAGAAAGCTAATAACAGAAAACCAGTTCGCATCTGTATCGCTCTGTTCGGTGTTTGGTTTTATCTGACTGCCGCCTTCATCTACACGGATCCTGCCCTGGCGATCGATAACCTGAATGTTGGCGCCCGAGTATCCAAGGCCTTCTACAATTCGTAATACTTCAGGAGATTTTAGCAGTACCAGACCAAAGGCTTCTTTGCCATCAGACGGTAAAGTCGCTGTTTCCGACTCAATAACTCTTGTTTGCGCATCATCGACGTCCACCACGACCAGGCCAAAGGTAGGTGTTTTGTTGCTGCCGATTAGCTCAAGTGGGATTCTAAATTCAACGGAATAACCGGTTTCCTTTGGCGTGACAAAGCCCTGAATTCTATTCTCGGCGGCGCCGATGGCGTAGCGCCAGTCGCTCATTGGATAGGCCGTCGTCACACCTGGGTCGGTCATCGTGATGACATAACGTTTTGTTTTGCCATCTTCTCCGGTGAATTCAATACGGATGTGGTCAGACAAATCCAGGCGCAGAATATTACGATCCCTGAATACCAAGCTGTCATCATTGACATGGAGCAGCGCGAAAATTTGATCATTATGCTCACCGAGGACGAGATAGAACTGGTTTGGAATTGTCGAGCTACTGTCCTGTGGATCAAACCCGCCAAAGCCAATCTGATAGTCCAGCACGTTTTCCCAGTCGTTATCTTCGCCATCGATACGAATTGGATTCTCCAGAGGGTGGGCAAACAATTGCTCATAGCTTTCAGGAGATATTGGCAGATCATCGAACAAATCCGATCTGCCGTTGAGTAGGGTGGAAATCCCCTCTGCGGTTAACAACTGTGCGTTTGCCTGGCTGTCAACGAGAAAATCTTCCATCTCTTGCAGATACTGGTAGCTGAACCAGGGGATCACAATAAGGGCAAGACTCATTAAAATGAGCAGTTTGGTGGCTAACTTTGGACCTCGGAGAATAGATGAAGCCATAGCCGGTGCAGTTAGACTCTCACGGACCAGCGATAGCCGAAACCATATTCAGACTTGATGCAGTCAAACTCAGGGTCGATTGCTTCAAATTTTTTACGAATATTGCGCATGTGCGTATTGATGGTGTTATTGGTTACTAAGCTTTGCATGGTCGCATTCATCAACATGTCGTAAGACACCGCGTGGCCTGGTACTCGGACGAGCTTTGCCAGCATGCGGATTTCGGTACCGGATAAATTGATGGGCTCCTCTTTCCAGGAAATCAGCAGT
>JAQWMV010000262.1 GCA_029246605.1 Pseudomonadales bacterium | reverse complement strand
GCCGCTTGCCCCACCCGCGGTGCCTGCGACTCGGAACTTCACTTGAGTTGCGTAAACACCATGCCTCTTGAACATCTCAGACTGTACAAAGCAGGTACCCAGGTCAGAGGGGATACAGTCGAAGCCGCAGTTATGAACAATTCTGGCACCGCTTTTTTCTGCGGTCGCACTGTAATCATCAATGATCTGCCGCATCCAGGGAGTTTCTCCGGTCAGATCACAATAATGGGTGCCGAGTTCTGCACAGAGTGCGACCAGCTTGGTGCCGTACAGGGCATAGGGGCCGACCGTTGTGCAGACAGCGCGTGTACTGGCGACCAGTTCACGCAGCGATGCTTCATCAGCACTGTCGGCAATTATCTGTGGCAGTGTGTTGTTAGCAGTATCCTGATTCAGCCGCGTCAGTTTGGCTGGGTTTCTACCGGCGATGGCCCATTTCAGATCGCCATCTGTACCATAGGTTTTGAACAGGTATTCGGTCACGAGACGACCAGTAAAACCGGTTGCTCCCCAGACCACGATATCAAAAGTTTTGTTTGTCATCGGGCCATCCTACATTCTATGCGGAAGCGTTGCGATGACTGGCCGATATTAAGCGGTATCGCTACTCAGGAAGCGCAGTGGTGCTGCGGATCGCAGCTCCCTCTTGTTGATCTTCCCCGACGCGATGCGCGGTAGTGGCTCGGTGGTGACATCAATGTAGCGGGGTATTTTGAAGCGGGCGATAAGATCTTCCAGGAATGTTCGAAGCGCATCATGGTCGATGTCACGCTCACTAAAAATCGTTGTGCCGACTTCCTCTCCGTAGCGCTCATCCGGCACCGCGTATACACTCGCCTCGATAATGTCAGGGTGCTCTAACAGCGCGGCCTCTACCTCGGCGCATGCGATATTCTCCCCGCCACGGATGACCAGGTCCTTGATGCGATCGACGATGTACACCAGGCCGTCTTCATCGACATAGGCAATATCACCGGAGCGCAGCCAGTCTCCATCGAATGCCTCAAGCGTGGCTTCGGGGCGTTGCCAGTAACCTTCTATGACCGACGCGCCACGTATCTGCAGTTCGCCCCGCTCACCGGTTGGCAGCGCGTTGCCGTTTTCATCTGCCACTCGCAATGTTATCGCTGCCACACAGCGTCCGGAGGTCGTTGGATGATCGAGATATTCCTGGCCACCAATACCTGTACCGATCGAGTTGGTTTCTGTCATACCCCATCCTGTGTTGGGCATCGCGCGACCAAAGGAACTGGCGATACTGCGTACCTGCTCCGGTGCACGGGCCGACCCACCACCGCCGACGTTGTTTAGGCTCGATAGGTCCCGGCCGGAGGATTTCGCTGCGGCGACGAGATCGCCGGTCATCGTTGCCGGACCGTTTAGGCTGCCGATATTTTCTACTTCGATCAGCCGGGCCGCTTCATCCGCATCCCAGCGATACATGCTCACCACTTTGCGCTGCAAGCGGTAGGACTGCAGCAGGACGGCATTGCAGCCGGTCGCGTGAAACAGCGGTACTGCGAGTAGCGTTGCAGGCTTGTGTGTGGGTTTAACCGGTGAAGGTGGGTTGTCACCGTACTGCCGATAGGCGCCAATTCGACCCTGGAGTTCCCACGAGAATAAAGCCGTCAATATGTTGCGGTGGCTGGATACTGCCCCCTTGGGATGCCCGGTCGAACCGGAGGTATACATCAATGTCGCCCGGTCATCGGGACCCGGTGATTGATCTGGCATAGTGCAGGGTGGCTGTGCCTCGAGCAGTTCATCAAGGGTACACATTCCCTCCGGCAGATTGGTCGAGCGAACCGTGATGACGTCGGTGTCGATGTCCTGCCAAAATGGAACCATACGGTCGACCCGCTCCTGATCGGCAAAGAGCAATCGGGCACCGCAGTCTTTCAGACCGAACTCCATTTCCTCACTTTGCCACAGAGCATTCATGGCTACCGCAATGCCGCCGATCGAAGTGATCGCGTTAAAGATGATGACCCATTCAGGAAAGTTGCGCATGGATAGGGCAACGCGATCGCCTTTCTCGATACAGAAACGCTCCGTGATTATCCTGGCGACGCGGCAGGACAGTTGATAGGTTTCCTCATAGGTGTAGCGTTCATCCTTGTAGACATAGAACGTCTTATCGCTGCGTGCAGACTCGAACAGTTCTCTGAGCGAGTTTGGTGTATTCCGGAAAACCTTGCAGGGGCGACCCCACACTTCTCCATCGTAAAGTTCGTGGGATTGACCGGGTGCTGTGACAGCTGCAATCGCTTCATCGAGGCTGTACTTCATCATTGCACTAAGACCAGTCAATATCCTGTCGTGATGGGTTGTTGCCTTGCCTGTGTACCCAGGGTTTGGCGTTTTCATCCCAAGGATTCGCGGCCAACCACTTCTCGTCCATGGCGCAGCCAAGTCCCGGGCCCGGGGGTATGCCGAAGTAGCCATCGGTTTGAACGGGGAAGTCGCCGATGACGGCGTCTGGCATCCAGGGGTGAATACCACCTTCCTGGATCAGGAAGTTTGGCGTGCAGGTATCCAGGTGCAGCGCTGCGAGCGTTGAGAATGGGCCATAACAATTGTGCGGCTGTATGCCGACGTAATGAGCCTCGGCCATCGCGGCGATTTTCTTGGTTTCCAGTATGCCGCCGGCATACATGATATCCGGCTGTATCAGGTCAACAGCGTGTCTGGGTAGGAGATCAGCAAAGTCGTATTTGGTCAGTAACCGTTCTCCCGTCGATATGGGAATGTTGATGCGGTCGGCCACTCTCTCTAAGGCATCAAGGTTCTGGGGTGGCACGGGTTCTTCGAAGAAAAAGGGCCTGTATTCCTCCATTCGATTGCCGACGCGAATGGCATCGGATGGACAGAGCCTGCCATGAACCTCAACAAACAACTCGATCTCGGGTCCGACAGCCTCGCGCACGGCTCTTAGCTTCTCAAGGGCAAGCTCCTCGGAAGCATGATCAATAAATATGCCGCGGTGCTCGAACGGGTCACCCTTGAGTGCGGTCAGGCCTTTCTCGATGTGGTTCATGGCGTTCTGCACAGACTTTTCAACGGTCGGGCCATCCCATCTGCCGTAGGTCCAGATGCGATCGCGAACCTTGCCGCCGAGTAATTCGTAAACCGGCGCACCCAGTGCCTGGCCCTTTATGTCCCAGAGCGCGATCTCGATACCGCTGATAGCAGACATCTGTACCACACCACCACGAACATGAAAATAATGGTATAGCGTCTGCCAGTGCTTCTCGATTTCCATGGGATCCTTGCCGGTGATCACTCTACCGAATTCGTCCACCATGGTTGCTACGGCAAGGGGGCCAGAAGTTGCTTCACCCCAGCCAACAATACCTTCGTCCGTTTCAATCTTAACGAATACGAAATTGCGATTTTGGGCAGAAGCAGGTACTGCTTTTACAGAAGAAATTTTCACGGGTAATCCCCAGGTAGTTACGTGGCGTCTGATATCAGACGTGCTTTGACAGCGATTCCTCATTCTATACTCAGGCAATGCCAGGCAGGCATTCCCCTATCGCAATGCCTGGACTGAAGCTATAGTAACCGTGAGGTGCGTCGTTTCACGGACGTCTAATTGAACGGCGCCTGTTTTATGTTATGGAGAGTCAATGCCCGATAACCGCTTAGCGAATTCAGTGCCTGAACCGAGGAGTCCGGAAGCTGCGTTTCGTACCAATAAATCCTATCCGGCGGTACCGGTCCCGACACCGGTAGAAGACGACCCAACCGGTGCCGATCAATTGGGACTGACACCTGAGGAGATCGAGCACTTCCGCAGGACCGGTTATTTGATCAAGCGTGGCCTGATTCCCAGTGAAACCTTTGCACCATTTCTCGACTTGTGGTGGCAGCAGCCACCCATAACCTCAGCGAGGATGTCTCCTGATGACCCAGCGATGTGGATCTCCCCTGGCCGGTTCTGGCCAAAGGATAATCGCTGGTCGACGGCGCGCAACTGGATGGGGCAGGGCGCCTGGCCGTCACCCGAAGACGACCGGCCGGGTGCAAACGTTGGCGATCCTGTCGGGCGTCTGCCACACAAGCTGACGCACACCGCCAATGATGTATGGCCCTGGCATGGTATCGGCCATGATCCGGATTTTGTGGATGCTACAACCGCCCATCCGAATGTACTTTATATGGCGGAAGCATTGCTGGGTGGGCCGATTAAACGCCCTCGGCGCAACCGAGGCATTTATTCGATCTTTCCCCACGGGGGCGCCGGTGAAGCGGAGTCCAAACTCGGTCCCCATATGGACGAAAGCATGACAGAGTTGCAGGTGATTACCTATCTTGATGATGTGGTGCCAAGTTCAGGTGGCTTCACTGTTTATCCGACTTCACCACAGCGTCTTTATCCCACTTCCGCACAGGCATTGAACTGGGTGAAGACTGAGAAATCCAGAGAGGTGTTGCACGACATTTTGTCTGAGGTGCAGCCCATTGAGTTCACTGGTAAGGCAGGTGACGTGATCTTCTGCCACAGCTTGGTGCTGCATTCCGCCGGGATACATGAGGGTGAAAGGGTTCGCCTCGCCGCCATCCAGGATATCAATCGAAGCCCGAGCGTGGTCATATGCGATGGATAGCAGCCGGCAAGCATGGCGGGGAGCAGGTCTATAGTGATATGGACGGCGTATTCCGTTTTCCTTTGGACACAGGTGATGACCCTGCTGATGGACGCCGCGAG
>JAQWMV010000168.1 GCA_029246605.1 Pseudomonadales bacterium | reverse complement strand
CACAATCCTCTGAGAATTTCGCATGCTATCTATTGGGCCCTATAGTCACTCGAGTCGCGTTATTGTTGCACCCATGGCGGGTGTAACAGACCAGCCATTCCGAAATCTTTGTCGTCAGTTTGGCGCGAATTGGCTGGTCTCTGAGATGGTGACCAGCGATATAAAATTGTGGCGCAGTAGAAAATCACAGCAACGTCTTAGGTTCCACGACGAAAAGGAACCTCGCTGGATTCAAATTGCTGGCGCGGATCCCGGCATGATGGCTGAGGCTGCTGCGGAAAACGTCGCGAAAGGTGCACAAATAATCGATATCAATATGGGATGTCCGGCGAAAAAAGTGTGCAACAAATTGGCCGGGTCATCGCTGATGCGGGATGAAAAACTCGTCGTGGAAATTCTGGAAACAGTGGTCTCTGCTGTCCAGGTGCCAGTAACTTTGAAGATGCGACTCGGCTGGTCAAGAGACCAGGTAAATGCGGTGAATATTGCGAAAATTGCGGAGCAATCCGGTATCCAGCTCCTGTCAGTACACGGTAGAACGCGGGCAGATCGTTTTGAGGGGGTTGTAGATTACGATGCGATCGGTCTGGTTAAGCAGTCTGTTACCATTCCAGTGATAGGAAATGGTGACATCACATCTGCCGAATTTGCGAAAAGCCTTATGCAGAAATATAGCCTTGATGGCGTAATGCTGGGTCGAAGTGTTCAAGGCAGACCCTGGTTTGCGGCAGAGGTCGATGCATATCTAAACGGCAACGAGTATCGGGTACCAGACAGGGCGGAGATTATAGAGACACTTTGCAGACATTTGGTAGCCTTGTCAGATTTTTATGGTGAGATTACCGGTGTACGGGTGGCGAGAAAGCACGTCGGTTGGTATCTTTCCTATCTTTGTGAATCGAATGAAAAGCGGGCATATTTTAACCAGTTGAACTCGTTGCATTCACAGTTAGCGTACATTCGAGGCGAGAGCCTCGCAGCCTAGATCGAGGACACTATGAAAATTTCCAGCGGCACGCTCTCGGGAACGGTGCACGGCGCCGTGGAAGAATATCTTGAGTTGGTCGGAGACCAGCCGGTGACTAATTTATATGACCTCGTGTTGGCGGAAGTCGAGGCGCCGTTGCTTGAGTGTGTGTTACAACACACTGGCAATAACCAATCACAGACGGCAAAAATCCTTGGTTTGAATCGTGGAACGCTCCGAAAAAAATTACTTCGCTATCGACTAATGTAAGGATTGTTGATGACTAGTGTCAAAGTTAAGCAAGCGCTGATCAGCGTTTCTGATAAAACAGGTCTTGATGAATTTGCCAGAGGCCTGTCTAATCTTGGTATCAGCATGTTGTCTACGGGGGGCACGCATCGATTGCTGTCTGAGCAAGGGTTACAGGTTGAAGAGGTTGCCCAGTACACAGGATTTCCTGAAATGATGGACGGTCGGGTTAAAACGCTGCACCCCAAGATTCACGGTGGATTACTCGGCCGTAGGGATCAGGACCAGGAAGTGATGGCCAAGCACGCTATAACACCTATCGATTTGCTAGTCGTCAATCTCTATCCCTTTGAAGAGACTGTTGCAATTCCTGATTGCACACTACAGGACGCCATTGAAAATATTGATATTGGTGGTCCTACGATGCTTCGTTCAGCGGCAAAAAATATGCAGAGTGTGGCTGTTGTTGTGGACAATGATGACTACGGGAGTGTGCTCGAAGAGCTTAGTAGGCATGATGGATGTTTGTCCCGTGAAACCCGATTTATGCTGGCTGTAAAGGCATTTAGCCATGTTGCGCACTATGACGCGGCGATTGCAGATTACTTAACTGGAATATTGAGATAAACCAATGAAGGTACTGATAACTGGCAGCGGTGGTCGCGAGCATGCGTTAGCCTGGCGCGTTATACAATCGCCTGAGGTAGACAGGGTTTTTGTTGCCCCTGGAAATGGCGGCACAGCGACTGAACCGGGTGTTAGCAATGTCGATATCGACGTTATGGACATTCCAGGTCAAATAGCGTTTGCCAGGAAAGAGCAGATTGCTCTTACGATTATTGGTCCTGAAGCCCCTCTGGTTGCAGGTGTTGTGGATCAGTTCACAGCGGCGAACTTGAGATGCTTTGGTCCAGGTGCCGGTGCTGCACAACTGGAAGGTTCAAAGAGTTTTACCAAAGATTTCCTAAATAGATACAACATTCCAACCGCTGCCTATGGCAGTTTCGAGAATATGGACGAAGCTATTGAATTTTCCCATGGGATGGATCTGCCGATGGTTATCAAGGCCGATGGTCTGGCAGCAGGTAAGGGCGTTGTGATTGCGCAGAGCCATTCTGATGCTGAAAAAACCATCCGAGAGATGATGGCGGACCAACGATTCGGGGAGGCAGGACAACGTGTGGTTATCGAAGCGTTCCTCGAAGGAGAGGAAGCGAGTTTCATCGTTATCGCTGATGGTGAGAACTTCGTTCCCTTTGCGTCATCCCAGGACCATAAAGCGATCTTTGATGGCGATAAGGGGCCAAACACTGGCGGTATGGGTGCATATTCTCCAGCACCGGTGGTGACACCCACGGTTCATCAGCGCATCATAGATCGGGTGATCGAACCGACGATTGCAGGCATGCGTGATCTGGGGTTTGCCTATACTGGATTCCTATATGCGGGATTAATGATCGACGAGGCGGGCAATCCGAATGTGATTGAGTTCAATTGTCGTTTTGGAGACCCGGAAACGCAGCCCATGATGATGCGGATGCAGTCTGATTTGGTTGCTCTATGCAATGCTGCAATTGACGGTAACCTTGCAGGCAAACAGATTGAGTTTTCACCACAGGTCGCACTCGCTGTGGTACTAGCAGCGGGCGGATATCCCAATGATTACCGTAAAGGCGATGAGATCAGTGGCCTGGATTCCTCAATGGATGGCAAAGTATTTCATGCCGGTACCGTACTTGAAGATAGTAAAGTGCTGACCAATGGTGGTCGAGTACTTGCAATTACGACGCTGGGCCAAACCGTTTGCCAGGCACAGCAGAAAGCCTATGAGATTAACGGCCAGATAAGTTATGCCGACAAATATTGCCGTTCTGATATTGGTTATCGTGCTGTTGCCAGAGAATCTTCGAAGCCGTCCTGATTCTTTCAACCAAGGGATCGGCCGCCATCGACGTTGATGATCTGCCCAGTGATATAAGCCGAATTCGCAAGAAACAATGCAGTCTCGGCAATGTCCTCCGCTTTGCCTTGTCTACCGAGAGGAATCTTACTTAACATTTTTGTCTTTGCTTCTTTTGATAGATTCACTTCTGGCCATAGTATTGACCCTGGTGCGATGCCATTGACTCTGACTTCAGGTGCCAGTTCTTTCGCTAAACTGTCTGTAAGCGTGGAAAGTCCAGCTTTGGCAATACTGTAGACCAAATAGTTTTTCAGTGTTCTGTTGCTATCAATAATGTTGATGATATTGCCTCTGACGGTTTTTAGAGTTGGCGCGAATGCCTGACTGAGAAACAGGGGCGCGCGAAGATTTGAACCGATAAGATCCTGCCAGGCATCTTCGTCGATATTTCCAGTGGGGGTTGGATAGAAGCTGGACGCATTGTTGATGAGGACATCTACACGGCCCCAGTGAGAAAGGCTCTGCTTAAGAAAAGCCTGCCAGTCCGTTGTCTGTACGAAGTCCGCTTGTAACATTGTAGCCGAGTTGGGGCGAGCTGTCTCAAGATCGTCACAAAGTGATTGCGCTTCGCTACGCGAACGATTGTAGTGCAGAACGACGTCATATCCTGAGCTATGGAAGTGCCTTGCGAGGACGGCGCCGATGCGTCTTGCAGCGCCTGTTATCAGAACGACAGGCTGGCTCACAGCAGTTCGTTGACTCGTCTGATTTGTTCGAGTCGAATTGCATGGCTGATATCAGCGCCGGTAAGATCCTGGTCGACATCCTTGCTGGTCACTGTAGTCGCTGTGTCAAGATAGTCCTTCCAGGGGTCGGGCTCTACCAGGTTGTTTCCATCTGCCCGGTAACTCGCTGCGGCGAGTTCACAAACTGCTATAAATCGTTCTGGTCTACGAAGTGCATCCATTTCATGGAGATAGCCAACTATGTTCTCCCCTGAAATGTCAGTTTTCTGCCAAGGCCCGTAGAACCTAGTCGTTAACGACGCTAGTTCACAATATATTTTAGGGAATTTGTGCTTGCTGGTTATATCTTGTATTTGTTTCTCCGTTAAACCGTTTGCCAGAATGACAAAGGCATGGATGGAATTATTGTCAGACTGCCACTGTTTTAGTCGAGCGATATTCTCCGGTTGAATTTCTGCCCAGAGAAACTGATGTGCACCAAGGTCAGCGAGAATCTGGAAGTAAAGATACGGGTGGTTTGTGGCGAGGGCTTTTTCAGATTCCGAAAACACCCTCTCCGGTGTTAGATCGCGAAGGACTTGCTCTTGAACCATCATGCGCATGAGTTCGAAAGTTTCCGGATGAGTCGTAAATTCTGGGAACCGCGCGTTAAACCTCGCGACCCGCAGAATGCGCAAGGGGTCTTCTGAAAATGCAGGAGATACATGGCGCAAAATCTTGTTATTGAGATCAGTTTGGCCGTCATAGGGGTCAATGAGTTCGCCATGTTCGTTTTGTGCGATGGCGTTGATAGTGAGATCGCGACGATACAGGTCCTGATCCAGCGTTACCGTTGGTCCGGCATCGCATTCAAAGTCTGTGTGCCCAGCCCCGGTTTTTCTCTCCGTTCTTGCGAGTGCGTACTCTTCAAAGCTATCGGGATGCAAAAAGACAGGAAAATCCTTGCCGACCTGTTGAAATCCACGGCTTTGTAATTCTTCAGCGGTACCGCCGACTATTACCCAGTCTTTATCCGCTACAGGCAGCCCCAAGAGCTGATCTCGAACCGCACCACCTACCAGATAAGTATCCATCAGATAAAACTCTTTGTTGATGGTGTCATTATAGTTGATAAGTTTTGCGGGCAGGTGTGGAAAAAATCTGTCTGTCTTCAAGTCGCATCGCGGTCAGTTTGCGTCCCCAAACACAGCCAGTATCAAGTGCAACAATGTTGGGCTGATTGGTGACGCCGTCTAATGCCGCCCAGTGTCCAAAGACTATTTTCATTGCAGTTGTCCGTTGAATATTAAACCAGGGTTCAAAACCTTGTGGTCTCTTGCTGGCCTTGTGTTTTAGTTCCAGCGTGCCATCAGTATCGCAATAGCGAAGTCTGGTCAGATAGTTGGTGATGACTCGCAAACGGGTATTGCCGGTTAGCTCATCTTTCCACTTTGATGGCTCATTACCGTACATATCTGTTAAGAATCTTTCGAACGCTGTTCCAGAGAGTACAGACTCTACCTCATTTGCACGCCGCAATAACGTTGGCAGATCCCAGAATGGCGGAATCCCCGCATGTACCATGGTAAACCCGCTGGCTGGGTCGTGATGCGCGAGTTTTTGAACTCTTATAAAGTCGACAATTTGGGACGATTGCTGGCTATCGAGTATGTCTGCGATCGTATCGGTCGGCATGACATCCTGGGCACCCATAGCGACTGCCAGGAAGTGCAGGTCGTGATTGCCAAGAACGACGATTGGATCGTTAAGCCCCATGATGAATTGCATGGTTTCCAGGTTTTTTGGACCACGGTTGATTAAATCACCAGCAAACCAGAGTCGATCGACGTCGGGCTCAAAATGCACCTGTTCTAGCAGCGCTAGCAGTTCGTCATAACAGCCCTGGATATCACCAAAAATATAGGTGCTCATGATTGTTGCCGTTGCCATACGAGATCAGCGCACTTTATGTATTCACTAAGATGTATTGTCTGAGGTCTTCGGCCAGAATCTATTTCCAGGAACTCAAAATCTTCTGCATTTAAGAATGATTTGAGTGCGTTGCGGATTGTCTTGCGCCTTTGATTGAAGGCACTCAAGACAATCTTCTCCAGGCATTCTAGGCTTTTGGCTCGTACAGGATGTTGATGAGGTGTCAGGCTAACGATTGCAGAGGTCACTTTTGGTTGCGGATTAAAGGCCGTCGGGGCGACTTTGAACTGTTTCTCAGGTGTACAAAAATATTGACTCATGACGGACAGGCGGCCGTAGTTCGATGCACCAGAATCCGCACAGATCCGATTGACCACTTCTTCCTGAAGCATAAACGTCATATCTGAAAAGTGTTCAATAGATGAGAATAGTTTAAACAACAAGGGCGTCGATATGTTGTAAGGGAGGTTGCCTACGACACGATAGCGATGAGGTGAGCAAATCGAAGCGTAGTCTACTTTGAGTGCATCTTCAGAGAGTATCTGTAGTTGCGACCCATACATGCTGTCTAGACTGGCCACGAGGTCCCTATCTATTTCGATAGCAACCAGATGGCAGCCACTACTAATCAATGCCTTGGTAATAGCACCATAGCCAGGGCCGATTTCAAGAATATGATGGTTTGCCTGAGGATTGATCGTATCGACAATCCGTTGGATCGAGACTGGATCGGTAAGAAAGTTTTGTCCAAAACGCTTTCGTGCGGTCAAGATAATGGCACGCTAAATTCTGATATCGACAAAGGCCTCTTCTCTTATTTCCCGGAGCCAGCTATTCAATTCTTCCTCGAATTTTTGGTTTCGTAGATATTCTGCAGCCATGTTTTGTTGGAATTGCTCGCTGAAATCCTCGATCCGGCGGCCTGTTACTTCAAGGAAATGATAACCGTGAGATGTTTTAAACACTGGGCTCAATACATGTAGATCCAGCGTATGTATCATGGTTTCGAATTCCGGAACAAAAATCCCCGCCTGATTCCAGTCGAGGTCGCCGCCATTGAGCGCTGACCCAGGATCCTCAGAGTGAAGCTTGGCGATTTCCTCAAAATCGCGGCTATTACTTACTTCAGTGCGCAGGTTTTCCGCTAGTTCCCGCGCTTCAGCATCCGATCGAATTTCACTCGGTTTCACAAGCACGTGTCGTGCGCGTGTTTGTGCAATCTGCCCCTGGGTTTTTGCACCACGTTTGTCTGTTAGTGTAATGACATGGAAACCGCTGCCGCTCTTGATCGGCCCTTTGGTTTCACCGATCGCCATCTCCGGCGTGATGTCAGCGAATATCGTCGGTAACTGGAAAGGTTTGCGCCAACCAAGATCGCCGCCGTTGGATGCGTTTTGACCTGCAGAATGTTCAATTGCCAGAGCCTGAAAACTTTCTCCGTTTTCGAACCGTGCAATAAGATTAAGGGCCTGTGTTCTAACTGCAGAGATCTCACTGGCGTTGGCATCCTCAGGTATAGTAAGGAGTATGTGTGCAAGTCGGTATTCGTCGGCGACGATCGCTGTACCTAATTCTGACGCAAGAAAATTCTTCATCTCCTGATCAGAGATCTCGATGCGGCTGCCCATGACACCTTGTTGTACCTGGCTGATGGTAACTTCCCGTCTTACCTGTTCCCGCATTGCTACGTAGGACATGCCATCCTGTTCGATTGCCTGCTGAAATTGAGACAGCGAGAGATTATTCTGCGCGGCGATACGCTGAATTGTGTCGTTTAGTTCTGCATCGCTGACGCGCATGCCAGCTCTTTCGGCTGTCCGGAGCTGTAGGTGCTCGATGATCAGGCGTTCTATCACCTGTTCAGTCAATACATCTTCAGGGGGAGCTTCGGCATTCGCTGTTATCTGTGCTTTTACCGCAGCTAGTCGTTCTTCGACTTCAGAAAGCATGATGACATCTTCATCGACAACCACTGCGATTCGGTCGAGCAGAACGAGCGAGCTGTTTGCTTCAGACAGTGTCAATAACATCGTCGTGAATAACAGGATTCTATTTATTGGTCGTAAATATTTTTTATTCAATTGTATCCTCTCTGCGCCGGTATCCGGGTATGGAGTCCTCAAGTAACGTGTCCAGCCTTTTCCCTAATGTTGACAAGCCCTTAAGCTGAAATTCAAAAAAGAAACCTGAATCGGAGCGGTATTGTAGTCCGCTCTCAACCGACGTGCTCCCTGTGACGGGGTCACTGACGGTTACGGAAATTGTCAGTGGCTCTTCCTGGTAGCGCCGATAAGCAAGACGGGTTTTCCAACAGCAGTCATTGTATTCGACGCCAACGAGAGACTCTAGGGTTTGATTCTTATCCCAGCCAAAGTTCCATCTACCGAGCAAGCTCCATTTGCCCTTTAAAGGCCAGATGAACGACAGGTCGGATTCCTCGGCATTTTGAAATCGAGCTGGATTCTGAACTTCTGGATTTGTATAAGTATAGTTTAGATTGACGATTCTTCTATTGTCAGGTCCACGATACTTTAGTGATAACTTTCCTCTGTTTGAGCGAGAAGCTCTCGACTCGAACTCATAGGACCCGGTAATACTTAGTCTTTGGTTGAGCCTGAGCCGGGCCTGGGTGAATAGCGCAGAGGAACCTGCTGATGGATCGTACGCGCGTCCAGGGTTAAAAATAACCTGCCGATCCTCGAAATAGATGATTTGTCCGACGCTGGCCTTTAGGAACTCAGCCCCCGTTCTGGCGTCAAAAAGCGAGGAGGTAATACCAATGCTGGCTTGTTGAGCGTCTCCTACTCGGTCATAGCCTGAATAGCGATTTCGCCTGAACATGGTTGAAAATCCTGGTCTAGAAGCAGCCGTATCGAAGCGAGGGAGGTCATCTTGGAATTTTTCCGCAACGTACAGCAGGTAGAGCCGAGGTTCGAGTGTCTGCAATAGATTACGATTGCCCCAGGAAAAAAATCGATCAAAGATCAGCCCGGAGTCCAAAGCCACGAAAGGAATTGTGATATCCGGGTTTGTTCTAGCGGTAGTTGGTGTATCAGTTAAGTCGTAACTGCGATGAATTACACCAAGTTCCGGCTTAACAAAGCCCCAGGGTGCTCTGAAATCTGTTTTTATACTGGCCTCGGTGACGAATCTGTTGCCGACGGTTGCTAAGATGCCGCGCACATTTTCGTTGTCTTTGTCGAACCGGGAAAACTGGCTACGCACCGTCACATCGAAAATTGAAAGCTTTTCCTTAACGTTTACAATAAGTTGTGGGAGGCGGGAATATTGTTTTGAAGCGTTGCTAGTGAGGGATTGATAACCTCTAGCACTAAGTTCAGCGTACCAGTTGTGATGACGATAGGTGAGCCGCGCTAATCGGCGTAATGCAGGTATGTTGGTTCCAAGAGATTGAAAACTCTTATTGGTTTCCTGTGTGGAAGCATCAATGTCACCACCAATATCCCTTAGATAAGAAACGTCAGACAGGGCGCCATAGTTGATAAGGCTTCGCCACCGACGGGACCAGGCCCCGACATGATTGAAATACAGTAACCATCGATCCTGTTTATCAAAAGCACCACTGCGGGGTGCGGCATACTTGTCATCTTCGTGCAAATAGGCGAGGTTGATAAAATTACTGGAGAAATCGTTGAGGTAGCGGAACTCTGTGTCGTGAATAAGCCCCCGTTTCCAAAGCGATCTGAATGTGTAGGTCGCATCGTAATTGGGTGATAGGTTAAAGTAATAGGGGATAGCAATATCTGTGCCGCCATCGCCATCGTGACCTGCACTTGGCATCAGAAAGCCTGAATATCTCTGATCGTCCAAAGGGAACCTGATATAAGGGAAGTAGGCGATTGGCACGCCCTTTATCCGTACGGTGGCATTCCTGGCGACACCATAGCCCTTAGCCTGCATAAGCTTTATGTCTGCACTCTTAAACTGCCACTGATTGCTATCGGGGTCGCAGCGGGTGAAAGTTCCATCTTCGATAACAAGGGTATCGTCGGCTCGTTTGACAATGGTGCGGGCGGTACCGCGCATGCGGCTCTGGTGTAACAAAAAAGTGGCGTTGTCCATGACACCGGTACCAGCGAAAAGGTTCCCGCTGGCATGGTCACCTTTGAGCAATAATCCGTCTTCACGTAAGGTAACTGGACCGTCAGCGGTTATAATATCTGTGGCGCTGTCCAATGTTAGATGGCTCGCTCTTATCTGTCGGCCCTGAGCATCAATCGCAACGTTGCCGTTAAGAGATGTAGAGTGATTTGCCACGTGCAAGGCATCATCCGCAGTGCCTATAATCACCTCGCCTTGATTAGCATTAATTGATGCCGGTTGTTTATAGTGTCCGTCGCAGTACCAGGGGATTGTGTCGGATGTAGTTCCTTTAGGAACCCAATCCTGCATCGCTGCCCTGGTAGGCGTTTCAGGCAAGCTTTGAGAGGGGTTCAACGATAGAACCAAAAGGATAACGGTTGCGGTTTTCACACTGGAGTAGGCTAATAAAGATGTTGGATGATAATGCATTAAACCATGCCATGGTTAAAGGAGCGATTGTCGATGTCAGCTAATGATTCCCGTAAAAGTGCCGTGGATGCCTGGGCTCAGGGAATGTTGGAAGATCGTGGTTTGAAATTGCCTCAGGGTTTTAGCCTACAGCCCGCTTCCGATGATGCAAGTTTTCGACGATATTTCCGTTACTCCGGTGATCCCAGCTTCATTTTTGTTGATGCTCCACCAGCGATGGAAGACAGCCGACCATTTATCATAGTTGCTGCTTTGCTGGCGTCAGCTGGACTCAATGTACCTGATGTCTATGAGCATGACCCAGATAACGGTTTCATGATGATAAAGGACTTTGGGGAAGATTTATATTTCGATAGGCTGGATGATATCGCCCAGATTGAGCCGCTTTATCAGGATGCATTTTCGGCTCTCGCCAAGATGCAACAGATTCCAGCGAGGCTGGATCCCTATAATGAAATATTATTGCACGACGAGATGAACTTATTTCCCGAGTGGTTTTTAGCTCGGCAGTTAGACATCGACCGTGCGCCAAATATGTTGGGTGAGGTTTTCAGGCTGATGATTACAAATGCAACCAGTCAACCCCAGGTATTTGTACACAGAGACTATCATTGTAGAAACCTTATGGTTGCGGAGCCGAATCCAGGAGTTATTGATTTTCAGGACGCGGTAATTGGGCCAATAACCTACGATTTGGTATCGTTGTTGAAAGATTGTTATCACAAGTTCCCTACCGATCAGATAGAACGCTGGGTTTTAGCGTATCGAGCAAGGCTGGTTATGGCGGGGCAGTTGGAGGCTTCAGTGTCTGAAACGACATTCATGCGATGGTTCGATTTTATGGGGTTTCAACGCCACCTAAAATGTGCCGGGATTTTTTCACGGCTCAATATTAGGGATGGCAAACCGGGTTATCTCGCTGATATACCGCTTGTGCTTCAGTATTTATCGGAAGTTTGCGAACGGTATTCAGAGTTAAAGGGATTCGGAGCTTGGCTGCAGGAAAATGTCATGCCGAGAATGAACAGTGCAGAGTATGTTCGCCTATGAAAGTAATGCTACTTGCTGCCGGCGAAGGCCGCAGGCTCCTACCATTGACGCAGAATTTGCCCAAGCCAATGTTGATGGTAGGCGGAGAAACGCTTATCGGTCGCTGGATTGATCGGTTTGTGGATGCTGGATATCGTGAATTTGTAATCAATACTTGGCATTGCGGTGATATGTTAATGACAGCGTTGGGTGATGGCAGCAACCGGGGCATTGATATCCAGTACTCTCCTGAACCTGAGCTGCTTGAGACAGGAGGCGGTATTAAGCTCGCCTTGCCGTTGTTGGGGGAAGAATTTATCGTGGTCAGTGCAGACACCGTGTGTGATTTTGAGCTATCGAATCTGCCAGAGACCTTAGGTGATGGGGATGCTCATTTAGTTTTGGTTGATAATCCGAATCATCATCCGACGGGAGATTTTTCCCTCGATGAAAAAGGCAACCTGGGCTTTAGTACAAAATGTCTGACCTATGCTGGCATTGGCCTCTACTCTGCTGCACTATTCAATGACACCCCAAGTGGTCCATTCAAGCTAAGATTGCTGATGGATCGTGCGATTGAAAGAGGTCGACTTACTGGTGAGCACTATAGGGGCTTTTGGCAGGATGTTGGTACGATTGAGCGATATCAGGCAGTAAGTCGGCACTTCGAAAAATGAGGAGAGATTTGTGGAACATTTGATTGCGCCGTCGATTCTGTCAGCGGATTTTGCCCGTTTAGGCGAGGAAGTGGAGTCTGTGCTGGCCGCAGGTGCAGATATAATTCACTTTGATGTCATGGATAACCATTATGTTCCCAGTCTTACTATTGGACCCATGGTATGCAAAGCGCTGCGTAACTATGGCGTCACAGCTCCCATCGATGTGCACCTTATGGTTAAGCCAGTTGACCGGATTATCGGTGATTTTGTAGAAGCGGGTGCGAGCTATATAACATTTCATCCAGAAGCCAGTGAGCATATTGACCGCTCACTTGAGCTGATTCGCGAAGGTGGCTGTCGGTGTGGATTGGTATTCAATCCCTCGACATCGCTGCGGTATTTGGATTACGTCTTGGATAAGATCGATATGGTGCTCATCATGTCCGTGAATCCAGGATTTGGTGGTCAGCAGTTTATTGAAGGGACTTTGTCTAAGCTGCAGAGCGCCAGAGAGCTGATTGACCAATCTGGTGCTGATATTCGCCTCGAGATCGATGGTGGCGTGAAGATAGACAATATCGCTGAAATTGCTGCAGCAGGCGCTGATACCTTTGTGGCGGGGTCAGCGATATTCAACACGGATGATTACGTTGAGACCATAGCGGCGATGCGCGCCAGATTAGCGGAGTTGTAGTATTAACAGCATTTCTTTAAGCTTACGCTTAACAACAAGAGTTATCTCAATGTTTCGAACGTACAACTTTTTTCGAACGTACGCCCTCCCAAGTAATTGGGCGTTCCTTTCCTGGCGATGGTGATCTAACACACCAGCTATATCACCGGGGCTTGCCCCATTTCGTTTGAACTATTGTTGTTGTACCGGAGATAACTTATGACTCCAAAAGACTATGCCCAGCTAGTAGCCGAGGGCTATAACCACATCCCCATCACCAGAGAGATCTTTGCTGATCTCGATACGCCGTTGTCCTGTTATACCAAGGTTGCCCGTGGTCCCTACAGTTATCTGCTGGAATCTGCAGCCCAGGGTGGCGAGAAGTGGTCTCGTTACTCGGTGGTAGGTTTACCATCCAGTCAGATTATAAGAATTTGTGGCAGTGCGGTGTCCATTGAAAAGGGTGGTCAAGTGATCGAGAGCCTTACTACCGATGATCCGCTGGATTTTGTTGAGAATTTCAGGAAACAGTTTCGATATCCGGATATTCCAAACCTGCCGATTTATACGGGTGGCCTGGTCGGCTATTTTGGCTATGACACGGTTAGGTTCGTAGAGCGTAAACTACGCGATTCCGCACCACCGGATACGATTGGTTGCCCTGATATCCTATTGATGGTTTCCAATGAAGTTATTGTTTTTGACAACGTTGAAGCAAAAATTCATCTTATCACCCATGCGCAAGCTGATGATCCTGACGCACTGGAAAAATCCACCCGTTGTCTGGATGAAATGCAGGCCGCACTTAACTCGGAAGTCCCCCCAGAGATCAGAAAGCCTGTCAGGGGGCCTGCCATTCATGAAGCCGATTTTGTATCGAGCTATGGTGAAGAGAAATTTCAGCAGGATGTCGAGAAAATCAAAGAGTACATTGTTGCGGGTGACACCATGCAGGTGGTTTTATCGCAGCGAATGTCAGTGACCTTTGAGAGCGATCCGCTGCATTTGTATCGAGCTTTGCGCAGGCTCAATCCCTCTCCATATATGTATTTTATGGACCTTGAGGATTTCCAGATCGTATCGTCTTCGCCGGAGATTCTGGCGCGCCTGGATGAGGGCGAAGTGACGGTGCGGCCGTTAGCGGGTACGCGTCGGCGAGGTCGCGATGATGAAGAAGATCTTGCCCTCGAAAAAGAGCTGCTGGCAGATCCTAAAGAGCTTGCAGAACATCTGATGCTTATCGATCTTGGACGCAATGATATCGGGCGAGTCTGTGTTCCCGGAACGGTTGAGGTTAGTGAGATGATGATTGTGGAGCGCTATGCACATGTCATGCATATCGCGTCCAATGTCAGGGGGCGAGTTCGACCCGAAGTCACTGGAATTGACCTGTTACGTGCAACCCTACCAGTCGGTACGTTAAGCGGTGCGCCGAAAGTGCGAGCAATGGAGATTATCGATGAACTTGAACCAGAAAAACGCGGTGTGTTTGGTGGGGCCGTCGGCTATCTCTCCTGGAATGGCAATATGGATACCGCGATAGCGATTCGAACCGCGGTTATCAAGGATCACAAACTTTATATCCAGGCTGGTGCCGGTATTGTGGCAGATTCGATACCCGCATTGGAATGGAAGGAAACGATGAACAAGGCGCGTTCGATTTTCCGTGCAGCGACGATTGCGGAATCTGGATTTGAGAGCGCTGAAGAGAATCCACGAGTATTCGATAAAGAAGAATCTCGCCCGGTCATTGGGGAGAAAACACGATGATTTTGATGATCGATAATTATGATTCATTCACCTATAACATCGTGCAATATCTTTATGAGTTAGGCCAGGAAGTGGTGGTTAAGCGAAATGATGAAACTACTATAGAAGAGATTGTGTCTATAGCCCCCGATCACATCGTGATATCACCTGGTCCCTGCACGCCAAATGAAGCGGGAATCTCGATGCAGATAGTGTCAGCGTTTTCTGACAAGATTCCGATCCTCGGCATATGCCTTGGGCATCAGAGTATAGGTCAGGTATTCGGCAGTCGTATTGTGAAGGCTCGAGAAGTTATGCATGGTAAAACTTCAGAAATTTATCATACGGGTGATGGCGTATTTGAGAATTTACCAAGTCCATTTACGGCAACGCGGTACCACTCGTTGATCGTTGACGAAGTACCTGATTCTATGGAAATGACAGCGTGGACTATGAAGGATGGCGAGAAGGATGAAATCATGGGGCTTCGCCACAAAGCGCTGTCAGTTGAGGGTGTGCAATTTCATCCTGAATCCGTATTAACGGAACACGGCCATGCTCTGCTGGCAAATTTTGTTCAACAACAAACCGAAAAAGGGGATGCATGATGGATATTCCAACCGCAATAGCAAGAGTCATCGAAGCAGATGACCTGAACCAGCAGGAAATGACCGAAGTGATGAACTTAATCATGACCGGTGAAGCGACGCCGGCGCAGATTGGCGGATTTTTGGTTGGACTGCGGATCAAGGGAGAAACAGTTCAGGAAATTACCGGGGCGGCTACGGTGATGCGCCAACTGGCAACGCCGGTTAGTGTTGATATTCAAGGGCTTGTTGATACCTGCGGAACTGGGGGAAGTGGGTCGAACAAGTTTAACGTATCAACAGCAAGCGCATTTGTAGCTGCTGCGGTAGGCGTCAGGGTCGCTAAGCACGGGAATCGTGGAGCGAGTAGTAAGAGCGGTAGCGCGGATCTCTTAGAGGCATCGGGCGCTAACATTATGCTTGAACCTGCACAGGTGGCCAGATGTATTGACACTGTTGGTGTAGGATTTTTGTTTGCGCTTTCGCACCATAGTGCCATGAAGCACGCCATTGGTGCTCGTCGAGAAATGATTGTGCGAACCATCTTTAATTTGTTGGGCCCGCTGACCAATCCAGCTGGTGCGGAGCGTCAGTTGCTTGGTGTTTATGATAAGCGCTGGGTGCAGCCGATTGCAGAAGTTTTGCAGTACCTTGGCAGTAAACATGTCATGGTGGTGCATTCTGATGACGGTTTGGATGAAATTAGTATTGCTGCTTCAACTGCGGTTGCAGAATTAAAGAATGGGGAGATCAGAGAATACCAGATAGAACCCGAACAATTCGGATGCAGGCGCCAGTCGATCGACTCGCTTCGAGTAGAGAATGCCGAGGAATCTTTAGTGCTGGTTAAACAAGCACTGGATGGGAGCAATGAGGCTGCGACGGATTTCGTCATTTTGAATGCCGGTGCTGCCATTTATGTCTCTGGTAAGGCGAATTCCCTGAAAAATGGTGTGGAGATGGCCAGCGATGCAATAGGAAGTGGATTGGCAATGGAGAAGATGAAGGATTTTGCCGACTTTACACAGCAGGTCTCTGACAATGGCTGATACGCCGGGTATATTAAAAAAGATCGTTGCGCAAAAATGGCGGGAAGTTGAACGTGATCAACAATCATTATCGCTGGTGGACATTACACTTAGAGCGAACGAGTTAGAGTCTGAAACTCGGGGATTCGTTGACCGGATCAGGCAGCAGCGCGAGTCGGGTAGTCCAGTAGTTATCGCTGAGATCAAAAAAGCATCACCGTCAAAAGGGGTTATTCGGGAGCATTTCATTCCTGAAGCTATTGCCAGAAGTTATGCGGAGGCCGGCGCGACTTGTTTATCTGTATTAACCGATGAAGCTTTTTTTCAGGGTAGTAATCTGTTTTTACAACAAGCCCGGGAAGCCTGCCAGCTACCGGTATTACGTAAAGATTTTACTGTAGATTCGTATCAGGTATACGAAGCGAAATTGATTGGTGCAGACTGCATTTTGTTGATCGTTGCGATTCTTGAGTTGGACGAATTGCAGTCTTTGGCGAGTCTTGCGGATAGCCTTGGGCTTGACGTACTTATCGAGGTTCATGATGAACAGGAACTGGCACTTGCCCTATCACTTGAACCGAAGCTGATTGGTATAAACAATCGTGATCTACGTACATTTACGGTATCCCTGGATACAACGCTTAGTCTTCTAGAAAAAATTCCTGCGCATATATTAGTCATCAGCGAAAGTGGTATTTCAGCAAAAGAACAAGTTGAGCAACTGGGTGAGGCAGGCGTTGCGGGGTTTCTTGTGGGTGAGTCCTTGATGCGTGAAGAGAATCCAGGGATCAAACTAAAAGCATTATTCGGTTAATACTACCGGGTGCCAAACACCACCATCGTCTTACCTTTGACCGACACGAGCTCCTGATCGTCTAAGGTTTTTAGTACTCGACCAACCATCTCTCTTGAGCAGCCAACGATACGGCCAATTTCCTGGCGGGTAATCTTGATCTGCATACCATCCGGATGAGTGAGGGCATCGGGTTCTTTGCAAAGGTCGAGCAATGTTCGAGCGACACGTCCGGTTACGTCCAGGAAGGCGAGGTCACCTACCTTTTGCGTAGTTTTACCAAGTCGCTCTGCGAGTTGGCTTGCTAGCTCGTAAAGCATGCCGCTATCGCCGCGGCTGATTTCAGCGAATTTCGTGTATCCAAGTTCAGCAACCTCGCATCCTGTTTTGGCTTTTACCCAGGCAGTTCTTGTGCCTTCGCCGAACATTGCCATTTCACCAAAGAAATCTCCTTCGTTGAGATAGGCAATAATGATTTCGCGGCCAGTATCATCTTCAATCAGTACGGTGACCGAGCCCTTGGTGATGTAGTAGATGGAGTCGCTGTCTTCTCCCGCTTAGATAATCGTACTTCAGCGTGGATACCTGCGCTTGTGCGCAAGGGAGAGGAAATCTTCCATGTTGCCAAAAGTGGGCGATGAAAGTGTCAGACTAACCATGATGTGGCCTGTGATAGAAGTGTGAGTAGGTTACGACTGCAATCTTATGAAAACAAGTGCTGACCGACTATGGAAGTAATGGAAAACTGGTCCAATGGCGATGAACTCGCTACTATACGGGCTTTTACAGGCGGTCAGTATTGATGAAGGCAACAGTAAAATGGGTCGATGGGGTACAGTTCCTGATCGAATCTGGCAGCGGGCACGCCGTTGTCTGCGAGGGGCCACCGAGCGAAGGTGGCAGGAATATAGGTGTTCGACCTATGGAGCTCATGTTAATGGGACTTGGGGGTTGTACTAGCTTTGATGTTATGTCGATTTTAAAAAAATCACGACAGGAAGTGGAAGATTGTGTCGTAGAAGTATCGGCTGATCGTGCAGATGAGATTCCGAGTGTGTTTACACGGATTCATGTGCATTTCATCATCAAAGGCAAGAATCTTAAGGAGAATCAGGTGAAGCGGGCGGTGAGTTTGTCGGCAGAAAAATATTGCTCCGCGTCAATAATGTTAGCCAAGGGTGATGTCGATATTACACATGACTACGAAATCGTGAGCGTCTGAAATGAATCGTCCCGGTAACACCAATGGCATGAGGCATATTGCGCTTTTTGTGCAAGACCTCGAGAGCGCAGAAAATTTTTACACTGAGTTGTTGGGGATGAGTGTGGAGTGGCGCCCCGACCAGGACAGTGTCTATTTAACCTCTGGCAATGACAACCTGGCCTTGCATAGAGGACCGGGTGTGAAACGAGATACTGCGCTCGATCATATTGGTTTTTTTATCAACGATGTTTCGAAAATCGATGATTGGTTTGAGTTTATGCGCGAACAGGGTGTCAAGACTCTCACTGAACCCAAAACGCATCGTGATGGTGCTCGTAGTTTTTACTGCGAAGACCCTGCCGGTACACGGGTGCAGATGATCTATCACCCGCCGATTGCCAACGGAGATTAAAACCAGTAAGTGGTTTTGGTCATTAACGTTGACATGCCATTCATGATGCTTCGGGCCAATGGCGGAAAAGCGCGACCGCCAGATTCAATTGCGTGATGGGCATGACGAGATTCATCTTCACGCATCAAAGTGACAATAGCGCGAGATTTGTGGTCATCTTTTGGAAGTTCAGTTAAGTGATTTGACAGGTGCTGCACGACACCATCTTCTGTTGCGGCAAGAAAACCGAGATTAGTTCGATCACCCAGCGCGCCAACAAAGGCACCCATTGCCGTTGATCCTACATAAAAAAGCGGATTTAGGAAGCTGGTTCGGGTGTTCAGTTCAGCCAAGCGTGTTTCACACCAAACCAGGTGATCGCACTCTTCTTCTGCGGCGCGTTGCATGATGCCTGTGACCGCACTATTTCGGGCAGTCAGGGCCTGTCCCTGATATAACGCCTGAGCACAAACCTCTCCTGTGTGATTGACTCGCATAAGTCTCGCTGATTTCGATTGGTCCTTCTCGGAAAGTGACTTGTCTTGAATCGTGTGGGCGGGAGATTGCCTTGACGCGGTTTTAAGTGAGCCAGTGCTGATCTTTAGTGCACGATCAAATTCGCAAATGAGCTGATCCAACACTGATCGTGACATTATCAAACCATACTGGTCAGCTGGTGACCACCAAGAATATGTAGATGGATATGGAACACCGTTTGGCCACCATCTTCGTTGCAATTCATAACCAGTCGGTATCCCGATTCGCTGATACCTAACTGTGAAGCAAGTGAGGTTGCGGTAAGCACGAGGTGCCCGGCCAGTGAAGCATCCGAGAGGCCATTGATCGTGGGTATATGAACTTTGGGTATAACCAATATGTGTACAGGTGCCTGGGGCTCAATATCTTTGAAAGCAACTACTTTGTCATCTTCAAAAATGACATCGGCAGGTATGCGCTTACTGGCAATTTTGCAGAATAGACAATTTTCTGCCACGGCAGTGTACCCCTATGATTCGCTTACCTGATTTAGTACGTAGGCGGAAAAGCCATTCTCGTTCAAGATGTATGCACCCAACTCGGCGCGCTTGCCGCCGTCACAGGCCATGACGTAGACCCCTTCAGGTTTAAGCTTGGTCAGGTTCTTACGTATTAAGAGTAGAGGGATATTTAGGCTGCCCGGAATTTTCTTTTCTTCTACTTCTTTAGGATTGCGAACGTCAATGATGTAGGTCTTTGGATCGCCCTGTTCGACCATTTCCTGTGCTTCTTCCATCGATACTGTTTCGATCACAGAACTCATTAGTAGACTTTCAAAGTCTTCTGCCGAAAGTCTCATAATCACACCGGCGGTTAGCATGGTCACCGTTGCATTGCGCGGAACATCGCTGACCAGCGCATCTTGACCAAAATTATCACCAGGTTGTAGTTCTGCCAATACAACGGTCTTTTCACCGGAGGATCGTTCAACTTTTGCCCGACCAGATTGAATGACATAAAAGAAATCGCCCTGTTCCCCCTGAGCAATTACGAGGTCACCCTTTTCGTACTGCATTTCCTCAAACTTGGTAAACAGCGTTTGGATATTTGCCGTTGGGATGAACTCAAACAATGGAGAACTGAGAAGTGTCGACATCCAGTCGATACCTTCTTCAGCTTCTTCAACTGCCGTTGCTGTGCCTGCATCCGTTCCTGCACTGCCGAGGACCCCGAGGTCATCGCGTTCAAGGACGAGAATTTTTGATTCTTCAGTTGAAACAGCATTTAATCGATGAGGGAAGTTGTTGTCGATTGCGTTTTTGGTGACTTCCTCGCCAGCTTTGCGATTTTTTGCTTCGAATTTTTCATCAAGGAGATCAATACTTCGAGATATCAGCCAATACATTTTGCTGTCTTCGTCAGAACGTTTGAAGCTCAGTTTGCCCTGAGAGACTGGAGTAAGCTTTGCGCTTTTTAGAATCTCATGAAGGTCAGCGTCCGACATGTCATTGAACGGTGTCAGCGCTTTAATTAGTTCGCGATCTTCACTTCCCATACTGTACGGCGATCCTCAATACTCTGACCATTCAAAGACAAGGCCAAGCATTATAAATAAGCCTGACGGCCAAGGATAGACATAGGGTCACTTTAAGCAGTCGAATACAAGGAAAAATAGCCCAGGACATGAAAAATCATCGGTTTGCCTCAGGATCAGGTCATAGTATTAGACCGAGCGGTACAGGATTAGCCGTCTGCGACTTTTAACGACTGGTTTCGGCTTGTTCTATTTCGTTCCGTATCTTGCGTTTCCGTGTCGTCCGGCACGTGGATGGTATCGTCTCTGCTCATAGACTCAGGTACGTGAGTATCACTATCGGCATGTTTGACAGCTTCAGGTGCGGACACAACGACAACTGTGATATGCCACCTTCGAGGGCCGCTTAAATCAAATTGTCTGTGATTTGCTGATCGCTCCCACCTTGTTTCAGTATCGATTCGATATCATTGTTTCGAACACAGTCCGTGAGACCGTCGCTGCAAAGTAAAATTTTCTGTCCTGGTCGTCATTTATCACTAATGCTATCGGCACCGACTGTTTCAAGCTCCTGTACACCCAAAGAGCGCGTAACAGCGTTTTTTCTGGGATCCGAAACCGCTTCTTCAGCGGTTAACTCACCCTGGTCGATTAAAAACTGTACCAGCGAATGATCAATGGTGATTTGTCGCAGGCTTTCATTGTCAAAAAGATAGGTACGGGAATCTCCGACCCAGAATACGTTATACAGGCTGCCTGAAGACAGTAACAGGACGATAGTCGTACCCATATTGGTACCCATGCCATCGGTTTCTGCATAATTTTTGATATTGCGATGTGCTTCTTCGATAGCACCGGTGGCAGTATCGTCTTCCTTGCCCCTATTGCCGACGCCGGTAGCGCCGATGTCGGGCAGAATTTTGTACAACGTGCCGGAGATGGTATTTTCTATGGCTTCGAAGAAGGTCAGTTTTTCTCCGATGATATTGGCAGCACCGCAATAAAGGCAACGATACCTGCTAGCGCCAGTTCGAATCTAGACAAGGCTGTGAGCCGGGCGGCAGCGGTATCTGGAGATATAACCCTGCTGATATTCCAGTGATCCCACTAATCAATATTAAAGCTTTCCAGGCAAATCTTAGCGTCGCCACAACCTCTACTGCCAGCGCCGGCGAAACCAGCGCCTCTTCCAGCTCACGATCCACCGCAGCATCACAACGGGATGACGAAGAGAAGGTCGACGAGGTTGACGAAGTCGCATTCCAGAATTTGAAGAACTACGATGAAAACCCGCAGGGTATACGATTGCCCGATGACCAGACCTTCGCCTATGACGATGAAGGTAATATCTATTTCTTAGTTACACTGGCCAATCCGAAAGCCAAGGGTGGTTTCGAAAAAATCACACTGTACTCTCTAGAACTAAGTGCTGACGGGGGCTCCAGAGCGGACGAAGAGTTTTCTGTGGCGGTAGGATCAGAAGAAAATACCTTTAGTCCGTCATTATATGAATTGCCCACCAAGGTTGTCGGTGGTGAGCCTTAAGCCTACCGGTGTCGTTCTATTTGAACGCTCACGTTATTGGCATTTTCAATTGAGCTCGGTTTACTTAACTTAACCAAGACTCGTTCGATACTGAATTCATCAAGCACGATTGTGGCAATGTTTTCTACCAGTGCCTCGATAAGAAAAAATGCGCTGCCTCGAACAAAATCAGTTACACGATCGCTGATTGCCCGGTAGTCTATGGCGTCAGAGATACTATCGCTCGCTGCTGGATCACCGATATCTGTGGTTAGCTCAATATCGATGAAAACGTCCTGTCTGATACCGCGTTCACGTTCATAGACACCAATTACCGTGTCGACCCGTAGTTGTTCGATAAAGATGGTGTCCGTCACATTGCCTCCAGTTCATTCATCGGCCAGCGAGGACGGACGTTAATGTCTAAAGTGTCAGCCTGTCCCTTGATAAACCTAAGATACCCCGCATAAGCGATCATGGCACCATTGTCAGTACACAGTGACTGGGCTGGATAATACAGGTGGAAGCCATTCTCGCGGTTGAGAATTTCTCTAAGTTGTTTGTTGGCGCTCACCCCCCCGGCGATGACTAACTGATTAAGTCCCGTCTGCTTGAGTGCGCGTCCACACTTTATTCTGATGGTATCTACTACGGCATCCTGAAAAGCGCAGGCGATATCGGCAATATCTTGCTCAGATACAGCTTCGATGTCATTGACGGTATTTAGCACATAGGTTTTTAGGCCACTGAAGCTAAAATTTAACCCCGGTTTATTGGTCATCGGACGTGGAAAGGTAAATCGTTTGCGGTCTCCTTGCTCAGCTAACCTGGCGATTTCAGGACCTCCGGGATACCCCAAACCGAGCATTTTGGCCACCTTGTCGAAGGCCTCACCTGCGGCATCATCAACTGATTCGCCGAGCAGTGTATATTGACTGTGTGCTGTGCACTCCATCAGTTGGGTATGCCCTCCTGATACCAGAAGTGCGACAAATGGATACTGTGGAGGCTCCGGCGTCATTGTCGCTGCGAGAAGATGTGCTTCCATGTGATGAATACCGAGTGCAGGTACTTGCCAGGCCATGGCAAGAGATTTGGCGATGCTTGCACCTACCAGTAGTGCGCCGACCAGCCCCGGGCCGGCGGTGTATGCGATTGCGTCAATATCGTCTTTGGTACAGCCCGCAATCTCTAGTGCCTGACTAATCATGGGTAGCGTTTTACGAATATGGTCCCGGGATGCCATTTCTGGAACGACACCACCGAATCTTTTGTGGATGTCGATCTGGCTGTATAAAAGGTCAGCAACCAGCCCATCTTCAGCGTCATATATGGCAACTCCTGTTTCATCGCAGGATGTTTCGATGCCGATTACTTTCATGTGAATTCTTGTATGTTGAAATAATCGCGTATCTTACTGATCTTTTTACGAATTCTCATAATATTAAGCAGGTCTGACGCTTTGCAATGGAGCGTAATAGTCGCTAGAATGCACGGCCTTTGACCCAGGACCTTAATGCATGCCCTACGTAAAAGTAAAAGAAAACGAACCGTTTGACGTCGCCCTACGGCGATTTAAGCGGTCCTGTGAGAAAGCAGGTATTCTTGCCGAAGTGCGGAAACGCGAATTCTATGAAAAACCGACCTCAGTAAGAAAGCGTAAGGCAGCAGCTGCCGTAAAACGGCACGCGAAAAAAATCCAGCGTGAATCTCGTCGCATGGAGCGGTTGTACTAACCTCACCGTGAGCTCAAAAATTCAAACGCAGATCGCTGAAGAGGTAAAGACAGCGATGCGTGCCCGTGACAAACAGCGCCTAGGTACACTACGTCTGATTTCTGCTGAATTTAAAAAGGTGGAAGTTGACGAACGTATCGAACTGGACGATCCCCGAGTTCTTGCGATTCTAGACAAAATGACCAAGCAGAGACGTGATTCGTTGTCTCAGTATGAGTCGGCTGGTCGCACGGATCTTGCTGAACAGGAGCAGTTCGAACTTGATGTTATCAGTCAGTTCATGCCTGAGCAGATGACTGAAGCAGAAATAGCAGCATTAGTTGATGAGGCAGTCGCATCCGTTGGGGCAGAATCCATTCGTGATATGGGTAAGGTGATGGGTGCATTGAAAAGCCAGGTTCAAGGGCGCGCTGATATGTCTGTAGTGGGCGAACTGGTCAAGGCAAAACTCGCGTAAATCCCTTGCACTCTCAAAAACTGAGTGCCATCCTCATAAGATCCACTGCTACTGAAATATTGCGTGATTCCTCAGGATTTTATTGACGAACTACTGGCTAGAATCGATCTCGTTGAGATTATCGAGCCTCGTGTCGCGTTGAAGAAAGGTGGAAAGGACTACCAGGGCTTGTGCCCATTTCATAACGAGAAGTCTCCCTCATTTACAGTTAGCCAGGATAAAGGTTTTTATCATTGCTTCGGCTGCCAGAAGCATGGTTCTGCATTGACCTTTCTGGTTGAACACGACCGTATGGATTTTATTTCTGCGGTGGAATTGCTCGCTGACCGTGTAGGTATGGAAGTACCACAGCAGAATACAGGTGTGTCCAAGGAGGTGCACAAGCGACGGCGTACCATGCACGACATCCTTGAGCGCGCATCGAATTTTTACAAGGATCAACTTCGACAGCATGAAAGCAAGACTCGGGCGGTGGGCTATCTAAAAGAGCGTGGACTCTCTGGTGAAATTGCCCGAGATTTTCAACTTGGTTATGCCCCACCGGGCTGGGACAACTTGCAGAGCGCATTGGCGACAAGCAATACTGACCGAGAGCTGTTGATTGAGTCCGGGATGTTGATCGAAAACGAGGAGCGTACCTACGACCGTTTCCGTGATCGGATCATGTTTCCCATCCGTGATCTAAGGGGCAAGACGATTGCTTTTGGTGGTCGGATTATTGGTGACGACAAACCTAAATATCTCAATTCTCCAGAAACACCAGTTTTTCATAAGGGTCGAGAACTTTATGGTCTCTATGAAGCCAGACAGCGAACGCCGAGACTTGAACAGGTAGTAGTTGTCGAAGGTTATATGGATGTGGTCGCACTTGCTCAACACGGTATCAATTATTCTGTAGCAACGCTTGGCACGGCCACCAGCACCGATCACATTGACCGATTATATAGGCTCGTTTCGAAAATTATATTTTGCTTCGACGGCGATGAAGCAGGACGCAACGCAGCTTGGAAAGCACTAAATACTGTTCTTGAATTTTTACAGGATGGTCGGAGCGCAAGTTTTCTTTTTCTGCCAGATGGTGAAGATCCTGATTCGCTGGTTCGCAAGAATGGGCATGATCGATTTGAGCTACGCTTACGAGAGGCAACGACCTTTACAACATTTTTTTACACCCACCTCGAAGCGGAACTGGACCCCGGGACCCCAGAAGGAAAGGCTGCGCTCAGTAAGCTTGCCATGCCATTAATTCATCAAATTCCCGAAGGGGTGTTTAAGCAATTGATGATCGATGAATTATCGAATCGCACGGGATTAGACGCACAGCGTTTGCTTGCGGTTTCTGCTGGATATACCAAGCGAACTCGACGGAAGTATTCGACAGAGCCCAGTGTTAAAACAGTGGAGAAAAAACCACAAGCATCGTCAGAGCAGATAGATCAGGCAGTCAGTATGTTGCTACGCCAACCGGAGTTGGTCGATCTATTCACGCCGCAGGAATACGCTCGATTGTCAGCGGATGACCTATGTAGACCATTGATTAAATTGATTGAATTTCTTATGGCTGAGGATACTGCCGATCTAGAGAAGGTATTTTCCCACTTTCAGGGATCGGTAGAATTCGACTATTTAAGGCAATTGGCCAATAAAGAGCAGTTGCTGGACGTGTCGCAATTCAAGGATGAGTTCTCGGGGATTATTTCCCAGCGCTTAGACGCCATAGAAGATCAATTAAAGAGACGATCGATTTCGGAGCTTTTAGAGAAACCTCTTTCAGAACTATCAGAAAGTGAAAGAGATCTGATAAGAAGATTTCACCAGAATCAAGACGTCGATCCCGGCTAAAACTGGAGAAACCTCCATATTGTGTCGCTTCCAGAGGCTTGTTAGTGCAAGCCGATCTGGAATGATTTAACCCTACTCGCTATAATGGTCGGCTCCGTGTTTCACAGAGGTATCGAAGAGGACATATGTCGAGTGGATTAGCGCAGCAGGAATCACGTTTAAAGGATCTTATTACCAAGGGAAGAAGCCAGGGGTATCTGACCTTCGCAGAGGTAAATGATCACCTTCCCGATCAAATTTCCGATCCAGATCAGATTGAAGACATCATAGGGATGATCAATGACATGGGCATTACTGTCCATGAAAAGGCCCCTACGAATGATGAATTATTAGCCGAGGCAGATTCCACGGATGAACTGGCTGCTGAAGAAGCCGCTCAACGAATCGTTGCTGTACAGAATGAAGCTGGGCGCACCACGGATCCAGTTCGTATGTATATGCGCGAAATGGGCACAGTTGAACTCCTAACTCGAGAAGGCGAAATTGTTATCGCCAAGCGCATCGAGGAAGGTATCCGAGATGTGTTACAAGCGACAGGGCAATTTCCCGGTGCTGCTGAACAAATACTTGAAAAATACGATGCAACCTTTGAGGAAGACGGCAAGTTACTGGATATATTGATCGGTTTCCTCAATCCTGTAGACGTTGTAAAACCGGCGGCCCAAGTTGTTCCGGGCGAAAAGAAAGAGAATAGCGATGAGGAAGAAGAAAATAAGGGTCCTGATCCTGTGCTGGCAGAAGAACGATTCGAGACGCTACGTAAACAACTAAAGAAGACTAATCGAGCGATTGAAAAGCATGGTCGGGCATCGAAGCAGGGAGTTAAGGAGATATCAGCCCTGGGTGATGCATTTCAATTTTTTAAGCTAGTTCCCAAACACTATGAAAGTGTTGTTGTGTTGCCAAGGGAAGCACACAGCGAAATTCGGCGCCAGGAACGGCATATCATGAACACCTGTGTGCGTAAGGGAAAGATGCCGCGGAAGAAGTTTCTCGAGAAGTTTGCCGGTAAGGAAACCGATCCGAAATGGGTTCAGAAACAAATTAAGGCAGGTTTTGATGGCCTGAAAAAATTTGAGGAAGAAATAGTCCGTGCACAAAAGCGTATTAAGCAAGCAACTGAAGCCTGTGGTTTGGAAGTCAGCGAAATAAAAGGCATTAATCGCCGTATGTCGATTGGTGAAGCCAAAGCACGACGCGCCAAAAAAGATATGGTCGAGGCCAATCTCCGACTTGTGATTTCGATTGCCAAAAAGTACACCAACCGTGGATTGCAATTCTTAGATCTTATCCAGGAGGGCAACATTGGTCTCATGAAGGCTGTGGATAAGTTCGAATATCGTCGTGGCTATAAGTTTTCAACTTATGCGACCTGGTGGATCAGGCAGGCAATTACCCGTTCTATTGCGGATCAGGCGAGAACCATTCGTATCCCAGTTCACATGATCGAGACCATTAACAAGCTCTCTCGTATTTCACGGCAAATGCTCCAGGAGATGGGTCGTGAGCCTACCCCTGAAGAGTTGAGTCTCCGAATGGAAATGCCAGAGGACAAAGTCCGTCGTGTTTTGAAAATTTCCAAAGACCCTATTTCTATGGAAACCCCCATTGGGGATGATGAAGATTCACATCTGGGAGATTTTCTGGATTCCGATTCCAGTCTGGGTGAGAATTCTTACGTCGGATCACCCGTGGATACTGCAACAGATGAGGGGCTACGAGAAGCAACCCGTGGCATATTGTCAGGGTTAACTGCCCGTGAAGCGAAAGTGCTAAGAATGCGTTTTGGTATTGATATGAATACTGATCATACGTTGGAAGAAGTTGGTAAACAGTTTGACGTGACACGTGAACGAATTCGCCAGATCGAAGCCAAGGCGTTGCGGAAACTACGTCATCCGACGCGTTCGGATCATTTGAAGAGTTTTTTGGATGAGACTTCTTAGGGTTGAGTAGGGGCTAGATCTCTGGCTCTCGCGATTTTACTTCGTAAATTCGCTGCCGCCCGATATGTTTTGCACTTCGTGCAAAGCCATATGGTTGGTGGGCCCACCAGGAGACTGATGCCGCGTTAGGGAGCCATCTCTGCCTGAAATGTCTATAATTATAGAGTTCAAGGAATCTCAGTTCACTGTTAAAGGCAGTAAAATACCTACCTTTTTGTCTACCGTATGCTTTTTAAAGCCGCTACCCGCTGCGCCAGCTGCTCATAGGGCGTGTGATTAAAGGTCGAGGGGATTTAAAAGCTTAAAGGGGATACGAAGGTGTCCAGTGGGGTACCTGGTATAGATAAACAAGTGGTCGGAGATTTTAAGGGGTTTTTCAGTGTCTTCAATTTTGTCTACTCCAATTGACCAGTTTCTGAAAATTCCTAGACCTTTCAAGGCAGTAAACAGCTTTAACAACGTTTGGTTGGTGGGCCCACCAGGACTCGAACCTGGGACCAATGGATTATG
>JAQWMV010000151.1 GCA_029246605.1 Pseudomonadales bacterium | reverse complement strand
TGCCTTGCAACCTCAGCCCCACCCCATGATTTTCAAAGCAACATACGACGTGAGACTCAGCAGCAAAGTAGCATTCCGGTACTGAAGAAAGACTTTCATGTAAGCTAATTTCATCTCTTCTGTTGTGACACCCAAGAAATTAGCTGCAAAATTCTGCAGTAACAGGCCGCGTATCAGCAAACCCACCAGGAATACAATGTTAATGATCGTGCATCAGCCGAAAAAAGTCGTTAGCGTATTGATGTCATTTATATCTTCCCCTTCTTCTTTGTGTCGATACAAATTGCAGCTATCGATCAGATGCGTGCACGATTGGTGATTTCGGCTAAATCACCATGATCGCTCGACCTGAGATCTGCCCCGATTCCAGCGCATGGGCAGCGTCATTGATATCGTCGAGCTTGTAGCGTGCTGTGACCATTTGATTCAAATCCAGCAAACCCTTTTCAAACCATTCTATATAGTGCGGGAAATCACGGTCTGGTGAACAGGATCCACCGATGCTACCGATGAATTTTTTCTCGGAGTGCAGCATATCTGCGGCACTGAGCTCAACGTTAGTCTGTGGCACCCCAACCAACACTGCCGTACCGCCGGGTTCTGCGCCAAAGAAGCCAGTCCTTGCCGCCGGTACAATCTGCTCCATGGTTTGCTTCAGCCCGATACAATCGAAGGTAAAGTCAGCGCCGGCTACAGGTCGCGAACTGATGCTGCGCTTCGATTCCTGGGTCGTTAATGCCTTGATTGTCTTCACCGGGTTTTCTTCACCCGCATTGATCGTGTGGCTTGCACCAAATTGGCGTGCAAACGCCAGTTTCTCGTCATCGAGGTCAACAGCAATTATCGGGTCTGCCCCAATAGCTTTAGCTGCAACCACTGCGGAGAGCCCTACTCCACCAACGCCGAATATGGCGACGCTGTCACCCTTCTTAACACCCGCGGTATTCTCTACGGCACCGGCTCCGGTCATCACAGCACAACCGATAATGGCGGTTACTTCTCTGTCTATATCATCGCCGACTTTAACCACATACTGCTCATCAGCAATAGTATGGTCTGACCAGGTAAAAACATTTTGTGATAACGCTACGTCGCCGTTTGGCAATTCGAGGCGTGCAGGTTCAGGCGCCCGGTCCCCTTCTGTGGCATTTCTTGGCACCCAGGTAACGAGGACCATGTCGCCGGGCGCGACGTGGGTCACTTCAGCGCCCACCTGCAATACGGTACCAGTTGATTCATGGCCTAAAAGTACAGAGGTCTCCCGAGGATTATGCATTTGATGCAACTGACTATGGCAAACACCACTCGCAAACTGTTTAATCACAACCTGATGTGCCGATGGGTCCGGCAGGTCTACGCTTACAATCTCGAGGGGCCCATTTTCTTTGGGTAGTACAACAACTCTTGCGGGAGTGGGCATGTGGCTTATTCCTTTGGGATTATTTGTGTCATCCAGTCTGCAGTAACGCGTGCGGCTTCCGTATAGACGTCCTCTGCGGCCTGGCGTGTTCGCTTTAGAATCTTAAAGCTGTGATCAGCTGTATCCAGTTCGTGAAGTTTACCATTATCCAGCGTTTGAACGATCGGTTTCAATAGCGCCAGATCAGCCAGCGCATCTCGAGTGCCACTTAAGAACAACATGGGCTTGTTAATGGTCGGCAAGTGATCAGCACGCTTGATCTCTGGTTTTTTGGCATTGTGTAACGGAAAAGAGAAGTACACCAACCCGGCGACGCGGTCGTCAGCTGTTTCGGCCATGTAATGTGAAGACATGCGTCCACCGAAGGAGTGTCCTCCAATATACAGTGGCAGGTTGCGCACTTTGTTTCTAGTCAGCCGTATTGCGTTCCTAAACGTCTCAATGCAGGTGGATATATTATCGGTGCGGGGTTTGCCGAGCTGCATATAAGGAAAGTTGAATCGCAAGGTAGCAATGCCAACAGCCGCCAGCGACTCTGCAATATTACTCATATGAGCGTGGCGAAGATTTGCACCAGCACCATGGGCGAGGACCAAAATGGCTACAGGCTTTTTTTGCTTAATCAGAAGTGCATCAACCCCGCCTTTCTCTTCGTTGACGACGAACGAGAGCGCAGCAGTCACTTAGTGCCCTAGCAGTTTTATAAAGTATTCCTTCTGCGCCTCATCCATATCGGAGAATATGGGTACACCCCACTCTGATTCTGGCAGACCTTCTAATTCCTGCGATCGTTTCAGTCGCCATCTGTGATCTGGGTTGGCGGCCAGTGACTCACCGACCCCGATAGGCCATACAGGGCAATCGGCTCTCGCATGATCAAACGAGCCGCAGGCGCGACAGGATTCCACTTTCGGCTCACCTTCTTGCTTCAATGATGACGCCAGTGAATAGGTACCGTCGCCAATACCTGCTGCGTGTAAATCTTGACGTAACTTGAGCTGGGCACTACCCCGCTCCTGCTGACCAATCGTGTTAAATGGCAGGTATGAGGAGTGCGCAATCAGCGCCCACTCTACGGCGACGTGAAACCCGGGTAGCGCCAGACATTCATCAGGGATAAATGGACCGCCACTCACTTTGCCATCGTGAATCATGAGGTGATAGCCAGCGATTTCTCGGCCATCCATCAATCTCTCTGGTGTTGCTTTGTACTCTTCGCTAAAGCCCCATTCGTATTTATTTAGGTCGATGTTAGCCTCGCTGATGAGTTTTACGCCAAGGTTTGATGCAAATTCACACCAGGTCAGACATCCAAACTCCCATTTCTCAAAATTATCATCTGATTCATTCATTTACAGCCTATTCCTAAAGTATATTGATAGGTATATTCTTGTGCAAAAAACAAGGATATGAGAGTAAACGTCATTGTCGCTGACTACAATGTGTTTACGAGACTTCTTATTAGCGAAACTGATCCGGCTCAAGATCCAGTTCTGCTACAAATGCAGCCAGTTTGTCTGCGTCCCTATCCGTACCGAGCAACATCGACTGATCTGCATATTCATCAAATTGATGGACGATGAGATACATTGCATCGTCAAACATCAGATGGGTGTGTTCCACCATATCACCACGATCTTCAAAGGAGCCCCGCACGGCAGGAAAGCCACAGGTTGTTAGTGCTTCACTATGCCGAATAGTTGTTAACGGCCAGCGAAGAGCCGATGCATCTATCTGGTGGCTACGCAGGCGACTCACGTTGCCATAGACCTCAGGTGCCGGAGCCTTCTCGATGTCAAAAAGATACTCTTCAAGATCGATATCCCTGATAAAAAAATCGTTTCTGTCCTGATATAGTAAAGGGATATCGAGAAACGAAAAAGAATGGAAATACCAGTAGCCAATAGATAGCGGTAAATCTTGACCAAATTGATTCAGTACCGCCCGGTGCCAGGTCACAACCTCAGTTCTAGATAGGCTCCGATCCAGTAAACCTTGAAGAATCTCTTGCATGCCGAGGTCTGTGGGGGCTTTAACTAGAAGCATGGGCTATGACAACTGGAAAAATGTGCCGGAACTCCAAACACCTAGCACATCGTCTTGCTCAACCACTAAGTTAGCAAGTTGATAATAAACGTTACGGGTGATTTTCGCTTCAAGACCATCCCTGATCATGATGTAGGGTGCCGGTTCATCGGTATCAGGATTATGTGAAATTCGGATGGGGTGTTCTAAGTCTGCTGTAACTTCATCGGCCATATTGGTCGTGAAACGCAGTGATTGCGCTACCCCCGCACCACTTTCCTCCAGCCCTATGGCCACAAAAGGTGCATCAACCACCCGTATTCGACATTTTTCAACGGGCGTGACCAAATAAAACTCATCATCCTCTTCCCGGCGTAACACCGTTGAAAACAGGTGGGAAAGCCTTTGTCGGGTAATGGGGGTACCAAGGTACATCCAGGATCCGTCGGCCTCGATCGTCATATCGATATCGCTGACATTTTCTGGATTCCAGAGATGAATCGGTGGCTTGCCTTTGTGGCGTACCTGCTCAAGATCTGCAAGCAATGAATAGGGTGTGCTATTGGCCATCAGAAGGTCACAATTTCAGGTTGAAGTTGGTGTAGATCCAAGATGCCAATCGCGTTAAAACCTTGCATCATGCCGGCGCACTCACCTGGATTGAATGTTAATTGTGAACCCTCGTGCAAGATGGTCTGACGATGGGTATGACCATGCAGGATCACATCATAGGTCTCCAGCTCCATCGCCTCCAAATCTAAGGGGTCATGTACAACCAACAGACGTCGTTTGGACAAAACCAGCGATAGCGGCGGTTCCACAAAGTTGAATCCATGGCATTCAATGGCAACATCAAGGGCGTCCCGTTCCAAATCGTTGTTACCGAACACACCCACCATGGGCATATCCAAATGGGCAAACACGTCAATGGTTTTCGCCTGAGTAATATCGCCAGTATGCACCACCTGCTCTACGCCGGCCCGGTTAAAGAGGTCTACGATCTGGCGACAGTTGTCCAGATTATTGTGCGTATCAGAGACGATACCTATTCGCATGAATCATCCAAAAACTAAAAAGCCGGGCTGACCCGGCTTCGATTTAGAAAGTTATTGTTAAGCGACTTTTTCTAGTATGTGTATCGCGCAGGCGCTGCCCAGACCAATGACGTGCGTCATGCCGATACGTGCATCGGTGACCTGGCGCTTGTCGGCTTCACCACGAAGATGTGTGCTCACTTCATAGATGTTAGCAATACCTGTTGCGCCTAATGGATGCCCCTTGGAAAGCAGCCCCCCGGATACATTCACCGGTACGCGGCCACCGAGCGCCACTTCACCTTCATCGATCATACGGCCTGCTTCACCGTCGGCACATAACCCGAGGTTTTCATAATGCAGTATCTCCGCTGTCGCAAAGCAATCATGGAGTTCAACCAGATTGATGTCTTCAGGTCCTACACCTGCCATATCATACGCCTGTTTAGCAGCAATCCGGGTGACCGCATTAACATCTGGCATCACCAGATCGCGATCAGAATATGGATCACTGGTCAGGATCGAGGCTCTCACCTTCACTGCTCGCGCCATACCGAGTTCCTTGGCCTTCTTCTCGCTAACCAGTACGGCTGCTGCTGCGCCATCCACGTTAACTGAACACATGAGCTTGGTATTAGGGTATGAAATCATCTCTGCATTCATCACAGTTTCCAGCGGGGTTTCGATCTGATACATCGCCTTAGGATTCAGTGTGGAGTGATGATGGTTCTTCACGGACACCTTGGCGAATTGTTCGAATGTCGTGCCATGGTTTCTGGCATGCTCCATCCCTGCTTCGGCAAACACGGAGGGCATTGTGCCTGAGCCGAGTAGCCCTTCTTTAGGAATACCCGTCCCGCCGCCACCACCGCCGAGCAGACCTTTGCCCATTTGTTCAACTCCTACCGCCAATACCACGTCATTGACGCCAGCCTTAATAGACATCCAGGCTTCACGGAATGCTGTTGCACCCGTCGCGCAGGCGTTGGCGCAGTTCACTACACCAATACCGGTCTGGCCGATCTGCTGCAGGACACGCTGGCCGACCATGCTGCTCGCCTGACCCAGATTACCGCAGTACATCGCCTGCATATCCTGGATCGTTAAGCCGGCATCATCCAATGCCATCAAGGCAGCTTCAGCGCCTAGTTGAGGGACTGTTTTCTCGGGGAATCGACCGAACTTAATCATGTCGACCCCCATTATGTATACATCACTCATGAGTCGTTCCTTTTATGTTTATGCTGCCGGTTGGAAGAAATAACTGACATAGCTGTTGCCGTCCTGATCTTTACGACCAAGGGCATCGTCAAAAACCACATCAACGGGCATGTCGAATTTAATATTCTCTGGCTTGGGATCAATATTAATGAGATTACCTTTAAGCGTGCCACCGCCTTCTAGATCCACAATCGCTGAGATATAAGGTACTTCAATGCCCGGGAAACTACGATGAACAATACTGTAGGAGTACAATTTGCCCTTGTTGCCAAGCCGTGTCGGCGCTATTTGATCTCTGGCACCACATTTTGAACAATGACTACGTACCCCAAGGTATATCGCGCTACAAACGCCACATTTGTGTCCCTCGACGTACGGATCGTCCGTACCTGCCCCTTTCAACCAGTCAACGACTGGTAAGGGAGCTGATTCATCAACCATAGCTGTCTCCTTGAATACACAATCGAATTAAACGGTCTTGGGGCATAGATTCAAGACACGGTCTTTGGCTTGATCAGGTTAAAAATGAAACAAGCTACAAATGCAAACATCGCTGCAATGATATACGGATAATGATACGAATTGTTAATCGTATGCATAAACCCCCCCGATGCCAGCAACTCTCGCCATTGGCTAGAGACCAGGCACAGGGAAACGTTCACAGAAAGCCGTAACCTCATCGCGTGTTTGACCCAACAATGCTTCATCTTCTGGGTTCTGTAAACAAGTGACTATCCATTGCGCCAGCTGCTGCATATCGGCGTCCACCATGCCACGTGTCGTGGCGGCAGGCGTACCGATGCGAATACCACTGGGACGCAACGGTGGATTAGGGTCATCAGGAATAATCTGTTTGTTGGTCGTGATATTGACCTTATCGAGCACCTCTTCAGCCATACGCCCGTCGAGTCCAAAACTCTCAACGGTATTTAAGACCATCATATGATTATCAGTACCTCCGGTGACCAGTGCTGTCTGATTCTCTATCAATGCCGTTGCGAGGGTCTTGGCGTTTGAAAGCACCTGATGCGCATACTGCTTGAACTCGTCGGTTTGCGCTTTTAGCAAGGTTACAGCAATGGCCGCCACAGCATTCATGTGCGGCCCACCCTGCAGACCAGGGAATACAGACTTATCAATCTTAGAGGCAAGCTTCTTGGTACAGAGAATCAAACCACCGCGTGGGCCACGCAGGGATTTATGTGTAGTCGTCGTCACTACATCAAAACCAAAATCAATTGGATTACGCATCGAACCACCGGCAACCAGACCACCAAAGTGGGACGCGTCAGTCATGGTCAGTGCGCCCACTTCATCGGCAATCGCCTTAAATGCCGCATAGTCAACGTCTCGCGGATAGGAGGTGTATCCACAGAGAATCATCTTAGGTTTGCTTGCAAGCGCGTCTTTACGCACCTGGTTAAAATCTATGGAACCATCACTGGGGTCGGTGACATAACGCACAAAGTTGAAGAGCTTTCCCATATGTGAAACGGGTGCGCCATGGGTCAGGTGGCCACCATGGGATAAGTCCATTGCCATTACGGTGTCACCAGGTTCGAGTAACCCCAGATAGACCGCCTGATTCATAGCGGATCCGGACAGAGGTTGAACGTTGGCGTGTTCACAATTGAAAACAACCTTGGCCCGTTCTCGCGCCAGGGTTTCAATCTGATCCGTAAACTCCTGCCCGCCGTAATAACGACGACCGGGATAGCCTTCTGAGTACTTGTTAGTAAATACACTGCCCAGGGTCGCAAGAACCTCAGGGAACGTGTAATTTTCTGAAGGAATCAATTCGATTCCTGATTTTTGCCGCTGTTCCTCACCCTTTAGGGCTGTAAAAACGGCTGGGTCATTTTCTTCCAGGTAAGAAAGATTATCTGTCACGGGCATGCTCCGGTGGCGTTAATGTAATTGTCCGAATGCCCAGGCGAGCGGCTCACTTTCTTCACACTTCGTGGTGGTTCTTTCCACCCTAGTCGCCAGTCATGTGAAGTAGTAGAGTTTAACCGCGCTTTAAATCGATTGAAATACTCAAGGCCAAACACATGACAATAGGTGACTTAACATTCCAATCCGGACACATAATCCAGCCGTTGAACACGACTGAACTGGACGAATACCTGGGTGATATATCCGACTGGCAAGTATCCGGTCTCGCAACCGCATCGCTGACCCGGGATTTCACCTGTAAGGACTTTGTCACTGCAATGGCGCTCGCTGCAGCCATTGCGCAACTTGCCGAACGCTACAATCATCATCCGGCGCTAACAATCACCTACGGCAATCTGCAGGTCAGCTGGTGGACCCATACGGCATCGGGCATCACCGGCAATGACGTGTTCATGGCACTGCAGTGTGACTTACTATATTTTGAAAACTGATACGATCAACGCATAAAACAACGGAGAAGATACAGTGGATACAGGTAGCTATACAGGATTTGATGTCAGCCTGGAAAAACCAGGCATTGCCTGGGTGGAATTTAACGAACCAGAACAACTCAACGGTATGACGTCGGCTAAAAAGCGCGATCTTATCGAATTGGTGACTCAGGCACAGATGGATAACGCAGTGCGGGTTGTAGTATTCATCGGCACGGGGCGCGGATTTTGTGCTGGCGATAACCTGAAAGGCTATGCCGGTGAGCAAGGTGCAGGCTCGCAGATACCTGATATTTCTCATGGACATGATTCTGGCATAGGCACCTACAACGGTCTCAGACATATCTCACAGGCTCTGAATCTTGCAATACGCAAACTAGACAAGATAACCATCGCTGCAATTAACGGTGTCGCGGTCCAAACAGGCCTATCGCTAGCATTAGCCTGCGATTTTAAGATTGCCTCGGAAGACGCCAGACTCGGTAGCGCCACGCTTCGCTTTGGGCTTCTGCCAGATGAAGGTGGCCAGTATTTATTGGTTCAGCACATGGGTGTCGCACGGACAATTGAATTCCTACTCAGGAAAAAGATCATCATGGCTGATGAAGCCCTCTCCCTCGGTCTGATTAATCAGGTGGTTCCTGCAGACCAGTTACGCCGTGAAGTTCAAGATCTTGCACATGAGCTCGCAAATGGTCCTCAGGTATCGACGAGATTGTTAAAGCGGTCGGTATATCAGGCGGCAGAACTCAGCTTCGAACAGGCCTGTGAAGACATCGCTGCCCGAACTGCTATCAGCGACCATCATCCAGATGCATCGGAGGGTAGCGCTTCATTTCGGGAGAAACGTACACCTGTTTTCAATGAATGGCTCAAAGACTTTGAATGAAACTGTGCCAATAAACTTGTTTAAAAAGGCAGACCTTTAAGATCAACATTTCCGCCGGATAAGACTAACGCGATTCGCCGCCCCCTAAACTGTGCTTTGTGGCGCAATATCGCTGCGAGCACGATCGCAGCAGACGGCTCCACAACCAGTTTAAGCCTCGTCCATATCAGAGCCATTGCTTCAACAACCGCTTCGTCTGATACTAATAAAACATCGGTCACACGGTCACAGATAATGTCAAAATTCTTCTCGCCAAGGGTAGTCAATAATCCATCACAGAACGTATTCGGAGAATGGCTGGCTATTCGAGTCCCTTGTTTCAATGAGCGATAGGCGTCATCAGCACCTTCAGGCTCAGCGCCAAACACTGCGGTCCCAGTATCTTTAAACCCGAGAAGACATCCTGCAAGTAATCCGCCACCACCGACAGGTGTGATAGCGACATCGAGATTCTGAACCTGGTCTACAATCTCCAGTGCTACCGTACCCTGCCCCGATATTATTCGGTCATCATCGTAGGGTGGGATAAAGTTCGCTCCACTTTCCGTCACGATCTCAGCAAGCGTTGACTCTCTTGCCGAAAGGGTTGGTTCACATTCTACGATCCGGCCACCATAGGACGAAATGGCATCTTTTTTAATCTGTTTAGCATTACGGGGGACAACGATTGTCGCTGGGATATCACGAATGGCTGCTGCCCAGGCCAGTGCCGCGCCATGATTGCCCGAGGAATGAGTAGCAACGCCCTTTGTTGCATCCTCATCAGACAGTGACAACACAGCATTGCATGCGCCACGGGCCTTGAATGCACCAACCTTCTGCAGGTTCTCACACTTAAAAAACAATTCGGCATCAGCCAGATCGTTTAACAAGGCGCTTTGTAACAGAGGCGTCCTATGAATGTAAGGCGCTATCCGTTGCTGTGCTGCGGCGACGTCAAACATGGCCTAATGCAAAAAACACCGCAGGCCAGTTTCGAGCAGCGTGATCGTATGTTCTTCGCACGCCTCTTTAACCAATTCATCCCGTACTGACCCGCCTGGGTGCGCAATAACCCGGACATTTGAACGTGCGGCTCGATCTATATTGTCTCGAAACGGGATATAGGCATCTGAACTTAAGCAAAGATCTGAGAAAGTATTCACCCAATCCAGTTTTTCGTCTCTTGAAATTGGCGCAGGTAATTCCTGTAGGTTCGACGCGAGATCCTTTTGTTCACTATCTGATAACTCGTGCCATAACAGATACTGGTCTACCACATTAGCTTTATCAGTTTTCTTGAGTCCCTTCTTAAAAGCTAACGACTGCACTTTTGGATGAAATTGCAACATCCACTTGTCTGCTTTATCACAGGCTAAACGTGTGCAATGAATTCGAGACTGTTGCCCTGCCCCAAGGCCAATAACCTGTCCGTCGTAGGCAACGCAAACACTATTGGACTGCGCATACTTAAGGGCAGTGGTAGCGACTAACATAGTTTCTGTGATGTCTTGATCTGCGCCTTTGAACAGATTCGCCGTGATGGCTGTGGTATTTCTATCCTGCTCAAAAGAGAAACCGTACAGTTGCCGTTGTTCGTTATCTGGCGGTTGATAGTTTGGATCCATCTGCAGAATTATGTAGCCCCCAGACTTTTTGTTCTTCAAAATTTCTAGTGCCTTGGCATCATAGCCGGGCGCAATGATCAAATCTGAAACTTCGCTTTTGAGTAACAGTGCCAGGCTTTCATCGACCTTGTGACTGACCGCTAAGGCGTCACCAAAGGAACACATTCGATCACCACCGCGCGCTCGTGCGTAGGCCGTAGCCACTGGTGATAATTCCCGATCACCAAGAAATTGCGCCGTTATGAATTCTTTCGATAGCGGCTTAGCGATCGCAGCACCTGCGGGGGAAACGTGCTTGAACGACGCTGCCGCAGGTTTTCCCGTAGCATCAGATAACTCCATGACAAGTTGCCAGGCTGTCAGAGCATCAAGAAAGTTAATGTAGCCGGGCGTGCCGTTTAAGATCTTTAAATCATCTGACGCATTGGAGATGTAAGCATTATTCTGATGCGGGTTGACGCCGTACTTAAGTGGTATCTTCATGTTGTTGCCTTTTCAATCTTTGCCCAGGTATCACGCAAGCCCACCACCCGATTGAACACCAGATTATCTTGGCTCGACAGTTTGCTATCGATGCAGAAGTAACCTTCCCGCTCAAATTGAAAGCGTTGTTCACTACCGGATTCGGCAAGGCTTTTTTCAACAAAGCCCTGTTGCGTAGTCACAGAATTTGCATTGATCAATGCTTCATATTCCTCTGTGTTTGCATCCGGATCATCAACTGTGAACAGTGGTTCAAACAATCTGATCGATGCTGGGATCCCTTCAGAGGCAGACACCCAGTGAATAACTCCTCGAACCTTCCGGCCTTCCGGGTTTTTGCCTAGCGTTTCTGCATCATAGGTGCAGTGAATTTCAACGATGTCACCGTTGTCATCCTTAACAATATCGGTTGCCTTGATAACGTAGGCATTACGCAAACGCACCTCATCTCCCAACACCAGGCGTTTGTATTTGCGGTTGGCCTCTTCCCTGAAGTCTTCACGATCAATATAGAGCTCCCGCGTAAACGAGACTTGTCTTGACCCCATATCAGGGTTCTTTGGATGATTATCGACTGTCAGTGACTCAACGCTGCCTTCCGGATAGTTTTCAATTACAACTTTGACTGGATTGATAACACCCATAACTCTTGGCGCGTCCCGGTCCAGATGTTCACGAATGCAACTTTCCAAGATCGCTAACTCCACGTTGTTGTCACTTTTAGTGACCCCGATACGGCGACAGAAATCACGAATGCTTGCCGGTGTGTAGCCGCGACGTCGTAATCCCGAAATCGTCGGCAATCGTGGATCATCCCATCCGTCGACGATCTTACTATCCACCAACTGTTTGATCTTACGTTTGCTCATTAACGTGAATTGCAGATTCAGACGCGAAAATTCAATCTGTTGTGGATGTGCATTCATTGCAAGTTCGTCCAGCACCCAGTTATACAATGGGCGATGGTCCTCGAAACTCAAGTCACACAGTGAGTGGGTTA
>JAQWMV010000138.1 GCA_029246605.1 Pseudomonadales bacterium | reverse complement strand
GGTCAAATATCGCATAATCAACTTGTCTAGACCATGGGTATGCAGTTTGCAAGAAATCGCTAGGACAGTATTGATAACAGGAGCCAACGGTAATTTGGGTCAACGGTTGATCCGTCGCCTGGCTTCAGAGTTCGTGATTGTAGCGGCTGTGAGGTCAGAGCGTGCGAAACGTAACCTAATGTCCGCTATTGCTGATCTTTCTGGCGTCGAAGTGCATATCGTTGATTACAATGACGAATCGACATTAGCTGATATTGCAAAGAACTGCACGTACGCATTTCATCTGGTTGGTATTATCAAAGCGAGTCGAGAGAACAACTATGACAAGGCTCATCAGGGGCCATGTCGTGCGCTGTCGAGGGCAGCTACGCAGACAAATTTAGAAAGCATTGTGTATTTGAGTCTGTTAGGCAGTGATAGTCATGCGGCTAATGCCTGCCTTGTGTCTCGAGGCGAAGCAGAGCAAATTCTGCTGGAAGGTACAGTCCCTACGATTGTTTTACGCATTCCTATGGTGCTTGGTGAAAATGATTATGCGTCTCGTGCGTTGAGAAAAAAGTCCGGTTTGGTCTTTGATATTCGAAGTAGTAGTAAGGAACAACCAATCTATGCCGGTGATGTGATAGAGGCGATGGTGCGGGCGATGGCTAGGACTGAGAGTGAGATCGTTGAACTGGCGGGGCCTGAAACTCTGACCCGGGCAGCATTGATCAGGCGAACTTCAGTTCTTTCTGGTAAGCGGTCAATCATTATCAGTCTACCATTGGCTAGCGGATTGTTGATGGCGATGTTAATGGAGTGGTTCTTGCGGCGGCCCCCGGTTACCCGGGATATGCTGGGGATTCTTGATCACGACGATCATATTGATGCTGCCAAGGCAGCTAGTGGTTTGGGTATTCACTTGACGCCTCTGGATGAAACCTTACGAAAGGTAGTTTCAACTAGAGAATAGTGTCGAGTTATACCTGTTGTATTAATCGATCCAGGACTACGCCACAATCTGCCGCGATTTTGACGGCAAACAGATCGTCACCTCGAGTTTCCCCTGGATTGATGCACGCGATTGGTTTGGAGATTTGCGCCGCACGTTCACAAAACCGATATCCAGAAAGACGTTTAACGATGTCCCGACAATGATTAAGGCATCTGCAGCAGAGATTGCATTGTAGATAAACTGCACAATCAGTTTGTCTACAGTACCGCCAAAGAATACAACGTCCGGTTTCAGTATACCTTCGCAATTCATGCAGGCGGGGACTTGGATGGTCGTAAAATCCATCAACAGGTCGGCGTCTCCATCCGGTGCCCGTTGAATCTTTGTCGGAAGGTGTGGGTTAAGAATTTTCAGCCGGTGTTGGATAGATTGTCGTGTGCAGTGTTGTCCACAATTTAGGCAGATGACACGGTCCAGAGAACCATGTAATTCGATGACGTTTTTATGTCCTGCCTGTTGATGAAGACCGTCAACGTTCTGAGTAACCAGGAGATCAATTCGATTCAGATGTTCCAGTGTCGCTAGATGATGATGGGTGATATTCGATTTTGCGTCGGCGATGATAGGCCAGCCGGCCAGGCTTCTCGCCCAATAGTGTTGTCGACTTTCGTGTTTATCAAGAAAGTCACGGTTTGTTATAGGTGCTGAGCGCTGCCAGTCTCCTTCCTGGTTTCGGTACGTCGGGATACCGGATTTAAGACTGCAGCCAGCTCATGTGAGCACTACCAATCGGGTATGGTTTTGAACAAATTCCAATAGGGCATTGGACATGGGTGGTACGTTTGGGTTCCTTGGGCGATAAAATGCGGAGCGCTAATTTTCCGGCAGTAATTCTCTGAACTTATCGTGGTACTCATCGCTCATGTATTCACGAAACTCCCCAGCATCCAGGAAAGTAGCATGGCAGGCGATACATAGCTCAAAACGAATCTTGATGGGATCATCAATGGATCGCTGGTCCATGATCATGTCGTACTTAGGACATTCTACATAAACCATTTCATTATATTTATCACCGAGTGAGTCATCCCCAGTATCAAGATGAACATGTTGGGCGACATCATCTAGGTTCTTCTGATTTAGGAGTTCAAAGTGCAAACCATGGCAGGTCCCACAGCGATTGACATTGGTTATGGTTTCATCACTCACCAACTCCATTTCACCGTAGCATATCGGACACTGCATTGTAATTACGTCAAATTATGATGCGGAAAAGATACCCGATTTGTCCGTTGATGTTTTGTTTAATGAAAATGCATGAATCTGACCGTCTGTATCAGCAGGGCGCCTAGAATGTCATGCTGTCCTGCTCGGCCAAAAACTGTAACCTATAGAAATATAAGAACTAAATATGTTGGCACAAATGCTGATTTTATATCGTAAAGATAAATGTTGAGAAACACTATGGAACTATAGTCAATTACAGTGGTGCAGGCACAGGATGTAAAGACATGGCTCGCTAGAAGATCGTTCAGGCACCTGGTTGCTACCTGTGCTCTAGCGAATGAAAAGCTTGAACCGAGAAGGCAGCGTCTGTCCTCATACGTGGCAGTGCGTGCTGTCGCTATCGCCCGGCAGTTGGGGCTTGGAGACAGGGAAATCGTCCAATTGGAGTTGGCAGCCCAGGTTCACCGGATTGGTAAATTGTTATTGCATAAAAGCCTTCGCAGTAAGAGTTTTCTCGACATGAACAGCGTAGAGATGAAAGCTTATCGACAGTATCCGATTTTCTCTGCGTTTAGACTAAGTACCGATGCCCGCATTATTTGTGATGTCATATTGAAGCATCGTGAATACTTTTCTGGTGATGGCTTTCTGAAGAACGATCGCGACTGCAGGGTACCCTTTGCTGCACGTATTTTATGTGTAGCCACCGAGTACGAAGAACTCATGATGTTTCGAGGATTTTCCCCGGAAATTCAGGATATGATTCAGCGGAGAATGTTCAAGAATGTAATTGGTCGTTACGACCAACGGGTCATCGATGCGTTAATGAAGATCGTAGTCGAAGAAAACGTTATTCACTGACTCTTGTCCGTCCGTTCTTCCCACTCATATTGTTAACAAGCATGTTTATAGTAACGTGATGGCACGATACAAACTCCTCGATATTGTGATGAATTACTTACAGTACTCCGTCAGCTATACTCTATAATTGTTTTATTGATTCGTATGATAGGGTTCTAATAATGGCAGAAGCTAAGCAGGTGAAGTTTGTGTTACGTTTGCCGTCAGGGTTGCATAAAAAAATTAAGCGACGCGCAAGGGCAAATAACACATCAATGAACAAGGAAATCACCAATATACTAAACGATTCGTTTAACAGTACCTCTACCGACAAGAAAATCACTGATCTGATCAGTCGCTTGGAGAAAAAGCGGGTTATCTAGAAGACGTGTGTCGTCTGAGGTTTGTCTCCTGTTCATCAGATAGTGCTAACTCTCGAATAATGTCGTTTATTGCATTCGGATCTTTTCTTGCCCACTTGTAGGCAATTTGTATTCGCAGGTCCTGTGCCTGCTGT
>JAQWMV010000070.1 GCA_029246605.1 Pseudomonadales bacterium | reverse complement strand
AACACAACCCCCTCGGAGATTTCTTTGCTCTCACTGCTTTGGTTCTCCGATAAGTCGATGTAGAGCGAGTCTGTGTTTTTATAATACTTAAGCTTCATGATTTGAATCTATTATCTGGAAACGCATTGTGTATTGCACAGCGCTCTTCCAATGTAGCCACTTGTAGATATCGATTGCCGAAGTCTGGTACTTTTGCCCAAAACCGAACACGATTATTCTCTTGCGTTTTGCTCGTTTCAGCGTTTTCGACAACATAAACACATCATTCCTTCCGTAAGTACCCCTTTTTTCGTAAAACGGAATTTTCGAAATAGGGGGTGAATTGAAAATCTTCGATTGCCAAGATACGTCTTAATTGTTGGTTGAACGACTGTAATCTAGGCATTGCCGAAGGTATGTAGGCACGTGACTATGGAGAATGTAAGCGTTTGTCCACTGTAGCGATGCCTGTGGCCCTGCTACAATACGCGCGAATTTCAGGTGATCAGAACCATGCTTAAAAAATGCCTTTTCCCAGCCGCCGGCTACGGCACACGCTTTCTGCCCGCTACCAAAGCCATGCCGAAGGAGATGCTGCCGATCGTCAACAAACCGCTCATTCAATACGGTGTGGAAGAAGCGATAGAGGCGGGGTTAAGTCAGATCGCCATTGTCTCTGGACGTGGTAAACGCGCTATAGAAGATCACTTCGACATTTCCTATGAGCTGGAACATCAGATCGCGGGTTCGTCTAAAGAAGTCCTGATGGAAGACATTCGAGACATTATCAGTAACTGTACTTTTTCCTATACGCGCCAGCTTGAAATCAAGGGGTTAGGACACGCCATCCTGACCGGCGAAACACTGATTGGAAACGAACCCTTTGCCGTCATTTTGGCGGATGATCTCTGCACCAGCAGTGACGAAGGCGCGCTGTCGCAAATGGTCAGTCTTTATAATCAACACCAGTGCTCGATTGTTGCCATCGAAGATGTGCCAGAAGATCAGACCCAGAATTATGGAATCATTGAGGGCGAAGAAATTGAGGACGGCTTATTTAAAGTCTCCAACATGATCGAAAAACCAGCTCCCGAAGATGCGCCTACTAATCTTGCCATCATCGGACGCTACATACTCACTCCGGATATTTTCGACATCATTCGCAACCTTAAACCTGGCGCTGGTGGTGAAATCCAGATCACCGATGCAATCTGCGAGCAGGCCAAGCAAGGCAAAGTTCTCGCCTACAAATTCAGAGGTCGACGCTTCGATTGCGGTAGCATCGAAGGTTACGTTGAAGCGACCAATCACATCTTCCAAAAACAACATGGTGCTGGATAAGTAATGAACCTTGCCATTTTAGGAACAGGCTACGTAGGACTGGTCACGGGTACCTGTTTTGCGGAAATGGGCAATCAGGTCACCTGTATCGATATCGATCAGGCTAAATTAGCACAACTGCGTGAAGGCATCGTTCCCATACATGAACCTGGTCTTGAAGCTCTGGTGCAGGACAACCTAAAAGTAGGTCGCTTGTTATTCTCCGATGACCTTGAGAGTGCAATTATCGATTCAGAGGTGATATTTATCGCCGTTGGCACACCACCCAACGAGGATGGCAGCGCCGATCTAACGCACGTTGAAACGGTTGCTCGCGAAATTGGCGAAGTCATTGTCAATCCGATTGTCGTCGTGAACAAATCCACGGTACCGGTAGGTACGGCTGAAAAAGTACGTGCAGTCATTAACACTGCGTTAACCAAGCGCAACTTGGTGGTCGAATTCGATGTCGTCAGCAACCCGGAATTTCTAAGGGAGGGTAGTGCGGTTAAAGACTTCATGTTCCCGGACCGCATCGTCGTCGGGACGAACAACCACAAGAGCCGACGCGTCATGGATGAACTCTACGATGCCTTTGCCAAAAAAGAGGGCCGTATTCAATACGTGGGCACTCGCGATGCTGAAATGATTAAGTACGCCACCAATGCCATGCTGGCCACTAAGATCTCGTTTATGAACGAAGTGTCTGTCATGTGCGATGCCCTGGGTATCGACGTTGAAAACGTGCGGCGTGGTATAGGCTCAGACTCAAGAATAGGCCCTTCATTCATCTATCCCGGTTGTGGTTACGGTGGTTCTTGTTTCCCCAAAGACGTGAATGCCCTGATCACCGTGGCAAAGAGCGCCGGTATAGATGGCGCCATCCTTGAAGCCGTAGAGTCTCGTAATGTGCAACAAAAGCGCGTATTGGTTGATAAGGTCGTCCAGCATTTTGGCGATGATCTTGCCGGTAAATGTTTTGCCATCTGGGGGCTCGCGTTTAAGCCGGAAACCGATGATGTGAGAGAAGCGCCGGCATTGGTCATTATCAATGAACTGCGAAACCGGGGTGCGACCATCCAGGCCTATGACCCTGAAGCCATGGACACGAGCAGAGCGGAACTCGGCGACGAAAACATAGAGTACGTCGGTGATCCCTATTCAGCGATATCAGATGCGGATGCACTCATTGTGGTTACAGAATGGCGAGAGTTTAAACAACCCGACTTTCGCCGCCTAGGCAAAACCCTAAAATCCGGGATCATCTTCGATGGTCGCAATATCTATAATCCAGCACGCGTCGCAGACTATGGGTTGCAGTATGAAGGTATCGGTCGCAGTTCTATTCTTTTCAAAGAAGGCCAGTAATCAATGAAAGTACTTCTTACCGGTGCGGCCGGATTCATCGGTTTTCATGTCAGTAAATATCTTTTGGAGCGTGGTGATACCGTACTAGGTGTAGACAATCTCACACCGTATTACGATGTTTCATTAAAAGAAGACCGGCTTAAAGCACTACAGCATAAAAATCTGGTTTTCGAAAAACTCGA
>JAQWMV010000246.1 GCA_029246605.1 Pseudomonadales bacterium | reverse complement strand
TGGACAAAAACGGCTTCGGTCCCCGATGGGAAGGCGGCTGGTCCGGTACCATGAGTCTGCCGCGGGTATTGTCTCTTGGAGACGACGGCGATCTGGCAATGGACATCCCCGAAGAAATCGAGGCGCTTCGCTACAATACGTTCAAAAAAGAGGTTTTCGATGTGCAACCCGGCACAGACCTCGTGATCGAAGACATCCGTGGCAACAGCCTGGAGCTATCCATCGAGATGGAATCCGACGCATCCGCCTATGGCGTCAAGGTCTGCGTTTCTCCCGATGGTGCAGAGGAAACCGCAATTTGCTATGAAGCTGCGCAAGGCATGTTAACAGTCGATACACGAAAATCAGGACCTGAGGACACACCAAAAGATGTAGAGGCTGGTCCGTTCACGTTGCGAGAAGGCGAACGCTTGCAGCTTCGCGTATTCATCGATAAATCCGTGATTGAGGTCATTGCAAACGGTCGCCAGGCAGTGATACGACGCATATTTCCATCACAACCGGAGAGTCTGGGTGTATGCTTATTTTCTATCGGTGCGACGGCCCATGTGCACAGACTTGAATCCTGGGAAATCGCACCATCGAATCCTTTTTAGTGCCACCGAGAAAATCATGAACCAGAAAACACCTATTTTACTAAGCGACGAGCAGGTGCAGCGCTATATCGCCGACGGATACATCATCGTCGACTCGAACCTGGACCCATCGTTTCATGCCAGCGTCACTGAGCAGGTTGCTTATGCGCTGGAGAATGAAATACCACACCCCGGCGACAACATTTTGCCGCGCGTCCCGGCGCTCAATACGGTCTGCGAAGCCCCTGCTGTTCGCGGTGCGTTAACCAGCCTGCTTGGCAAGCAGTTCGCCTTTCTACCGCATCGTTTTCCGCACAACAGTGAGCCCCTCGGTGAGGATCAGGCCATAGAGGTTGATGCTTTTGATAGTCAACCAACAATGGCCGAGGGTTCAATTTCCGCCTCCGGCTGGCATCAGGATGGACATGCTTCCTCAGGTCGCAGTTGCTGGCATACCTTCCGTGCCACCAATGTCTTTTACTTTCCACACGACACACCGCTGCAGATGGGCCCCACCCGTTTTCTCGCGGGCTCACATCTCTATGCGACCCTTCACGACCTCTGCCCAGAGCAAGCCGTTATGCATATGATTCCGGCAGGTTCTGTGGTGATCGCCGACTTTAATTTGGGCCATGCTGGCACACCCAACAACAGCGACCACGGCCGCTACATGGTGAAGTTTGTTGCCTTAAGGACCCAGCCCCCTGTTGCCCCGACGTGGGATTACCAGGATCCAAATTGGCATACACCGGCTGACCTTTCGACACCACACGATCTTCCCGTCGCCTGGACATCACTTTGGAATTGGCTACGTGGCGCAGACCGCAGCGCAGGAATCACGGCCCCGGACGGTCAGGATCTGCAGCGCCTGTTGGCTGGTATGCGCAGCGCAAGTCAGCAGGATCGTCTTACGTGCCTTTACGATGCCGCAGCCATTGGCGCACCCGCGGTTGACGGTCTCATTGATGCACTCTTGCAGACGGCGGGCCTGGATAAACACAAAGGACCGGCTGATCCCAGACACAAAGCCCACTTCGGCATGTCCACCGATCATCTCGATCGGTTTTATGTTGAACGGCAGTTTATGCCTGAAGACGTCGCTATTGCGCTCGGCGCTATCGGTGCACCCGCTGTACCACAATTGGTTGAACTGCTTCATCACGAGGATCCATGGATACGCCTCAATGCGGTTTATGCCCTGGGTGACGCCGGGCCAGAAGCTGTCGGTGTACACATCGATGATGTCGGTGCGCTTCTTGCCGACCCTGAGGGTTGCGTGATTCGAGTGACGCTGGACGCGTTGTGTGCACTCGGAACTTTTGGACCTGAAACAATAAAGCAATTACGACGGTTTCTTGCCAAAGATATTCCTGGCTCAGAGGAATCCGCTGACGATAAACCGCTATTAACTATGCTAAACCAGATCCGTTACTTAAGTGCCCTGACGCTGCTCGCATGGGTAAGCAATGCTGATTCACCTTCAGCGGATGTGGAAGCCGCATTGATCGACACCCTGAATGACGAAAATGCGTACCCACCATTGATCGCCTGCCTTGCTCTGGAACGGCTGGGCTCAGTTGGTGCAATGGGCGCAGCTATTCACTATTTGCGTGTACGCTGTTGGGATTCCGCACAAAACACCAGGGCAGCCCTATCCGGCGCCTGGACGAAAGAGCACAGAAAAGCAACGCTAGCGCGTTTGGCAGCGTCTCTGTGAGAATGACTACACTCCTTATTAATAACGTTACAACGAGACACACCTGGCTAACGTTAACCTGTCTTTAGTGACTCGTGAAATTCGAGAAAAGTCTGCAATGCAAGCGCGGGGTATTCCCACATACTGTTGTGGCCGACGTTTTCCAGTACTACCAGTTTTGCGTTAGGCGCCTTGGCAGCGATGACGCGGCTTGAGACCAGGTTTGGATCATGGCTGCCAGTGCCAATCAGCACCGGCATGGTGAGCTTGTCGGTTACCGCGACCAGATCGAACTTCCCGTTCGCATGGGTCGCCAGAACCGCAGCTTCCTCATCTTTGTGTTCAAAAAACCCCTCCGGTGGCTTTGGTGGCTTTTCGATCCCGAGATCGCGTCTGATTCGAGCGGCGGTTTTTGATCCCGCCTGCTGCGCCGCCATGTCCGCCGGGTCTGTATTGGCAGCGTAAAGTGCAGCTGTTATCACCCGACCCGGTCGTAGTGCGCAGAATGCGAACGCCTGACGTGTGCCACCAGATTGAGACCACACATGGCAACGTTCAATGCCCAGGTGATCAAGCACCACGCACGCATCCTCTGCGTATTGCTCAAGGATGTATTGAGCCGGGTCTGCTGAAGGAGAACTCTGTCCGATACCCCGTACGTCAATTCGTACTACCCGGAAATGCTCTGCTAGCTGTGGTACGAGATGATCCCATGATCGCAGCGTGCAGCGACCGGGGTGCCACAAAAGCAGTGCTGGTGAAGATTCCGAACCATCAACTTCCACATAGAGTGTTGCACCCTCGACTTTTACTTCCATTGCTCACCTCACGAATAGAATAGGAATACTTGTATTAAATATACGCCATTACCTTCGTCGCATGCCAAAAAATTAATATCGCTGCTAGCCTATGTATAATGTCATTCGACCAAGCCCGTACACAAAAAATACAGAACAAGGATCGAGATGAATATTCTTTTCGTTTTCTCAGACCAGCAACGATATAGTGCTCTAGGCGCCAACGGCAACACTGTGGTGCAGACCCCTAACCTAGACAAAATGGCCTCCGAGGGGATGGCGTGCGACAACATGTTCTCAAACCACCCGCTATGTTCACCGTTCCGGGCCATCCTGCTGACCGGCCGATATGGATGGCAAAACGGCGTTATCTGCAACGAGTATGCACCCTTCAAAAACATCCCTACCTTGCCAGGCGTCATGAAAAATGCCGGCTATCACACCGGTCATATCGGCGTCTGGCACCTTGGAATACCACCCTATACCGAAGATAACCGCTACGGCATTGATCACCTGGCGGCAGTAAAGGGGATCGGCGGCAACTATTATGATCAGTACTATTACCTGAACGATGCTGAACCGGTCCAGCACATGGGATGGAGTCCCACCGCCGAAACCAATATGGCGATCGACTTTATTCGTGAGCACAAAGACAAACAGCCGAATCATCCTTTCGCCCTGTTTGTTTCCTGGCGGCCACCACACTGGCCCTACCCCCAGTACCCAGAGGAGTACGGGCACTATGATCCCGCCGATATTGATCTACCCGGCAATGTGCCGAAACAGATGGAGGACTTTGCCCGTCGCGAGATCGCTGACTACTATGGATGCTGTACCGGCCTTGATGCTGAAATGGGCCGACTGCTCGCAGCACTAGAAGATCTTGACCTCGCTGATGACACTATCGTCTGTTATACCTCAGACCATGGTGACCATCTCTCTAGTCACGGCTACGGCAAACCCGGTGATTCCTGGTTACACCACTCCATGCGTGCCTCGAAAGCGACACCTTACGACGAATCAGCCCACGTTCCATTCCTAATTCGCTGGCCTGGCGGTACGCCATCCGGATCTCGCAGCAGTGAATTTATGGGCGCTATAGATATAGTACCCAGTCTGATCAGCGCCTGCGGCGTTACAGCACCGGATGGGTTTCAGGGCAGAGACCTAACGGAAGCCTGGCGCGGCGAATCTTCAGAAGAACCGGAGCATACACCCGGTGGCAAGGAGTCTGCTTATCTTATGAATATGGCAAATGGCTGGCCCAACCGAACACACTGGATGGGTCGCTGGCGCGGCGTGCGCACCGAAAATTATACCTATGCCCGGTGGTTTGATAACGAACGTGGCCCCTGGCTCTTTGACCGCAGGGCAGATCCACTAGAGATGAGAAACATCATCGATTCAGCCGAGGCAAGGCCCGCCGTAGAAGAAATGGAAGCGCGTTTGCACCGCTGGATGGAAGCAACCCAAGACCCCTTCGAGTCAGGCAAACGCGGACCCAGAGGATTTCTTGAAGTTGGCCAGGAGTGGGCAAACCCTGGACAGTATGCACGATGGGGACTTTCCTGATAAATGGGGTCGGAGTAAAATTTACAATTTTCATACATTAGCTCCGTCCCTCGACCCGCTGCTGACGGCATGCTAGATAATAGCGCCCATTTCCTTAAGTTCAGTAATTTCATCCCAACTGCGACCCATTTCCAGCAATATCTCCTCGGTATGCTGTCCCACTTCCGGGGCGGTGAATCTTATGGTCGCTGGATTCTGGTGGAATGTGACGGGCGTGGTGACGTACCTGGTTTTCCCCGCTTCAGGGTGATCTATTTCAGTGAAGAAACCGTTGGCCATGGCCTGAGGGTCATCAATCATCGCTTCCGGTGTTTCGACCCAGCTGAAAATAAAATTACCGTCCATCAGTCTGGATCCCCATTCGGATCGGGTCCCATTTGAAAAAACGTCGTCAAGAATAGTGATGAGTTCCTCACAGTGTTCCGCTCGGGGGCCCATCGTCCCAAATCGAGGATCTGTCCTCAGATCCGGCCGCTCGATTGCCCGGCAGAAATCTGGCCAGAAGGAATCCGCCTGGAGCATAGCGAATTGCAGCCAGAAGCCGTCGCTCGTCCGATAGGTATTGCACAGTGGATTCAGCGCTTGCCTACGGTCGCGCGGTGGCACGGTGTTACCCGCGAGCGTTTCCTGGAGATCCGATGCCAGGCCCCAAACACCGGAATGGTAAAGAGACGACTCCAGTTGCTGTCCCTGCCCGGTTTTGTCACGATGCCGGAGCGCTGCGAGAATGCCGGCCACCATCATGGTCCCGGCCGCTCTATCCATCATGCCGTTAGGCGCCATCGTCGGGCTCGCTCCCGGCTCGCACTGCAGATGTTGAACACCGGTACGTGCCCATGCTGCCGTGAAATCAAAGCCCCTGGCCTCCTTGTCCGGACCCACCGCACCGTAGCCGGATAAGGACGCGTAGATCAGCTTCGGATTCATGTCCTTCAGACTATCGTAATCAATTTTTAGTTTAGTAAGCGTCGCTGGTTCATAATTCGTCATTAAGACATCGGCACTCCTGACAAGCTCATACAGGATTTCGCGTCCGGCATCGTGCTTCAGGTTCAAAGCCATACTTCTCTTGTTCCGGTTGTGTATCTCGAACCGCCAATTCACCGCACTGCGCGCACCTCTGAGACTCGAACTAGCGTCACCGCGATGGGCATCCCCGTCGATTGGTTCAATCTTGGTGATGTCCGCCCCCCAGTCACCCAATAGGACACCAGCCGCCGGGACCGCAACAAAATGACCTACGTCGAGGACCTTCAATCCATCAAGTACACCGACCATGCCCGGCCTCCTTTGTTTGTACCAATAGTTTCTTCATAACTGTCCGCCTTCACGCCACAGCGCGCTGGAATGCCGGACGTGATGCAAGTCGGTCGTAATACGCTTTCGCGTGTACGAGATCGTCGAACGGCACATAGCGGTTGGCGAGATCCAGAGAATAACCCATGTTAATGTCGGCAACAGACAATCCGTGGTCGATCAGGAACTCGCGATCAGCCATGGCTTTATCAATCGCCAGCAGACACAGGCGCACCCGACCAGACATTTCAGATAAAACCTCTGGGATCGAGTTATCGCCAAAGGCACGGTGGTGGTTAACGATTTCACCTGCAGGACGGGCCAACGTGGATTCGGCGAACCAGGACCATTGCTGCATGATAGCATGTTCGTTGCTACCCTTTTCCGGTTCCAACTGGCCATTACCATAGCGATCCAAAATTACCTGAACCATGGCACAGGATTCGAACATGGTCAGATCGCCATCGGTCATGGCCGGGACTTTACCCACCGGATTGATGCTGCGCCACTCAGGGCTCGCACGAAACTCAGGTTCGAAACTAACATCTTCGCGATGATAGGGAATGCCCAGTTCCTCACAGAGCCACACAGGCCTGATAGCGCGGGTGCCTGGCACGTAATATATTTTTATCACTGGTTTACCTCAACTTAACCTAGGGCATTCTGACCCGACTAGCAATTGCTTCCTTCCACACCGCATAACCCGCACCAAGGAGATGCAACTCATCGTTGCTGTAACGATCAGCAATGGAGCCATCTTCGTCCAACAGCAGCGAATAGAGGTCAATCCATTCCGCGCGATCACCGATCGCCGCGCGAATCTTGCTGTTCAGCATTTCGATCCGCTCCTGATACGAAGCGCCCCGCGGCAGTATGCTTTGGGCAAACACCTGTGTCTCCGGTGATTCATCCGTAATCCGCTCTATGATAGTGACGATGTTATCGACGATAGTCTCGTCGGTCTCACCGAAACTCACATCGTTAGTGCCGATCAGCAGGAATACCTGGGACGGTTTGCCGCTGGTGACCTGGTGTATTCGGTTAAGGATGCCTTTCGTTCTATCACCACCAATGCCACGGTTGCGAACCGGTCGGTTCGGGAACAGCTCATGCCAGGCGCCCCCCTGGGTGATGGAATCACCCAGAAATACCACATCGCCGGACTGCACTGTGAAGCCCTCAAACTGAGACACCAGACGCTCATAGTTGGGGCTTTCCATGTTTGTCATTCTCAGCGGGGCCAGGAGTGGTATCAGTTTGCCCGTGACAGCCAGTATCACCGCTGTCACCACCAGAATATTAAGTAGTACCGACAACCAGATCAGTAGTTTTATTATGCGTTTTTTCATCTCAAGCTCTCTTATATAGTAGTTTTCTGACCCCGTGAATCTACCTAGTTACCAGTAATTACTGTTGCGTGACGAAAAACATGTCTCAGCTTTTCGACCAACGCATCCGATAATGGATCACGATTTAGTGAATCAATATTCGACTGCAAGTGTTCCAGATTGCCAGTCCCTGAGAGCACAACGTGCACGCCTGGCTCATAACGGCAGAATCGATAGGCGGCATCCACAACATTGCTGGCATCGGATTCTTCAAGTACGAAACCCAGCGGATTCGCCAAATCAATATCTGCCGAATTCAACTCGCCCGCGTCCACCAGAGTCTGTATGGCCTCGATGAGTCTTTTTGGCTGGCTCAATGCACGGCGCACCGCATACATAACTTGGACTGCAACATCTCTTTCTTGCGTAAGCTGTAAAGTATCCCGCGCCGTCTGATTTAAAATATTGAAGCCCACCATGACAACGTCCCATGCGTCATCCAACAATGACTGGCGTAACATCTCATGGGTTTTATCCTCATCGAACATTTCTGAAACGCCTACGAAACGAATCTTGCCTTCCTGTCTTAAGGCCTCAAAAGTCGGTAAAATTTCATCTCGCAACTGCTTATAGTCGTTTAGACTAACGCCATGCAGGTTGTAAATATCTATATAGTCAGTCTTGAGTCGCTTTAAACTTCCCTCCAAACCTTTCCTTAGCAGCGCCGGGCTGATCTCTTTACGGTAGCTCTTTTTGCT
>JAQWMV010000024.1 GCA_029246605.1 Pseudomonadales bacterium | reverse complement strand
GCGATTCCTGCGCTTGCTATTGAAACCATCGTTGACAGTCGGGTTGAGGGTTTTTATGAGATTGGCCTGGACGATGGCTCTGTCATTCATTTCTCGAAGGATGGGGAGCACTTTATTTACGGCGACGTTTATCATATCGGTGAGAAAGTGGTCAACATCACTGAAGAAAATAGAAATATCCATCGTAAGAAAATGCTTGATGCGTTAGATGAGTCAGAGATGATTGTGTTTTCACCGCGAAATGTAGAGCCCCGCGCTACCATCACGGTGTTTACAGATATTGATTGTGGCTTCTGCCGCAAGCTGCATGCTGATGTGCCGGAACTTAATCAGCTGGGTATTACTGTTCGTTATCTGGCGTTTCCTCGAACCGGAATCTTTGAAAGCGATAGCACGAAAACGTCATCCTATCGAAAACTGGCATCCGCCTGGTGTGCTGACAATCGGCAACTGGCGCTAACTATGGCAAAGACCGGCACACCTATTAAGGATAAAGACTGCGAAAACCCTGTAGCGTCGCACTATGGGTTGGGTAATGTCATGCAGGTCAATGGCACGCCCGCGATACTTTACGATGATGGCAAGCTCGATGTTGGGTATAGGACGCCAGCCCAACTTGCCGCGCGCTTCGGTTTTGCACCGCGGTAACCCGTAACCTGTTACCCGCCGTGATACTTCTGTAGTATGTGATTTGCCGGCTTCGTGCAGTCCGGCTTTTTGTCATGGTTGAACGGTATTAACAAAGATGGACGAAGATTTTCCGCGCATAAAGCGCCTGCCACCCTATATTTTCAGCATCACCGATAGTTTAAAGCGTGAGGCGCGCGCCCGTGGCGAGGATATTATTGATTTCGGTATGGGCAATCCGGACCAACCGACACCGCAGCATATCGTGGATAAGTTGGTAGAGAGCGCACAACGCAGTGATACGCACCGATACTCTCAGTCCAAGGGAATTCCTCGCTTACGTCGCGCAATTTGCAACTGGTACAAAGATAAATTTGATGTCGATCTGGATTTCGAAGACGAGGCAATCGTCACGATGGGCTCCAAAGAAGGTATTGCGCATCTGGCATTTGCGATTCTTGGGCCAGGTGACACAGCGCTTGTGCCTAATCCGTCGTATCCGATTCATCCCTACGGCTTTGTGATCGCCGATGCGGATGTGCGCCATGTGCCGTTAATCGATGATGTTGATTTCTTCAGTGAACTCGAGTCTGCCATTATCAACACCTGGCCGAAGCCAAAAGTGCTGGTGCTTAACTTTCCGGGCAATCCGTCGACCCAGTGCGTTGAGTTTGAATTTTTTGAGAAGGTTGTGAAGATTGCCAAGGAGCATGAAATCTGGGTGATTCAAGATCTTGCATACGCAGATATCGTGTTTGATGGCTATAAAGCACCCTCTATCCTGCAGGTTCCCGGCGCAAAAGATGTCGCCGTTGAATTTTTCTCGATGTCCAAGAGCTACAATATGCCGGGCTGGCGTGTAGGTTTCTGTGTCGGTAACAAGACACTGGTGGGTGCCCTTGCAAAAATTAAGTCTTACCTCGATTACGGTTTGTTTACGCCGATTCAGGTAGCTGCTATTGCGGCTCTGGAGGGCGATCAGAGCTGCGTTGAAGATATCTGTGAGATGTACAAGAGTCGCCGGGATGTACTGTGTGAGGGTCTAAACTCCATTGGCTGGCAAGTGACGCCGCCGAAAGCTACCATGTTCCTATGGGCGAAAATTCCACCGACCTTTCAGAATATGGGGTCACTGGAATTTAGTAAATTACTGCTTCAGGAAGCAAAGGTAGCGGTATCACCGGGCATTGGATTTGGTCAATATGGTGATGATCATGTTCGTTTTGCGCTCATTGAAAACGAGCACAGAACACGGCAGGCAATTAGAGGAATGCGACGAATGTTTCGGAATGTGGGGAAAGGTCAATAATGCGAATAGGTATTTGCGGACTAGGTACGGTAGGCTCCGGCGCGTTCAATCTGCTGCGTGACAACGGTGCAGAGATCACACGGCGAATCGGCAGAGACATCAGCATTGCTCAGGTGGGTTGCCGGCGTGGCCATCCGGATTGTGATTTATCGTCCGCAGATGTGACCCGGGATATCTTCGAGGTCGCAGAGAATCCTGATGTAGATATCGTGCTGGAATTGATTGGTGGCACCGATGATGCGAAGCGACTTGTTTTGCAGGCGATTGCGGCCGGTAAACATGTTGTGACTGCAAACAAGGCACTAATAGCTGAACATGGTGATGAGATTTTTGCTGCTGCAGCAAAGAGCGGTGTGCAGGTTCGATATGAGGCGGCTATTGCTGGTGGTATCCCCATCGTAAAAGCCGTGCGCGAAGGCCTGGCGGCGAACCGGATAGGTTGGCTCGCAGGAATTATCAATGGTACCTCGAATTATATTCTGACCGAGATGTCTAAACCCGGCAGTAACGCGGCCTTTGCTGCTGTATTAAAGGATGCCCAGGATCTGGGCTATGCCGAAGCGGACCCGACCTTTGATGTAGAAGGTATCGATGCAGCGCACAAACTTACCATTCTGTCCTCCGTCGCCTTTGGTGTGCCGTTACGATTTGACGCTATTTATACCGAGGGCATTTCTGAGATCACCACGCAAGACATCGAATACGCACGAGAACTGGGTTATGCCATTCGACATCTTGGTATTACCAGCAGTGATGGTGATGCGGTGGAACTAAGAGTACATCCGTGTCTTGTGGCGATGGATCACATGCTGGCTCAGGTGAATGGCGTGATGAATGCAGTGATGGTCAGTGGCGATGCTGCGGGACCAACCCTGTATTACGGCGCTGGTGCCGGGTCCGGCCCGACTGCATCGGCGGTGATTGCGGACGTGATCGACATCGTAAGAAGTAAAGGCGTTGATACGCTAGCCAACTTAGGCTTCACAGCCCTTGATGATCGGCGGGTGGTGGATATCACAGAAATTACCACGAGTGCTTATCTACGGCTGATGGTTGCAGATGAACCCGGCGTGATGGCGCGGATCTCCACGATTCTTAGTCAACATAAAATCAGTATCGAGGCGCTGATTCAAAAAAATGCCCAGGGTGACGATGCCCATGTGGTGATCATTACTAACGACGTGCTGGAGAAAGACCTGAACGCCGCGATGGAAGAATTGGCGTCGTTGAAAGAAACCAAAGATGAAATAGCTAGGATTCGTGTCGCAGCTTTTTAACAGGTCATTCTAATATGGCTAAGAAAAGGCGCCTGATTCGACGCTCCTCGGACAACATCCAAGGTGTTGCCTCCCCGTTAATGAACCGCTTGTACTCCGGTCGTGGGATCAGCCAGGCGAGTGAGTTGGAATATGATCTGGCGCATCTTTTACCCCCGAACATGCGTGGCTTAAAGGATGCATCCGCGTTGCTTGGCGACGCGGTCGTGGCCGCTAAGCAGATTCTTATCGTCGGTGACTTTGACGCTGATGGTGCTACCAGTTCTGTTCTGATGGTGAGTGCGCTGCGCGCCATGGGCTGCAACACAGTTGATTATCTTGTACCGAACCGCTTTGACTATGGCTATGGTTTGACGCCGGAGATTGTTGAGGTTGCCAGGGAGTTCAATCCTGCGCTGATTGTGACAGTCGATAATGGTATTTCGAGTATTGAAGGTGTAGCGCGCGCTAATAGACTCGGCATCGATGTGTTGATCACCGACCATCACCTGCCGGGCGATGAAATGCCAGCAGCCGCGGCAATCGTCAATCCTAATCAGCCGTCCTGTACGTTTGCCAGTAAGTCCCTTGCTGGTGTCGGTGTTGCATTCTATTTGTTATCTGGCGTGCGCCGCTGGCTCGGTGAATCCGGGTGGTTTGAACATCGCCAAGCGCCGAATCTGGCGGATTATCTTGATCTCGTTGCCCTCGGTACTATCGCTGACGTTGTACCACTGGATCAGAATAACCGTATTCTAGTCAACGAGGGCATACGTCGTATCAGAGCGGGTCGCGCGCGAGCGGGCATCAATGCGCTCTTGCAGTTTTCCGGCAGTGAGCTTAAGGATACCAATACAAGGGACCTCGCTTTTGGCGTCGGCCCGAGACTGAATGCTGCGGGCCGACTTGTCGATATGTCCATTGGTATCGAATGTCTGCTGGCGGCAAGCGATGATCGTGCCGCCGAACTCGCCGGTGTGCTCAATGAAATAAACAGTGAGCGTAAAGAGATTGAACAGGATATGAAGCAGCAGGCAGAAGCGGCTCTTGCGAGTGTCACTGAAGGGCAGCAATCGCGCGTCGGCATCTGCCTTGAACACGATGACTGGCATCAGGGTGTCGTTGGCATCATTGCCTCGCGCATCAAAGATAAGTTGCACCGTCCGGTGATTGCATTTGCAAAAGTGTCCGAGACAGAACTCAAGGGCTCAGCAAGATCTATCCGAGGCTTTCATATCCGTGATGCACTGGATGCTATAGCGACTCGCAATCCAGGTTTGCTGAGTAAATTTGGCGGTCATGCGATGGCTGCGGGACTTAGTCTTGCTGTCGGAGATCTTGCCAAATTTTCCGAAGAATTTGATAACGAGGCAAGAAGTGCCCTAAGTGAAGCGGCATTAGAGAACACGCTGCTCTCCGATGGTGAAATCGATGACGTGAATTTACAGGTGGCTATTGAGGTGGTGAGTAGCGCTCCTTGGGGGCAGGGTTTCCCCGAACCGGTATTCGATGGTATGTTTGAAGTGATCGAGCAACGTATTGTGGGTGAGCGTCACCTAAAACTTAAGCTGCGACCGATTACGAGTCAGCAAATCATCCCAGCCATCGCATTCAACCATCCCTTTCTGCTCGAGCAGCGAGAGCTGCGCCTGGCGTACCGCTTGGATATTAATCGATACCGCGGGTTGACGTCTGTGCAGCTAATCGTTGAAGACACCAGCGTTGCTCTGCAGTAACCACACAGTCTGTAATCTGGTGCAGGGAATCTGTTAGAATAGCGCTCTTTCCGTGCAGGCGTAGAACGTGGAAATCAATCCGCTGAATTCAAGAATCAAGGACCTTAAGGAACGCACCGACGTTTTAAGGGGGTACCTTTGACTACGCCGATAAGAAAGACCGACTTGCCGAGGTCGAGCTTGAGCTTGCCGACTCTGGAGTCTGGGACAATCAGGAAAACGCACAAAAATTAGGCAAAGAAAGATCGCTCCTGGAAACTGTCGTAGCGGGGATTGACTCCCTGGCCACAGGCCTTGGCGATATTCAGGATATTGTTGATCTGGCGGCCGAGGAAGATGACGATTCCTTGTTGCAGGAGGCAATCGGGGATCTGGACGTTTTGAGTGTCCGACTGGAAGCGCTGGAATTTAAGCGTATGTTCTCCGGCGAGATGGACCCAAACAATGCCTACATCGATATTCAGTCGGGCTCTGGTGGTACCGAGGCACAGGATTGGGCTGAAATGCTGCTTCGCATGTATTTACGTTGGGGCGAAAGTCACGACTTCAAGACCGAAGTGATGGAGGTGTCAGAAGGTGATGTCGCCGGCATAAAAAGCGCGACGATTAGTATCGTGGGTGACCACGCGTTTGGTTGGCTCAGAACAGAAACCGGCGTCCATCGTTTGGTACGAAAATCACCTTTTGATTCTGGTAACCGACGGCATACTTCCTTTGCGGCGGTGTTTGTATCACCGGAACTCGATGACGATATTGAGATTGATCTCGATATGTCGCAGGTCAGAATTGATACTTACCGGGCCAGCGGTGCAGGCGGGCAGCACGTTAACAAGACTGATTCAGCGATAAGATTGACGCATATTCCGACAGGTATCGTCGTACAGTGTCAGAATCAGCGTTCCCAGCATCAGAATAAAGACCAGGCCATCAAACAATTGAAGGCACGACTTTACGAAATGGAAGAACTGGCGCGGCGAACAGAACTCAAAGAAATTGAGGATAATAAGTCGGATGTTGGCTGGGGTAGTCAGATCAGATCCTACGTTCTGGACAGTGCGCGCATTAAGGACCTTAGAACGAATGTCGAAACCGGCAATACCCAGGCGGTCCTGGATGGTGACCTGGATCAGTTTATTGAAGCGAGCCTGAAGCAGGGGCTCTAACCCATCGGGTGGTGAGTGTGGAAGAAGAACAAAACGAAAATGAAATTGTAGCGTTGCGTAAAGCTCATCTGGCAGAGTTACGCGACAAAGGTGTGGCCTTTCCTAATGACTTTCGACGCAAACATCTGGCGACAGAGTTGCTTGAAGCTTTTGGTGAAGACAGCAAGGAAGCGCTCCAGGAGAAAGCAGCGAGCGCGGTGATCGCGGGACGCATCGTGCTGCGTCGAGCGATGGGTAAGGCAAGTTTTATAACGCTGCAGGATATGTCCGGGCGGATTCAATTGTATGTCCGCGAGGATGCAATTGGCAGCGAAGCTTACGATGAGTTCAAGCGCTGGGATATTGGCGATATTGTCGGTGCCGAGGGCCAGGTTATGCGCACCAACAAAGGTGAACTATCAGTCAGCGTGACCAGTATTCGCCTGTTAACTAAATCACTCCGGCCGCTACCGGAAAAGCACAAAGGTCTGACAGATACCGAAACCCGTTACCGTCAGCGCTACCTTGACCTCATTATGAGCGAAGAAAGTCGCACAGTATTCGTGAGGCGAGCGCAGATCGTAGATGGCATTCGGCGATTCTTTAACGATCGATCTTTCATGGAAGTCGAGACCCCCATGATGCAGGTCACCCCGGGCGGCGCAACAGCAGCACCGTTCAAGACGCACTACAACGCCCTGGATGTGGATATGTATCTGCGAGTGGCGCCAGAGCTCAACCTGAAACGGCTGATAGTGGGCGGCTTCGAACGGGTGTTTGAGATAAACCGTAACTTTCGCAACGAGGGCATGTCGACCAAGCACAGCCCGGAATTCACGATGCTGGAGTTCTACTGGGCCTATGCAGACTATAGCGATCTGATGGATGTCACTGAACTACTACTTAGACAGCTGGCGCAATCAGTCCTCGGTAAAACGACGTTTACTTACCTAGGTGTAGAAATCGATCTTGCCAAACCCATCAAAAGAGTAACGCTACCCCAATCCATTCTAGACTTTAATCCCACAGTCACGGCTGAAGATCTGGCCGACATTGAACACCTCACCGTGCTTGCGAAAAAGGTTGGCATTGAAGTCCAGTCCCATTGGGGCACTGGCAAACTGTTAATGGAGTTATTCGAATCCCTGGTAGAAGACAAGATTGAGCAGCCAATGTTCGTCACGCAACACCCAGCAGAAGTCTCCCCCCTGGCTCGGCGCAATGACGATGATTCTGAAATCACCGATCGCTTTGAGCTTTTTGTCATGGGCAAAGAAATCGCCAATGGATTCTCGGAGCTAAATGACGCAGAAGACCAGGCGGCTCGCTTTCACGATCAGGTAGCAGCCCGGGAATCCGGTGACGACGAAGCCATGCACTATGACGACGACTATATAACGGCCCTTGAATATGGCTTGCCACCAACAGCAGGCGAGGGTATCGGTATCGATCGTCTGGTAATGATGCTGACAGACTCACCTTCCATTCGGGACGTGGTGCTGTTCCCGCATATGCGACCAAAATAAACCACAATGGCTGATATCCAGCTGGAAGCGGGTTGGCTTGCACACCTGCAAAGTGAATTTCATCAGCCCTATATGCAGTCTCTGCGGGCGTTTCTCCGGGCTGAGAAAGATAAGGGCAAAATTATTTATCCCAAGGGCAACGAGTTTTTCGCCGCCCTAAACAGCACACCTATTGAAGCCGTAAAAGTCGTCATCCTCGGCCAGGACCCATACCACAGTCCTGGTCAGGCACACGGTTTGTGCTTTTCAGTCCGAGAGGGCGTTGCACCACCCCCCTCGCTCGTTAACATATTCAAAGAAATCAGCAGCGATCTGAATATCCCCAATGACTTCCCACACGGTTGCCTGTCCAACTGGGCACAGCAGGGAGTTCTACTGCTAAACAGTGTGCTCTCGGTCGAGCAAAATCAGGCGGCATCGCATCAAGGCAAAGGATGGGAGACCTTCACCGATAGAGTCATCGAGGTGCTATCCCGTGAGCGAGAAGGCTGCGTGTTCCTTCTCTGGGGCAGCTACGCACAAAAAAAAGGTAGCGTCATCGACAGCACTAAACACTTAGTTTTAAAAGCACCACACCCATCACCACTCTCATCCTACCGAGGCTTCTTCGGCTGCAAACACTTCTCCGCCTGTAATGAATACCTCCAAAATCACGGTAAGACTCCTATAGATTGGGCTAGCCTTAATTCTTAACTAGCGTTTTGTATTCTAATTAGGTTGTTCGCAGTCGGACCTGGAGGTTCGTATGCTCCAGCGCCGCCGCGGCCCTCCGGGCTCCCCGAGCCTCCTCCGCAAGCCTGTAGTCTTGCTCCCCCAACTCGGCGCGACGACATCATGCTTCCGCATACGAACCCCCAGGCCCAACTGCTGGTACCCTTAGGTCGGTGCGAAAGAACGGCAGTGTGCAGGTACGTGGTGATAAAAAGTACCTCAACTATCGCGATTGTCAGTCTACCCAGGCCCAATTGATCGTACACATAGGCCTTTGGTGGTAAGTCGAATTCGTCAATGGTTCAAACCAAAAGCTAAGGGCTTGCTGCATTTGGACCAGCGAACAAGTCCCCTGGTCCGACTGCGAACAACTTAAATAAAAAACTAAAGAGAGACTATCTAGAAGATTTTTGGTCAGAGGATAGTGGTGTCAAGACAATGTCGCTACCGGAAGAGGCTTGGGCAGTGATGATCTTGTTGCCCGGGTTGGCTGCTACTGACAGGGCGATGTAGTTGCCGTCGTGAGGGACGCAGGCGACGATTTTACCGATGGGTCTGTTGCTGACTTGGAGTTCTTCGCCGACTTCGAGTTTTTTATCGGATTGAGTGGTGTGCAGGCTGCGTTTCAGGTCGCCGAGGTATTGGGCGCGGGCGACAATTTCCTGGCCGAGATAGCAGCCCTTATTGAAATCGATGGCCTCCAGGTTGTGTAGGTTGAACATCTGGGGGAGGTATTGTTCAGCAGTAGTGGTTTCGATCCAGGCCAGGCCGTCGAGACAGTCCTGTTGTTGCCAGGGCAGGTCGTCTGTTTCCGCTGGTAGCTCGGTGTCGGACCATAGTTCGTGGCGATTATCTGATACGCGAAGGCATATTTGTCCCTCAGGTTTGTCATTGATAACGCCATAACAATGCCAGAGATCGCTGCTATCAATGAGCTTGGCTTTCGAGAACACTATATACTTTGACAGGAACGCCAAGGTGTCGGCGACGCGACTTTTGTGCATACGTAGCATGAGGCCGTCGTTAGTTTCTGCTATGCGAAAGTTGCTGACCATGCGACCCTGTAGGTTGCAGAGAGCACCGAGGTTGTTGCTGGTCGATAGGTTATCGATGTCGCAGGTGGTGTATCCCTGCATAAAAGTTTTTGCATCTTTGCCATTAATGGCAAGGAAGCCAAATTGAGATAGTCTGATTAGGGTGCTCATGTAAGGTATTCTACAGGCTGAACAAGTTGTAGGTGAATAAATCCTTGTATTCGACCGTTGAAAAAAATCGGCTGCACTGGCGTTCCAGGCGCGGCATGCTGGAACTCGATTTGGTGCTGGTGCCATTTTTTGAGCAGATGTTCGATAGTTTGAGCGCAGATCAGCAGGATACGTTCGTTCGGCTATTGGAACAGGAAGATCCTGACCTGATGTTGTGGTTTTCAAGGAACGGTCAATCCAGTGACAGTGAGTTGCAGGCGCTGGTGGAGTTTATTCTGGATGCAATTCAATAAGTCGTTGCTGTATTTTGAGATCCGCCCCTCGCCCTGTCTGGGCTGTCTTTCGGTGTTTACACATACAACGGAACTGGTTGCGATTGCGCATTGTCGGTTGGAGATTGCGTGGCCGCTGGCGGCTATTGTTGTCGCGGGTGGGGTTTATCATGTTTGGCGTTATGTGTTGTTGCGACATCCGTTATCGGTGGTTGCTGCCCGCTATCGTGCACCACACTGGCGATTGCAATTGTTCAACGGTGACGCGGTGGCTGTCGAGCTGCGTGGGCAGGTCCTGGTGGCGAGCTATTTATTAGTAATGAATTTTGTTGATCAGCGGGGTCGTGATTTCTCGGTACCGTTGTTTTCTGATGCGGTCACTGCGGAGCAACATCGATTCGGACGCGTCTTCTTTAGGATGGCGGGTTAGCCGAAATTGGGTGGTACCAGGATAGTGTCCGATGCAGTGTCCTGGAGGTCAGGATAATCAAGCGTAAAGTGTAAGCCACGGCTCTCTTTTCTGCGAATTGCGCTTTGGATGATGAGATCAGCGACGGTCATTAAGTTGCGCAGTTCTAAGAGGTCACTACTGATGTGGTAGTTGCTGTAGTACTCGGCAACTTCCTGATTTAGCAGCATGACGCGACGTCTGGCGCGTTGTAAGCGTTTATCCGTTCGCACGATGCCAACGTAATCCCACATAAAACGTCGTAATTCATCCCAGTTGTGCGAAATGATCACCTCTTCATCGGAGTCGGTTACCTGGGACTCATCCCAGTCGGGAATGGGTACGTTGAATTTTTCAGGATTGCCCTTGGCAGAGATGTGTGCGGCGGCAGCGCTGCCAAATACCATGCATTCGAGTAGCGAATTGCTGGCCATGCGGTTTGCGCCATGCAGACCTGTAAAGGAGGATTCGCCGATCGCATAGAGGTTAGGTATGTCGGTTTGACCGTTCATGTCGGTCACGATACCGCCGCAGGTATAGTGCGCTGCGGGAACGATAGGGATTGGCGATGTGGTGATGTCGATGCCAAGTTCAAGACAGCGTGCGTGGATGTTCGGAAAATGTGAAGTGATAAAGTCAGGGTCTTTGTGACTGATATCGAGATAGACGCAGTCACAACCCAGGCGTTTCATTTCATGGTCGATGGCTCTGGCGACGATGTCCCGTGGTGACAGTTCGGTGCGCTCATCAAATCGTTGCATGAACTCGCTACCATCCGGTAGTAACAGTTTGGCGCCTTCGCCGCGCAGGGCTTCGCTGATGAGAAATGATTTTGCATCCGGGTGGTACAGGCAGGTTGGGTGAAACTGGTTGAATTCAAGATTGCCGACCCGGCATCCGGCACGCCAGGCCATTGCGATACCGTCACCGGAGGCTGTATCTGGGTTGCTCGTGTAGAGGTAGACCTTGCTGGCACCGCCGGTGGCTAATATTACGTAGTGCGCCCGGAATAATTCTACTTCGCCGCTTTCCAGGTTCAGTACGTAGGCGCCAATGCATCGATTGCCTTTGTGACCCACTTTGTGTTCTGTGATGAGGTCGACGGCAACGTATTGTTTAAAGAAGGTGACGTTGGGGTAGGTAATGAGTTGGTCGTATAACGTCAGAGCAATTTCTTTGCCGGTGGCATCTGCGGCATGAATAACCCGGCGATGGCTATGGCCACCCTCCTGGGTCAGATGGAATTGAGAATCGCCTTTGGCATCGATTTCTGTGTCGAAGTTAACGCCGAGTTCGACCAGCCAATTGATGATCTCTGGGCTATGCTGGACAGTAAACTGCACCGCGTCTTCGTGGCAAAGTCCCGCACCGGCGTCCAAAGTATCCTCTATGTGCGACGCCATACTGTCATATTCATCAAGGACTGCCGCCACTCCACCCTGGGCGTAGTAGGTAGATCCTTCATTCGGTTCATCTTTACTGAGGATAGCAACCGAGAAATTCTGACTTAGTTTTAGCGCGAGGGTCATCCCAGCGGCACCGCTGCCGATGACGAGTACGTCGAATTCTCTAGATTGTGTTGTCATGACGACGGCAAGGATATTTCTTCAGCGTCGGGTTTACCATGGAAAATTCTCGAATTTAGATAGTAACAGGAAGATTGCGGCGAACGATTTGGTACTATTAGCCCCTCCTGCGGGGTCATCCCCACTTTAAATGCATAATTCAGCCCAGGAATTGATTACGAACCTATGGTGAGTCAGAAGGAACCCACAGATAAGCAGTTGGTGGAAAGAGTAAAACGCGGTGATAAACGGGCGTTTGATCTGCTTACACTAAAGTATCTGCATAAGATTATCAGCCTGGTTGGCCGCTATTTGAGGGATCAGGACGAGGTGCAGGATGTGGCGCAGGAGGCGTTTATCAAGGCGTACCGCGCATTGCCGAACTTTCGCGGCGATAGTGCCTTTTATACCTGGCTGTATCGAATTGCGATCAATACTGCCAAGAATCATCTGGTCTCAAAATCACGTCGGCCACCGGATACTGATATTGATGTCGATGATGGGGAATTTCAGGCGGATTCTGCTGTCTTAAGGGATGACAACACGCCTGAGGCCAGTCTCGCGACTAGCCAGATGGAAGACGTGATCTATAAAGCGATCAATGATCTTCCGGAAGAGTTGAAAGTCGCAGTGACACTGAGAGAGTTTGAAGGTCTCAGTTATGAAGAAATCGCCGAGGTTATGGAATGCCCGGTGGGTACGGTCAGATCAAGAATCTTCCGGGCCCGGGAAGCAATCGAGAAAAAGATTGCCGGAATTGGATAGTCATTAATTTTTATTGAAGAGGGTAAAAATTGTCAAAACTGAAGGAAACAATGTCGGCATATGTCGATGGTGAAGCGAGCGAGATTGAAGTTCATAGGCTGTTACGGGAACTCGACAATGAACAGAGTCTGAAAAAGAGTTTTTTATCTTTTCAGCACATCCACAACGTGGTGAGTTCAAATGAGTCTGTAGCACTGGACCTTGATCAGCATGCGGCATTATTTGAGCGTATTAGTGGTGCGGTGCAGGCCGAAGCTGCACACGACGCCGGTACTAACGTCGCCATTGCCTGGCAAAAACCTGCGATCGGGTTTGCGGTAGCGGCATCGTTGGTGGTTGCTGTCTTTATGGGCGTCGACTATATGGAAACTGATAGTGTCAGCGCTGTCGCTGAGAATCAGGATCAAGCAATTTCCACGATCATGGTTGCTAACCAAAGCCGTGAGAATCAGCCAGAACTTCGCGAACTGGATGAAGATAAACAACAGAAACTTCGCGAATATCTCAATCAGCATGATCGTATGACCCGGCTCAAGAGAACTGATAAGACCGTCAATTATCAAAAATAGATGAAAGCGATACTGCACATAGGTGTACTTGCGATATGCGTGGTGGCGTCTTCCTGCTACGCCGATGAGGTATCGGACTTGCTGGAAAAAATGGGCAGTGCACTGCGTGAACAGAACTACGAAGGCACTTTTACCTATATGCGTGGTTCTCAGTTTGAAACTATTCGGGTAACACATCAGTTCGCCGATGGTAGTGAAGACGAGCGACTATTGAATCTTAACGGCGAACCGAGGGAAGTCATTCGACATGATGGCGAGGTCATGTGTCATCACGTAAATTCCGCTGTCCCTGAGTTTGATCACAATGTGCCGCTCGGACCTTTTAGTCACGCATTCAATGAAAACCTGCTTAACTCCCAGGCAATGTACCGGTTCACATTGCTGGGCAAAGATAGAATCGCCGACCGTAGCGCCGTTAGATTACAGGTCATCCCCAGATTTAATGACCGATTTGGCTACCAGCTTTGGCTTGATGAAGCGACAGGCCTGTTACTGCAATCGCAGTTGGTGCAGCAGAATCGAGTCCTGGAGTTTTTTCAGTTTTCAGATATCACCATTGGTGAGCCATTTGAATTAGCGGGAAATAGCTCGCTCGGTAACGATACGGTTTCTCATGAGTTATTCCCAAAACTGGTAGGGGAATCGGCGAAACCGGGGCTACGAGTTTCCTGGTTACCTGATGGTTTTAAGCAAGTCAGTGTGCAGGATTCAAATCGTCTGCATTTTACCGATGGACTCGCAGCATTTTCTATTTTTATCGAGCGCAGCAATGCATCGCTACCGGAAATGACGACCCATCGCGGTGGTACCACCGTCATTACACGAACGCTCAAAGGTGCCGCCGGTCAGATTACGGTCGTCGGCGAGGTACCGATCAGCACGGCTCGTAAAGTGGTGGAATCGGTAGAGCCGGTGATCTTCTAACAATATTATGATGCTAGGTAGAGTTGTAGAGACAACGGGCAATCTGAGCGTAATCGAACTCGAACCCCAGGCCTGTCATGGCTGCCGGCAGTGCCGTCCGAGTCCCCGGACGGTTGAATTACCCATTGAACGCGAAGGTGTGGTGCAGTTATCCATAGCCCCACAGAAGCAACTGTTGCTGGTCATGCATTCATTGTTGTTGCCGCTCGCCGGATTTGTGCTTGGCAGTCTGGGTGGATCTTTGCTGCTCAACGGAGACGGCGTTGCCATAGTCGGGGGTGTGCTGGGGTTATCCGCCGGCGTGCTGTGTTGCAGGACACTGGATATGTCATTAGTTAACTGTGATGAGGTGGTGGAAAATGTTTAAGAGACTGATTTTTATAGGTTTATTGTCAGTTTACGCACAAACATGGGCTGCGCTGCCAGAATTTACGGAACTCGTCAAAAAGGTGTCACCCGCGGTCGTCAATATAACGGCCGTCCGTGGTGGTAAGGATCGCATGGGAATACCGGGTGATCAGGAAGTGCCGGAGTTTTTTCGAAAATTTTTCGATGAGAGACAACAATCACCATCACCTACCGCCGGCTCGGGTTTTATTATCTCCGCAGATGGCTACATCCTCACCAACAACCACGTCGTGGAGGGCGCCAAGGAAATCAATGTTGCGTTGAGTGACCGTCGGGAAAGACTGGCGGAAGTCATCGGTACGGATAAGCTGTCAGATCTGGCGTTGTTGAAAATAGATGAGAAGGATCTGCCATTTGTTGAGATGGGTAGTTCCGAGAATCTGGAGCCAGGTGAATGGGTTGTTGCCATTGGCTCACCCTTTGGATTCGAGCTGTCAGTAACCGCAGGTATTGTCAGCGCCAAAGGGCGTAGTCTACCGTCGATGACCACTGCCAATTATGTGCCGTTTATTCAAACTGATGTCGCCATCAATCCGGGCAATTCCGGGGGTCCGTTGTTTGATCTCGATGGTAAAGTGATCGGCATCAACAGTCAGATTTTTACGCGGTCTGGCGGCTTTATGGGATTGTCTTTTGCTATCCCGATAGATGTTGCCCTGGAAGTGGTAGTGCAGCTTAAAGAAGATGGCATAGTTTCCCGGGGTTGGTTGGGTGTTGGCATTCAGAGTCTGGATCGCGATCTGGCCGAATCTTTTGGCCTGGATCGGCCTGAAGGGGCCTTGATTCAACGGGTTTTTGCGGATAGCCCGGCGCAGGCCGGAGGTCTGGAAGTCGGCGATATCATCGTTGAATTCAATGGTAAGAAAATTGATCTGTCATCGGATTTGCCTCATGTCGTTGGTCGAACCAAGGCAGAAAGTGAGGCTACCCTCGATGTTATCAGAGAAAGGCAGCACATCACTCTAAAACTAAAAGTTGGGACGCTGCCTGAAGAGTCGCTGCGCACATTGACCGAGCGTCGAAGCGATGTGCCTACCGGTAATCGACTGGGAATTGTGGTTACAGAGGTTAAACGTGATGATCGCCGGCGTCTGGATATTGATCGAGGCGTGATAGTTCAAAAGGTATTCGCCGGGCCGGCGAGAGATGAAGGCGTTCGGCCAGGAGATGTCATCACAACCCTCGACAACCAGTGGGTAAACAGTGTTGAAGCTTTTGAAGTACAGGTGGAAGAACTACCGCCTAATACAGCGATATCCATGAGAGTGGTTCGCAATGGCCAGCCAGAGTTCCTGGCGCTAAAACTACGCGACTGAATTTTCAGCAATAGCGTATAATCGACCAATCCTATAGACTTCAGCGCTTTTACGTACCTCCAGTGGTTGATCCCAAATACATTCGAAATTTCTCGATTATTGCCCATATAGATCATGGCAAGTCGACGCTGGCTGATCGTTTTATTCATTTGTGTGGCGGCCTTAGTGATCGTGAAATGGAAGAGCAGGTGCTGGATTCCATGGATATCGAGCGCGAAAGAGGCATTACCATTAAAGCCCAGAGTGTGACGTTGATGTACGACGCAGACGATGGTCATCAGTACCAGCTCAACATTATTGACACCCCAGGACACGTCGATTTTAGCTATGAAGTATCGCGTTCTATGGCTGCCTGCGAAGGTGCTTTGCTCATTGTGGATGCCGCCCAGGGTGTAGAGGCGCAGTCAGTCGCCAACTGCTATACCGCTGTTGAACAGGGTCTTGAGGTACTGCCGGTACTAAACAAGATTGATTTGCCCCAGGCGGATCCTGATCGCGTTTGTCAGGAAATTGAAGAAATCATTGGTATTGATGCCACCGACGCGATGCAGGTCAGTGCGAAGAATGGCATCGGTATTAAAGAGTTGCTGGAAAAGCTTATCGAGGTGATCCCGCCACCACCGGACTACCGCGATGAAGAACTGCAGGCCCTGATTATAGATTCCTGGTTTGATAACTATCTGGGTGTGGTGTCCTTGGTGCGGGTCGTTAAAGGCAGCATATCGGTTAAGGATAGAGTGATTGCCAAAACTATCGGCAAGATACAGCAGGTTGATTCCGTCGGTATATTTACACCACGACGTACAGAAACTGACACATTGCATTCCGGCGAAGTGGGTTTCGTCGTTGCTGGCATCAAAGTTGTTCAGGGTGCCCCTGTGGGAGACACCATCGTTCATGCAAACAGTGAGGTTCTGGCGTTACCTGGTTTCAAAACGGTACAGCCTCAGGTGTTTGCAGGCATGTTCACGGTGAGTTCCGATGATTTTAATAATTTTCGCGATGCCCTCGAGAAGCTGACACTAAATGATGCAGCCCTCGCTTACGAACCAGAAAGTTCAGATGCGTTGGGTAGTGGCTTTCGCTGCGGATTCTTAGGGATGCTGCACATGGAGATCGTGCAGGAAAGGTTGGAGCGGGAATACAACCTGGATCTGATCACCTCAGCCCCGACTGTCGTTTACGAACTCCTGCTCAAAAACGGCGAGACGAAGCGCGTCGATAATCCCTCACAATTACCGGACCCCTCTTCTGTGGAGGAAATGCGTGAACCTATTGTGCTCGCCAATATGCTGGTGCCATCAGAGTATGTGGGCAATGTTATTACGCTTTGCGTTGAACGACGTGGGATACAGAAGGATATGCAGTTTGTCGGTAAGCAGGTATCCATTTCCTATGAACTACCGATGAATGAAGTCGTTTTGGACTTTTTTGATAGATTAAAGTCGGTGTCGCGTGGCTATGCATCCCTGGACTATGCTTTTCTTAAGTTCCAGGCCTCTAATCTGGTGCGGCTGGATGTACTGATCAACGGTGACCAGGTAGATGCGCTCGCGATCATCGTGCATCGCGATGATGCCAGAGGTAAGGGCTTTTCACTGACAAGTAAAATGAAAGAATTGATTCCGAGACAGATGTTTGATGTGGCAATACAAGCTGCCATTGGTAGTCAGGTTATCGCGAGGCAGACGGTCAAAGCTTTGCGCAAGAACGTGACGGCGAAATGTTATGGTGGTGACATCACCAGGAAGAAAAAGCTCTTAGAGAAACAAAAAGCAGGTAAGAAACGAATGAAGCAAGTGGGCAATGTCGAGATTCCGCAGGAAGCCTTTCTTGCTGTACTTAAGGTGGAGAAATAAATGGGTATTAATTTTCCGTTGATTCTAGTTCTCGGTACGCTGTTTACCGGTCTTGTATGGTTGCTGGATGTTCTATTCCTGCGCCCGCGCCGGCAAGCCGCGGCCCTAGTATTGGAAGCACGCAACGAGGGCGAGGAAGTTGTTGCGAAACTAATGAAAGAACCCATTATTGTTGAGTATTCTATATCTTTTTTTCCAGTACTCGCAATCGTGCTCGTATTACGCTCGTTCTTGTTTGAGCCCTTTCAGATTCCAACCGGTTCTATGATTCCTACACTTCAGGTTGGTGATTTTATCCTGGTCAACAAATACGCCTATGGCGTGCGTTTGCCGGTGATTGGTACCAAGATCATAGATATTGACGCACCCAAAAATGGTGAGGTCATGGTTTTTATTCCGCCGCACGAAGATGAGTATTTCATCAAGCGGGTTGTTGGTATACCCGGTGATAAAGTTCGGTATGAAAATAAGACGCTGTATATCAACGATGAAGAGCAGCCACTGGAGTTTGTGTCACAGTTCCCGCCGTCAAAACCACATTACCTGGTTTACAAAGAGGAGTTGGGCGGCATAGAACACCTCATTCATAGGAATCCCTTCAGGGATTCACGGCCCCTGGAATGGGAAATACCCAAGGGGAAGTACTTTATGATGGGTGATAATCGTGATCAAAGTAGCGATAGTCGGTATTGGGGATTAGTATCAGAAGAGAATATAGTAGGCAAAGCCGTGGCGGTTTGGCTTCATAAGGAACCGGGGCTAAAGTTACCGGGGATTTCCAGCAACCGCTGGATTCAATAATTCGAATTACAGGAGAACGCAGTGAACAACAGACAGAAGGGTAGTGTCGGTAGTTGGGTTTTCATGATATTAATTTTCGGCGGGGCGCTTTCAATAGCATTCAAGATTATTCCGCTCTATTTGGACCATAGCACCATGTCTAAGGTTCTAGATAGCATGGCTTCAGAGGATGGCATGGCTGGGAAGACACGAGCGACGCTTGAGAGCACGATTACTCAAAAATTTAAGATGAACAATATTCGTGATTTTTCTGTTAAAGATAATGTCGAGATCAAACGTACAGCAAATGGTACCGAGATTATCATGGACTATGATGTCCGAGTGAAACTTGTTAAAAATCTTGATTTGATAGCCGATTTTGAGAAAACGGTTGAGCTGCGAAAATAAGTGAAACAAAGGCGTGTCGCTCACAAAACTACAACAATTAATTGGCTATCAATTTCAGGATAGCGATCTACTCACACAGTCCTTAACACACCGGAGTCATGGCGCTCGTAACAATGAACGCCTTGAATTTCTGGGTGACTCCATCCTTAATCTTACGATCACACAATCACTCTATGAGAGATTTCCAGAAGCGGCGGAAGGTCAGATGAGTCGGCTGCGAGCGACCCAGGTTCGAAGAAGTACGCTCGCGGATGTTGCCCGTGAATTCAACCTCGGGGATTATTTGATCATGGGCCTCGGAGAGCGCAAGAGTGGTGGTTTTGGTCGAGATTCCATCTTATCGGATACCGTGGAAGCGATCATCGGTGCGATTTCTCTCGATGGAGGGTTGCCGATTGCTCAGGAGCGTGTCCTTGCCTGGTATGAATCCCGTCTCGCCGAGTTGTCCCCGGACGAATCGCAGAAAGATTGTAAATCCAGACTACAGGAATATATGCAGAGCATTGGTGTAGGGTTACCGGATTATGTTGTCACCAAGACCACCGGCATGTCCCACGATCAGGTTTTTACCGTCGAGTGCAGATCCAAGGTGTTTCCCAAAACCGTTGTAGGTGAAGGCAGTAGCCGTAGGGCTGCAGAACAGATGGCCGCGGAACTGGCGTTATCAATGCTGGGCGAGTCATGACGTCGTCACGATGCGGATACGTGGCGATAATCGGACGCCCCAATGTTGGCAAGTCCACGCTGCTTAACCAGATGCTGGGCCAAAAGGTAAGCATCACCTCAAGAAAACCGCAGACGACCCGCCACAAACTTCTGGGTATTAAAACCACTGCCGAGCACCAAGTTTTGTATGTCGATACGCCCGGTATACATGGTAACGAACCAAGGGCGATCAATCGCTACATGAATCGCAGCGCGCTGGGTGTGATCAGAGATGTTGATCTTGTCGTGTTTGTATTAGACAGGACAGCCTGGACCAAAGACGATCAAAAAGTAGCCGAAGCGCTTTCTCGACACGATTGCAGACTCATCATTGTGATCAATAAAATCGATAAACTGGACAAGAAGAATGATTTGTTGCCGGTGATGGTAAAACTGCAGGGCATGTTCCCAGATGCAGACCTGATTCCGCTTTCCGCGGAAAGCGGCGAGAATGTTGCTCACTTGGAGTCAATCATTGGTGATCATCTACCGGAAGGGCCATTTTTGTTTCCCGATGACCAGATTACCGACAGAAGTGAACGTTTCCTGATCGCTGAAATTGTGCGAGAGAAACTCACGCGGCAGCTCGGAGATGAATTACCTTATGCACTAACAATTCAAGTAAACCGCTATAAAGAATCCCCGGATCTTACTGAAATTGATGTCACTATTTTTATCGAAAAAGATAGCCAAAAAGCCATACTGATCGGCAAAAATGGTACACGGATGAAACAGATTGGCCGTGATGCCAGAAAAGATATCGAGATTTTGGTTGATACCAAGGTCATGCTGACGACCTGGGTTAAGGTCAAGTCCGGTTGGTCAGATGATGAGCGTGCACTGAAAAGTCTGGGTTACGATGATGCCTGAAACGGGGCTGGACCCGTGTTTCATTCTGCATACCCGTAAATATCGCGATACCAGTTTGTTGGTAGATGTATTGTCCCGAGAACAGGGGCGCTACACCCTAGTAGCCCGCGGGGCACGAAGCAAGAAGCCGAAATTTCAACTGCAGCTATTTTCGCCGGTGTTGGTGTCTGTTTTTGGGCGTGGCGAGCTGAAAACAGCGCGCTCCATTGAAGCAAGCGGTCCCGGTTACCAACTGTCTGGTCCAAATCTATTGATAGGCATGTACGTTAACGAGTTACTGTATCGCCTGGTGGGTAAGTTTGATCCATGTCCGCTGGTTTTTGAACGCTATCCGCAACTACTTCAAGCCCTGCAGGGAGAGGCGCAGCCCCTGGCACAACTTCGACAGTTTGAAATAGAACTACTCGCCGATTTGGGATACGGCATCTCGTTTCATGTCGAATCTGAAACAGGGGATGCGATCAAGCCCGACCACCGGTATCATTTCCTGGTAGAGGATGGGTTCCGCTACCTGTCCCCTGATCAGTCTTCGCATAACGCCATTGCGGGTCGGGATCTACTGTCGATTGCTGCTGGGAGTATTGATTCCTCCGCAGATCGAGTAGCGAAACGAATTATTCGTCAATCGGTTGACCATTTACTCGGTGGTAAACCGCTACATTCTAGAAGGTTGTTTACCCCATGATTATCGGGATAGGCGTAGACATCGTCGAAATCGCCAGAATCACAAAATCCATCAAGCGATGGGGTCCCCGTTTTGCCAGTAGAATTTTCGGCAGTGAGGAACTTAAAATTTTTGCCGATCGCCTGGAACAATCATCGTTTGTCGCGCGCCAGTTTGCAGCCAAGGAAGCGATATCAAAATCACTTGGCACGGGCATGAGAGGAATAGCCTTCTCCGACATTGAAGTGCTACGCAACCCGGCAGGTGCACCGGTCGTCACTCTTTCTGCCAATGGCAATAAAGTGATGCAATCCAAAGGCATAGGTACAGTACACATCAGCATCTCCGATGAAAACGAATACGCCATCGCATACGCTGTAGCAGAGTCGTAATTGGTTTTTGTGTAGACGCAAATCAGGCAAAAGGATCCTTTTGCCTGATTTGCTTGGTGGTTCATTCGTCACTGTGGTGCGATTAAATAATTAGACTGTATCGATTGGTCATCAGTCTACGTGGTACGTCGCGCTATGGTAACCACCTGCGAGCAGACTAGGTGCGCAAGTGCATTGTCGCCTGCGGAATACTAGCTTGTAGGGAGGCTCAGAATTCCAGGCTGGATGTGGTGATGCTAGAGGACAAGCCCCTAGGTCCTGCGAACAGCCTCGTTTCTAGTTAAGCCGGGAGTCTTTGGTGTCGAAGGGGTCGGGGTTTGACTGGCTCCAGATCATGAGCGAGTTTACTTCTCCGTTTAGAACATTCAGGGCCCGGTGGATGTCCTCGTCTGGTCCAGATTTTACGATGGTTTCGAGCTTCTCGACGGCGTTTGCGAGCCGTGGGACACCGCAGTATCGGACAGCGCCATTGAGCTTGTGCACTGCACTTCGTAATTGTTCCGGTCCACTATTGGTGAACGTATCGTTGATGGATTTTTGATCGATGGGTAGATTGGCAATGAGTAGCGTCAATAATTCATCGGCGAGTTCCGGGCGATTGTGCGCGGCTGTCAGGGATAGTTCCAAGTCAAAGATATTTTCTTCAATGCTGCGGGATGCTGACAATGGTGTCGCAGGGTTCGGAAGCCTTTTAGTAAGGTTCCTGATGGTGTTGATACGAACCGGTTTAACGATGACCTCTTCCATTCCGGCGGCCAGACACGCCTCTTGTTCATCTATGCTGATGTGGGCCGGTTGGGCCAATAATTCTCGGGTGGCGAATTAGCCATTTTTCGAATCTCGCGTGCAGCATCAATGCCTCCCAGTTCTGGCATTTGTAGATCTATGAAGACCAGATCGAATTCCTGGGCGTGACGAAGCTCAAGGGCCTGTAGTCCATTGTTGGCGGTTGTTACCTGGTGACCCAATTCTTCCAGTTGAAGTACCAGGAGTTGCTGGTTTGGTTTGCTATCGTCCACCGCAAGTATATTGATCGCAGCGCCCTTATTCGGTGTAAACCTGTCCAGATTCTGTAAGTTATCGATGAGCTCTGAATGGTCAATAGGATGTTTGAGTTGCAGCTAGTTGGGCACGTTGTACAGGGTCTTGTTGTTTAAGAGAAACAGCATGACGTTAGGGTCCAGGTAGTGCTGCACGATTTTAAAATTGTCGCTTGTTTCGTCGTTAACGAAACAGACCTCTAACATTGGCGACTTGAAATCTGATGTTATTGTTATGCCTAAACGCTGCAATCTCCCGCTCAGGCTTTCTCGTAGAATCTCATCATCAGAAACGATGACTGCTGTTATACCCTGGGCCGGTAGGTCTTCGATTTGATCATGTTTTTTGGCGGGAATGTCGAGCCGCCCCGAAGAGATCGTGTTTGTGAGTAATAGACTGAAACGCTTACTTGCGGGTTCTTCTGGGAAATCGTTCATAGCCACCGTCAGTGAATCGCCTGCATATTCCACATTCAGTCGAAGTGACGGCGTCGGTTTTTCAGGTAGATAGTTCAGATAGTGGAGAATGTAATTGAATACCTGAGAGCGGAATTTCTCGTCGGTGGTGTAAACCGCATTGGGCACTGCATTTGATACAAATGGATAAATCTCGATGCCGCTTTGTAAGCACAATGGATAAACGATCGTCAGTATTTCATCGATCTCTGTTCGCGGTTCTATCACCTGTTTTGAATATGTGGGTTCGGTTGTTGATGTTTCATCGAGAAGAAAACGTAGTTGCTCTGCAAACATTGCCAGTTCTTCGAGGACTTTTTCGTTGTTTGGGTCGACGGCGATACGGTTGGTAAGGCCGATAAAGGCTCTTAGTGGCGTCGTGCTTAAAAATTGATCTGTCTTAAGTAAGTTTGTTCCCTCTCTATTTCTTTGGACTTTTGTTTTGCGGCTTGCCCTTTGTCGACACTCTCCTGTTCAACGATCGCCAGCAAATTTGTCAGACGTCTTTTCTCGCTCCGTGCTTGGTTTACTCTTTCCTGAAATTCTGCCTCCAGATGTCAAACGTAGGCGTCTATAGCGACAGAAAGATCCGCAATTGGGCCGGTGGCGATGGTCGCGTTGGTATCATTGTTTAGTTGATCGGACAGTTTGTTGAGCGGATTGATCAGCAGGTAGTAAAACCGGGCAGCGAGGGAACAGGAAATGCAAAAGGTGATTGTGACAAGCACGATAGTAGAAAGTGTTAGCATGCCGTCCAAAAAAAATAGAACCACCGCATAGCACATCAGTACCACTGTCGGCAGAAAAGATAAGAGGAGAAGCTCTTTGGTTGATCTATTCATAGGGCATCACTATCAACAGGAGAATTTGCCCCTGCGAACCTGATATTATAAGTGTCCATTTTGTAATTGCTAAGTAAATCCAGGAGCTATGAGCGACTACCCAACAATTGAGAATTGTATTGGACAGACCCCGTTAGTCCGTCTGCAACGTATGCCAGGAGATACCAGCAATACGATCCTGGTCAAGCTTGAGGGTAACAACCCTGCGGGTTCAGTAAAGGACAGACCAGCGATTAATATGATTCGTCGTGCCGAATCGCGGGGTGATATTAAGCCTGGAGACACACTGATAGAAGCCACAAGCGGCAATACTGGCATTGCGCTGGCTATGGCGGCAGCAATCAAAGGGTATCGAATGGTGCTCATCATGCCTTCTCACATGAGTGATGAGCGGAAAATAGCTATGGCGGCCTATGGGGCCGACTTAATTATGGTAAGTCAGGAGGAGGGCATGGAGGGAGCCCGTGATCTTGCCGAACAAATGCAGAAAGATGGAAAAGGCATGGTCCTGGATCAGTTCGCCAATAACGACAATCCCATTTCTCACTATGAAAGCACCGGTCCTGAGCTTTTGGCGCAGACGGATGGAGAAATTACCCACTTTGTGAGTTCCATGGGAACGACGGGTACCATTATGGGGGTTTCAAGATACTTCAAAGAGGTGAAGCCCGAGGTAGAGATTATTGGCCTGCAACCAAATCAAGGTTCCGCGATACCCGGCATAAGACGTTGGCGGGAAGCCTATTTACCGAAAATATATGATCGGGAACAAATCGACCGAGTGATCGATATTGAACAAGCGCTAGCCGAGCAGACGATGCGCCGGCTCGCGATCGAAGAAGGAATATTCTGCGGTGTCTCAGCCGGTGGCGCCGTGGCCGGCGCCCTTAAAGTCAGTAGCGAGGTCGAAAACGCGACTATCGTTGCCATCATTTGTGACCGGGGTGACCGTTACCTATCGACGGGAGTTTTCTCTCAAGACTGATGTGATTGTAATTCGTGGCAAAGAAAAAAAAAGATAACTCATCGGTTACTGTTGAAATCACGGCATTACATCCCGATGGATATGGTATCTCTACCGATGGTGGTCATGCTGTATTAGGCAGCTTGCCTGGCGAGACCCTGACCGTTAAACCTTTTACTTACCGTCGCAAAAAAGCCTATTGCCGAGTCGAGAAAATAGAAATTGCGTCTCCGGAGCGTGTGCTGCCACCATGCAGCGTTGCCGGTACTTGCGGAGGCTGCAGCCTGCAACACTACCGTCATGAGGCGCAGATTGCGCATAAGCAGTCCGAGTGGTTGGCAACGTTAATGACCAAACCTCAGGAATTACTCCCGCCGTTGCTAGGACCGGAAATTAACTACCGCAGCAAGGCACGG
>JAQWMV010000022.1 GCA_029246605.1 Pseudomonadales bacterium | reverse complement strand
CGAAATCATAGACGTTTTGCATCAAGCAACCTTGGGGCCCAATCGCCTTCGCGACAGCGCGCAACTCGTCACGATCTGCAAAGGTACCCGGGATAGAACGTCCATCTGGTAGACGATGCCCTGGTAAACGGTTGGTTGAGAAGCCAAAAGCGCCTTCCTTAACAGACCGCGCCGCAAGATCCGCAATTTGTTGAATTTCGTCATCGGTGGCCTGTTCTTCAACCGCGCGTTCGCCCATGACATAGAAGCGGGTCGCACAGTGGCCGACCAATCCTGCGATATTAATAGAGGGGCCCAATTCGGTCAGTGCATCAAGGTATCCGCCGTAGTGTTCCCAGTTCCAGGGCAGTCCGTGCATGATGGCCTTTTTGGGTATGTCTTCCACGGTTTCCATCATGCCGGCGAGAAACTCTCGATCCTCTGGCTTGCAGGGCGCAAAGGTAACGCCGCAGTTGCCCATTAACGCTGTCGTCACGCCGTGCCATGACACGGAAGTGACCTGGGGTTCCCAGCCAATTTGGGCATCCAGATGCGTATGTAGATCAATGAAACCCGGCGATACCACCAAATCCTCGGCATTGATTTCTTCTTTGCCCTTGCCGTCTACCTTGCCGATTTCTGTGATCTGATCACCGTCGATGGCGATATCTGCCTGAAACGACTCGGCGCCAGTACCATCAACGACATTACCGTTCCGGATAACTATGTCATGACTCATGCGGGATGTTCCCTATGTGGCTGTTAATAGATGTGCTTGATATTAGTTCAGCTAGTCGCGAAACGCCATTCAGTGATCCAACGTGTTACTTGTTTAGAAAATTGAGAGCTAAACCCGGGGTCTCCCACTCACAGGACACCAGCTTACCCGTGGTGGAAAGCGTGATATAGGACGTTTTGAGGCCTTCGCCACCAAAACAGATATTGGTCGTTAAACGGTCAGGCATGGGTACATGCCGCGCAGTCTCGCCATCCGGGCTATGAATGGTAATGCCACCGTTGATTATCGTGCCCACACAGATATTGCCCTGCGCATCGACTGCCAGTGAGTCAAACAGATGATGATCGGGGATTAGCGCCATCATGCGGCGCGGCACGCTGGTATCGATTTCACCCGGTGCGGACAGTGCGTAGGCCCAGAGTCGTCCCGTGGGTGTCTCGGCAACATAAAGCGTGCGCTCATCCGGTGATAAACCGATGCCGTTGGGGGCTTCCATGGGAAAAATGGCCTCTACAATGTGCTTGCCATCAACCGTCGCGTAGAAAACGCCGGTTCGATCACGTTCCCGGGCCCGAGTCTTGCCATGGTCAGTGAACCAGAAGCCACCCTGGGCATCGAAAACAATGTCATTGGGGCCTTTTAAGGGTTCACCGTCGCATTCCGTATAAAGCACGATCACCTCGCCGGTATCAATATTGACCTTCTCAATGCGACCTGTGGTGTAGTCTGCAGCCTGATTGCCGGGAAAGAGCAGTCCCTGCCGAGCGCTGCGGCTCCACTCAAAGCCACCGTTATTGCAGACATAGCAGAAGCCTTGCGGTCCCATAGCCGCACCATTGGGCCCACCGCCGGGCTTCGCGATGACCGTGATCTCGCCGTCGGGGCTGACCCTGGACAGTGTGCCCCGCGCAATCTCCACCACAATCACACTGCCATCGGGCATGGCGATAGGGCCTTCGGGGAATTGCAGCTGATCTGTGATCTCAACAAGGTCGGTCATAGTGGGTTCCGCTATAAATAGTGCGCAGATAATAGTCTAAGCGTATGAATAGCCGCAATTGTGACAGGCAAATTGACAACTTTTGTACTCGAGTGTGACCCCTTGTGTCAGCGTGAGTCACAATCAGGACACCTCAAAATACCCCTTTTCGTCCCCTGAGTATTGCCTCTAAATCTTTAATTAAATTTTAAATACAATAACTTACATACTTTTTTGAAAAGTTGGCGCGGTATTCGCCTATATCTAGACAACTTAAACTTTAAACAATTTGAAACTAGGGTGACTAAAATGAACAAGCAAATTATCACAGTAGCAGTATTAGTCGGTTCCATGATGACTTCCGTGGTATTCGCAGAAAGCAACGGCACATTGGGTGCAAACAGCAACGGCGACGTAGACGTAAACCTCACCGTACCAGCACTCGTGCAACTGACTTTCCCAACTGCTGACATTGATCTGACATATGCGGATGGCTCAAACTAAGTCGTCACAGAAGAATTTTGTGTCTACAGCAACCAGGCCAGTGTTGATTTCAACATCACGGTTAATCCGACCAACGTTACTACTGTCGGTACGGGACCGGTCATGAAGTCTGGCGCCAACGAACTGGCATACCAGATCGACCTTAAGAAAGCTGACGGTACCAGAGTATCTGCCTATATCCAGGCTGCCGGTGTAACTGCCAGCAACCAGACCAATGCCAATCAAACGAGCAAGACCTGTGCATCAGGCGGTAATTCTCACGAGTTCACCGTCACAGTTCTTGAAACTGATATCGAAGCAGCAGTAGATGGCGATTACTCAGATGTCGTGAGTGTGCTCATCGCAGCAAACTAAAACCAAGTTTCCAAAAGCGTGGTAGCCAAAATTTGGGGGGATTTGTCCTCCTTTTTTTGTTCTACAACTAGCTGGTTATTACGGATTACCTCAACATGAAACTCTTCAGCCACCAAAGCTTCATCGTCACCGTGTTATGTCTGATGCCTGGAACGGCATTGGCAGCAATGGGGTTCGATAACATCTGGGGACCCTACATACCAGCTGATCTAACTTTCTTGGCTTCCGACGTTTCTTCCACCAAGACCAACTGTGTCATTTCCAGCAATGGCGGAGATAACGCAAGACGAGACTACTTTGTCACCGCCAGCCAGGATGCCACGGGAAACTTTGAGCTAACCAATAGTTCCGATGACAGTTTAAGAATTCGTCTGCGCTAAAGCGATGATAATAATCCTGCTGCCAAGGCAATGAGCGACGGGGTTGAACTGGGAACCGCATTTACGGGTAATACCACCGCGCGATGCAGCGGCGCTGCCGTAAACGCAAGTCTACGGGTTGAAGTATTGCTTGCTGACTATGAAGTGAATAGTGTGCCTGCGGGTAACTACACCGGCACCGTGACCATCACAATGCGCCGTGGCGGTCAGACCCGAACATCCACGGTTAATCTGTCGATTGATGTATCCGGGCTGGTACGCATCACTGATCTTGATGATTTCAATTTTGATATGACCGAGTGGATCAGCGGCAACCTCACGAAAATCTGTTTGCATCCCGCAGATTAGACAAAGTAGTCACTTTATACAGCGCGCCAATCTTCCCCTTGATACAAAATTCGCACTCAAAGATGAGATCATTACCCAGATTGCTACGATCTGCTGACAGGTCGATATCAGAAAGGTTGACCACCTGAATACCCTGATTGATATTCAGCCTAAGCCAATAGAGCCTGTTGATTTTGGGCCTTCTTCACCGTCCTGGGCAGCAAATACCGGCACAGTGAAAAGACCCAATAATATGATAGTTATAAAACTGCCGTTCACTGCTTAGTCCAATGTGCTTTCACGTATCTTAAACTACGAAACTGCGTAATAACACCAGCCACAGACCACCGGATTCATAGCGGGACGTAAGGCTACAAACCACGGATCGGTAATCCCGCCGCTTCGTAGCAGGCATCGATCACTTTCATCTGATGCATCGCCTCATCGGCATCGGTATATAACGAAGCACCAGTTTCAACAGCAGCAATAAAAGCATCCAACTGATAGTCGTAACTGGCGCGTTTCTTAACAGTCTCACTTGTCGTGACGCCATCAACAGTCACTTCAAATTTGCATCCATGTTGTGGTGCCAGCGGATTCCGTATGAACATCTCACCCTTCGAACCCTTCACTTTGAGGTTGGCGAGCGGTGTACCACCATTTCGCATGTCCCCGGAAATATGTCCGACGATCCCGCTTGGAAAAGTAAACTCGGCGTTTAGAAAGATGTCTACGTTGGGCTCGCCTGTTTCAGCACTTGCGGTCACTTCAACGGGTTCTTCACCTGTGATATGACGTACCCAGGAGATTGGATAGCAACCGATATCCATGGTTACACCACCGGCTGTTTCATACAGTGTACGTATATCACCTTCCAACATACCAGCGACATGAAAAGCACCGTCGATCTCAGAGATATCACCCAGAATGCCGGAATCGTATATTTCTTTCGCTCTGATAAAGCAGGGGTGGTAACGATAGTGAAATGCATCCATCAGCACGAGTCCGGTTTTTTTGGCGACGGCGGCCATTTCCTCCGCCTCTTTCGCATTGCTGGCAATCGCTTTTTCACAAAGGACATGTTTGCCGGCTTCAAGTGCTTTGATGGACCACTCATGATGTAGACCAATATGCAGTGGGTTATAGACCGCATCAATGTCGGGATGGTTGATGACATCCTCGTAGCTATCCACAACGGTTGGAATGCCATGCTCCTCTGCATAGGCTTCTGCACGGGATCGGTCCCGGGCTGCAACGACGGACACCACGGCGTTGTCGCTATTTTTACATGGGCTTATCAATGCAGCCGGTGCGATCCGTGCCGCACCCAAAGTTCCAAATCTAATCAATGTTATCTCCTTAAATTATTTACCTTGCCAATTAGGCAGGCGTTTCTCTGCAAAGGCCTTTGGGCCTTCAACTGCATCGAGGCTATCCCGTCTGAGGGCTTCAGATTCGTAAGGTGTCGCAAATGCCTCAGACAGCGTCATGTCCAAACCTTTCATAGACGCCTCTTTGACGGCTCGCACCGCAAGCGGTGCGCAACGCATAATATCGGCAATCCATTCATCTACGGTAGCGTCAAGCTGCGCGGATGGTACCACCTGATTAACCAGACCTAACTCGTAGGCACGTTGTGCCGACATATGTCTGCCAGTCAACAGATAACCCATGGCTACTTTCAGTCCGATCTGTCTGGGTAGGCGATGCACGCCTACGGCTCCTGGGATTAGACCACGCCGTGGTTCTGGCAGCCCAAGTTCTGCGCTGTCAGCGGCAACGATAATGTCACAGGCCAGCGCAGTTTCCAATCCGCCACCCAGGGCATAGCCATTCACCTTGGCAATCATTGGTTTCGGAAAGTGCCAACGTTCTGTAATGGCCAGCGTTTCCCTGGTCATTTTTTGCCATTCTTCTTTTTGATCCTGCGAAGCATCGCGCTCAAGCGTACGGTGTTTCAAATCCATACCCGCACAGAAGGCTCGATCACCGGCACCGGTAATAACGCCTAGCCAAATGTCGTCGTTCTGCTCGATTTCATCGTAGTGCTTGGATAGGTTCCAACGCAGTTCCGGATTCAGCGAGTTCATGGCTTCCGGCCGATTCAACGTTACATACGCTACGTGATCTCGGACTTCAAACAATGTCACTGTCATTTAAGGGCCCTATGCTGATCAAATGCAAAGACTGCCTAGGTCTAACGCAATACACAAGATGTTGTGATTGGTAACCGAAGTGCTTATCCTTCGTGACTCATTCTTCGCCGTGTACAAAGAGAGTTACGCATGATCATTCACAATACGTTTCGGGATTTGCTCGACCAGGACAAGCCTACTGTGGGCACTCACTTTATGTTGCTCGACCCGGACATTCCTGAACTGATTGGCGATACGGAAATGTTTGACTATGGTGAATTCACCGCGGAATACACTGCGCTCGATCATTCGATGCTGTACAACATCGCCCGTGCTGCACAGTGCGGCAAAAAGCCACTTCCGCTAATGATAAAACCGGATATGGATGGCCAGGGTTTCTGGGCACAGGCCGCTCTCGGCGCAGGGTTCAAAGCAGTTTTGTTCACAGATATAAGAACACCTGAAGATATCGACGAGGCACACCGTATTATTCGACCGGACACACCGGAACACGGTGGTCATATGGGCGTAAAACTGCGGCGACCAGCACTCAACAGTTACGATACAGAAGCGTACCTAAAGGATCTGGAATCCGCTGTGTTTTGTGTGATGTTTGAAAAAGACATTGCCGTTAATAATATCGACGCCATCCTGGAACGCGCGAAAGAGAAAGGCGTTGATATGACCCAGTGGGGGCCGGCTGATTTTGGTTTTTCACGGGGACAGCCTACTCTGATGCAGTCCAAAGACATCCGATCATTTGAAGAAAAGGTCATCGCAAAATCTTTGGAATACGGCATTCTTCCACGCATAGAGATCGGTGCCGTCGAACAGGCCAAACGCTACATAGACCTTGGTGTACGCCATTTTTGCATCGGTTGGGATCGCTTCTTTTTGCGCCAGCAGTTTACTGAGCTGGGTGAGGGCATGAAGAAACTGACCGATACACTTTAAATAGAATCCCTGATATTCCTCGCCTCGATTACCGGGGCGGGCGTACCCCCACTATGAAACTACTTGCATCGACCGCCGACATTAATGAAGGCGAATTCACCACCACCGCTGCAAACGGTCAGGATATTATCGTCGGCAAAGCCGATGGCCGGTACTTTGCCGTGCATGATCTCTGCCCGCACGCTTTCGTGCCCCTCAATCAGGGCTATCTGGAAGAATGTCAGATTAGCTGCCCCTGGCACGGTTTTACGTTCGATGTGCACTCGGGAAAATGTACTTCCTGGGAGGACTTCGATGGGCTTGAGACATTCCCGATTGAAATCAAAAACGGCGGGATCTACCTAGCGGAATAACGACCTTGAGTCGCTGTCGTTGCACCAAACATCCTGTCTTTAGCTTCTACCCGCAGGATCGCCAACTCAGCGGCGAGCGCTTCTCGACCCGCCTGGGCTTCAGGGTCTGTTGGATAGTAAGCCAGCTCAGATTCAGGATCGCCCGCAACCCGGGTACCGGTTAACACGCGGGGCAGCGAGTAATCGTAGGGTCGCGCCCTGTGCAGTAGGGCACGATTGTCCCAGAGCAGCGTGTCACCTGCCTGCCATTTATGGGTATACACCCGGCTTTCATCCGAGACCACAAAGTCACGAAGTGATGTCAGCAGTGCCCTGCTCTCTTCTCGACTCAGCCCCGGTATGCCAAACGCATGTCGCGCAACAAACAGGTTCTTAACACCGGTTTCGGGATGAATTTTCACCATCGGACGCAGGTAGGCTTCCCCATGATAGATGCTGGTCTCATCCTGCGGTGGGAAGTCACCAAGATCGTTGGCCTGTGAGAACTGCGCCGAATGATAGGCACTTAACTGGCTAATTCGATATTTCGTCTCCTGATCGAGCGCCACGTAGGCAGCCCGCAGATCAGCAAGCTCAGTTTCACCACCTTCATCGGGCACGATGACGGCAGACAGCATTGCGCATTTACTACTTAATGGTTTATAGGTGGAGTCTGTATGCCAGGCCTCGTTACCGACATTAGTACGCATAAGCTGCGTGTCGATAGCACTGACATCGGCGTAGGAACCATCTTCATTCTTAGGTTTATTCGACATGGGCGACGCGGCAAATTCCAGATCACCAAAACGTTCAGCGAAGCTGACATTTTCTTCGTCTGACAGAAACTGCTTAGGAAACACGAGAAATCCATATTTCAGCAACGCTGTGTTGAGTTCCGCAAAATGTGCGTCACTCAATTCGCCCAGTTTCAGTTCTGAAACTACAGCACCAAATACCTTGTCTGCTATGGGCGTAACTTTCATGTGGTATGCCCCGCTAATTCGATGGAAAAGAAAAACTGGCGGATTCCCGCAATGATGCGGAAGGCCAGCGCTGCGTAATGGTTTTGCGCCGGGTATAAAAGCGCATACCGTCGGGGCCATAAGCAGCCAGATCACCAAACAGTGATCGCTTCCAGCCACCGAAGCTATGGTACGAAACCGGTACGGGCAGTGGCACATTGATACCTACCATACCCGCTTTGACGTTATCGGAAAAATAGCGTGCTGCTTCTCCGTCCCTTGTGAACAGGCAGGTGCCATTGCCGTATTCATGGTCGTTGACAAACCCCATGGCTTCATCAAGATTCCGGGCACGTACCACGCAGAGCACCGGACCAAAAATCTCCTGCTGGTAAGAGGCCATGTCCTGAGTCACGTGATCGATGAGTGTGCCACCGACAAAGAATCCAGAATCATCATCGTTGACGATTGGAGATCGACCATCAACGACCAGGGACGCACCATCAGATTCGGCGCTGGAGATGAGACTAACTACCCGGTCACGATGGGCCCCACTAATAAGTGGACCAAAATCGTTACTGTTATCCTCCATGCTACCAATTTTAAGCGAAGCCATTTCAGTTTTTAAACCAGCGATCAGCGACTCCGCTGCCTCGTCCCCTACCGCGACTGCGACTGAGATTGCCATGCAGCGCTCACCAGAAGATCCAAAGGCTGCACCCATCAGCGCTTGCACAGCATTATCAATGTCAGCGTCGGGCATTATGATGGCGTGATTCTTTGCACCACCCAGTGCCTGACACCGCTTACCATGACTTGTTGCCGTGGCATAAATTGATTCAGCGACCGGGGTCGATCCGACAAAACTGATTGCCTGAACTCTTTCGTCCGTTAGTAGCGTGTCTACCGCTTCTTTATCGCCATTAACCACGTTCAAGACACCGTCAGGTAAGCCTGCGTCATGGGCCAGTTGCGCAACGAATATTGCGGCTGAAGGGTCCCGTTCAGATGGCTTCAATATGAAGGTATTGCCACAGCTGATCGCCAGCGGATACATCCACAGCGGGACCATCACTGGAAAGTTAAAGGGTGTGATACCGGCGACCACACCGAGCGGCTGAAACTCGCTCCAAGAATCGATACCGGGTCCGACATTTTTGCTGAATTCGCCTTTCAACAATTCGGGTGTGAAACAGGCGAATTCCACATTTTCGATACCCCTGGTCAGCTCACCCGCTGCATCGTGCGGGATCTTGCCATGCTCAAGACCAATAAGCTGGCAGATCTCATCGGCATGCTTTTCCAATTCGGCCTTGAAGCGAAACATGATCTGGGCCCGTTTCGACTGGGGAGTATCTCGCCATGCCGGAAAAGCAGCCGCTGCGACTGCAATTGCGTCCTGCATATCTTTGGCGCTGGCAAGACCAACCTCGCCCTCTTTGCACCCGGTTGCGGGGTTATTCAGAGGTAAGGTTCTATCGGTTGAGATTACGGTCTTACCGCCAATTAAATGGCCGACGGTTTTCATCTATTTGTTATCCTTTTTGCTACCACGAGCACACGAGGCGGGTGAACTTCCATAACCATCAGAATATCGCGGAACGCAAACAGACACAAAGTTTTAAGGTAAACTGGCGTTTTTCTAAAATTCAAGTTCCAGATCTTATGAATGTTATTTCTTTATCCCGCATCGTGGCCTACTGGACCGAGCGACAGCCAAATACGGTTGCCTTAAAGCACGAAGATCAATCCATAACCTGGGCCGAATTAGAAGCTACGACCAATCGACTGGCCCGTGCCTATGCCGAACTCGGTGTGAAAGAAAACGATTTCGTCACCATTGGTTTGCCGAACGGCATTGAGTTTTTCGAATCCTGTTTCGCGCTATGGAAATTGGGTGCAACACCCCAGCCCGTATCCGCAAAGTTACCGGTTCTCGAGCGCGAACAAATTGTGGAGATCGCAAACCCAAGCATCGTTGTCGGCGCACCCGCTGGGGACCATGCTGGATTCACCGTCCTTGGAGAAGGCTATCAGCCGGACCCGACTCTGGACGATGGTCCGCTCCCTGAAGTTACCGCGGATTCCTTCAAAGTCATGACGTCGGGTGGCAGTACCGGGCGACCAAAATTGATTGTCTCTGGCACACCTGCCGAATACGATATCGATAGCTTCTCGTTTAACTTCAAAGTTCAGAGTTCAGTGCTCATTCCCGGCCCGCTTTATCACAATGGTCCATTCTCCTGGGCAATGGTAGGGCTATTCCTGGGTAACCAGGTCACGATCACCACACGATTCGACGCTGAGAATACCCTTAGAATCATCCAGAATGAACAGGTCACTACCATCTACCTGGTCCCAACGATGATGCAACGAATCTGGAATTTGCCGGATGACATTCGACTCAGTTACAAGGTCGATACCATGGAGACCTTGTGGCACCTGGCTGCACCCTGCCCGATCTGGCTCAAAGAAGCCTTTATCGAATGGTTTGGTGCTGATGTTATCTGGGAGCTTTACGGCGGTACAGAAGCACAGGGTGGCACCAGAATCACGGGCACCGAATGGTTGGAACACAAAGGTTCTGTAGGCAAACCCACTGAGCTATGCGAAATGATTATTGTCGGGGAAAACGGTGAGCGGTTACCACCTGGTGAGGTTGGTGAGATTTTTATGCGACCTATTATGGGGCCCGGTACGACTTACCGCTATATCGGCGCCGAGGCCAAGGCAATAGACGGTGGTTTTGAATCTCTGGGTGACCTGGGTTATATGGATGAAGACGGTTATCTCTATCTTTCCGATCGCCTGACCGACATGGTTTTATCAGGCGCTGCAAACATCTACCCCGCTGAGGTAGAAGCTGCGATCGACTCGTTAGAGGGTGTTCGCTCGTCTGCGGTCATTGGTCTGCCCGACGATGACATGGGGAACCTTGTACACGCCATCGTGGATGTGCCCGACAGGAACATTACCGAAGAGCAGATGTTGAATCACCTGGCCGAACGACTGGTACGTTACAAAATTCCACGAACCGTTGAGTTCGTCACAGAACCTCTGCGCGATGATGCCGGTAAAGTCCGGAGGAAAACCCTTCGCGAAGCGCGTATTTGATATTAATTTCTGGCATAAGGATTTTTTTGAATGACTGTTGCATCTGATGTATTGCAAGAACTTGCACCCAAGGGTGTTGTGCGTGCAGCCATAAACTTCGGTAACCCGGTACTGGCCCAACGGAATCCAGATGATGGTTCGCCGCAGGGCGTGTCGGCCGATCTCGCCCATGAGTTGGCGAACCGTCTGGGAATGAAGATTGAATTTGTGACTTTCGAGGGCGCTGGAAAAGTATTTGCTGTAACGCGAGAAGACGTTTGGGACCTTGCTTTTCTGGCGGTTGATCCGATTCGTTCCGAAGAGATCGCCTTCACATCACCCTATGTTGTCATCGAGGGGACCTATATCGTTCGTGATGAGTCCCCCCTTCGTGAGCAATCACAGTTTGATCAATCTGAGGTCAGGATCGCCGTTGGTAAAGGTGCCGCCTATGATCTGTTCCTGACCCGGCATCTTGAACACGCACAACTCGAACGTGCGGATACTTCTGTCGCAGCTCTCGAGCTTTTCGTAGAGGCTGACCTTGAAGCCGCGGCGGGTGTTCGTCAGCCCCTGGCAGACTTTGCGGCAACGCACCCTGGATACCGTGTTATAGATGGACGCTTTACGTCGATCAATCAGGCGATGGCGACGGTTGGCGGGCGTCGGGCAGGACAGCAATATCTCGAGGATTTTGTGGAAGAAATGAAAGCGTCCGGGTTTGTTCAGGCAGCGCTCGAGAAAAGTGGCCAAACCGGTGCCAGCGTCGCTCCGCCTGCGGACAAATAACTGCATTTCGTGCACCAGAAGCCGCTTTCTTGCGAGAACTCGGGCCAGCGACACACCGTAGGACCACTTGATACCTTCGACATCTGATTCTCCTTGTTCGTATTTATTAGGTATTGGTATTAGGTTAACGCCAGACCTCAAGACCGCAGATAGTGTGACCACGAAGCCAGATTGCCTGAACCCATCGACGAGAAAACACAACTGTGATACTTTCCAGCGCTGCATTCATCAAGGCCCTCAGCATGAAAGATTTCAAAGGAAAAGTGGCATTCATTACTGGCGGGGCCAGTGGCGTTGGCTTAGGCATGGCAACTGCTTTTTTGAAGGCGGGTATCAAAGTGATGATCGGTGACATCAATGGTGACCGTGCGACCAAAGCCGAGTCAATACTGAAAGAAATTTCTTCCGATGTGCGTGCCGTACAGGTGGATACCACCAGTATGGAATCACTCGAAAGTGCTGCAGATGCTGTTGAAGCGACTGGTGACTGGGGAGCTTGCCTTCCCCAGTCACGCCAAAAGCGGCGTACTGCTGTATGGCAAATACGGCACAGGTAAGACAACGCTGGCTCATCTGCTGGCGGTGTTACTGGAGTATCAGCACGCCGAAGCAGTAGACAAAAAGGCCTACAACTGGTGTTACGACTATCGCAGTACGCAGGTCAGTGTCACACCAGAACAAACAGAGGCACCATGTGTGAAACCAGCCAGTTTCACAATGATCAACTGCGGCAATCATCACAGCAACAGCAGCACGAGTGTCGTTCAGCGGATTGATGAAGTCAGCCGTCACAGTCTGAAATATGGTTGCATAGCCGGTAGCTTGAATCACTTTGTGTTGGACGAGCTAGAATGCTGGAGTGAGGCTGCACAAGCCAATCTCAAAGGAGTCATCACAGAGAGTCCTAGTTGGAATGTGTTTTATGTGACCAAAAACAAACGACACGCAATTGATGAGGGCATCATCAGCAGATGTGTC
>JAQWMV010000002.1 GCA_029246605.1 Pseudomonadales bacterium | reverse complement strand
ACGATTGGCTGAAAAGGTAAAGATCTACAGCTTTAACACGAAGTCCGATATCTGGTGGCAGAAAGAACAAGAAAAATTCTCCGCACTCAACGTCGAGATTTATCAGTTTGACTGGGAGCAAGTGAAGCAATTGAGCGTTCTTGCAGAACGAACCATGACGTTATCCATGACTATTTCAGAACAATCAATATTTGTAACCGCAGATAGTGGTGATTGTGAGGTTTCCTGGTGTCAGTTGACGGTATGATCAGATTTGGAGGGATACTCTCCCGAAGCTATAATCCATGACCTCTTCGTGAGGCCGTAAGGCGAGTACTATTATGGACAGAATCGAGAAGTTGAAAAATGACGTGTACAGTTTTGAAGAACTGATTACGCTGGAGAAAAACGCGACCCAATTGAATGATAGTGAAACGTTGGACCTAATTACGATAAGTCGCGCATCAAAGACCGTAAAGGGAGAGAAACAAAAACCCATCGTAGTCAAAGAGGCAAAGCCGCAGACTCGACGAGTTCGTCGTCAAAAAACATGATGGTCGCTGTTGTATGAAAGCACATCTGTCCCGTACTTACACTGCTTACGGAACTGAGCGAAATAGCTGACATGGATCTCACTCGTAAGCAACTTCGCGAAATGCAAACTCTACTGGAAGAACTGAAAGTCTCCTTAAGCGACCTGCTCGCAAAAACTGAGGTTGGTAGTCAGCCGGTGAAGTTAAAGGACAATGCCGGACGACTCAGCAGGATGGATGAAATGCACAATCAGAGCATCCTCATCGCCAACAGAACGGTCATCAAAAATCGGCTAATCCAGGTCGGGTTGGCACAGCAACGTATAGAAGATGGGTCTTATGGATATTGCACGCGCTGTGATGAACCGATAGCCATGCTGCGTTTGCAGGCGAGTCCAGAAGCGCCGCGCTGCATTCAATGTCAGAGTCTTACCGAGGTTGATGCTTAAGGTTCAGGCCGTCGATGGGCAGCTTCGCAGTTGCCTGTTTATTCCCATCGACGACGATGAAACTGTTTCTTAAGCAGTAGGCGAGGGCCTACTTCTCTTCGAATGCCAGCGCTCTTACCCAGGTTGCATCCATCTTTTCAACATTCAAGGGAACGCCGAAGTAGATACATCTTTCACTGGTCAGGCTTTCAATATCGACCAGCGGATAGGCGATTGGCACATTGTTGCCCAGCAGGTGTCTGTGCGTTGGGCAGTTGTGTGGTTCTTCGTCCTGATAAGCACTTTCCCACATAATCCCCGGGAACTGCACTGCCAAGAGCTTGATCTTCTTTTCCTTCGCCAGGAATTCACAGGTATGAGCCGGTATCCAGGGTTGTTCCATGCCACGGAATGGGCTGGCGATCATCAGAATGTCGCCCTCTCTGGCTCGCTCAAAATGCTCTGGCTGAAGCGCCTGTCCACGGATGACCTTTTCGCCATCTTTCGGCTGCACAACCATAGCGTAGTTTTCGGGTTCCGTTTCGATGGGCGGAAGATCCGTGAAGTTGAATACCGACGCTTCACCAAAGAAGGTATCGACCGGATACTCCCAGAGTCCCTTCATGTCTTCAGGGAGATGATCCCAAAGGTCAATATGGCCTTTGCCCGCTTCGGTATGAGCACCGTGGTGCCCACTATGGCGACCTAGTGGCCAGTAGGGGTCACCAGGTTTGGCACCCAGCAAGGTATATAGGGTGCGGTCATATTCTGCGACACCTTCCTCGAGGATCCAGGGCAATCCGTAGGGATCCCGGGTACCTTCTTCGATCGATCCGTCCAATCGGGTAATTCTTGCGGTCAGTCTCGGGCTGAGCTCAGTGACCTTGTAGTCGTTAAAATTAATCATGCGTCTTGTTCCTTATCTCAATTGGGGTTTCAAGGGTTAGCGTTGCGTTATCAGATTGCGTACTAACAATGCCATCCTATCGAACGGGTTCGGGAGAATATCTTTTGATCGGGGGACAGAAATTCGCGGACATATTCGACAATAGCGTGCTCGAAATAAGGATTCTCAAAATCCAGTTTTAACCAGATGATCTTGTTGTCTGGGCCAATTTCCCCGTTGCCGAATCTACTCAGCTCAGAAGTATCTTTGCTGCTCAGATTGACTACACAATCCTCAGGTTTTATTTCGTAACCCTTACACTCAGGTTTGCGATGGATTTGAATCTTTCCTCCCTCAAAATCTATGCTGGCAGTTATCATGAAGACTCCTTGTGTCTTTAGTGAATGTCGGGGAACAACATGCTATGTCTTGGGGTTACATAAAGCAATTGCACCGCAGACCTTGTTGCTGGATGTCCAGAGATTGTCAGAGGTGGCATCAATAATGGCTGATCTGCCGGAGTTTAAGCCTTC
>JAQWMV010000272.1 GCA_029246605.1 Pseudomonadales bacterium | reverse complement strand
TTTTCGTCTCAGCAACAATCATCGATGCGATGGCAACAATCTTGGTGCGGCGGCTAGTGAACCGACGGTCAGCCGGTTACCATTCGAGATCGTCGGGGATCTGAAAATCCTTGTAAGGATCATCTTCGTCGATCTCATCCTGCGTTCTGTCGTATAGATACAGAACAACACCATCAAGCCGATCCATGATGCGCCGAGCGACTTTTTCTGGCACCAGGTCGTAGTTGTCGTCCTGTTTGACGATAGCGAGATGGCCTTTGTTCAGTTGAGTCTTATTGAGTGCTGAGATGAAAAGCTTCTTCACTTTGTTCTGCTCAGTGAAGTTGTATTCGATATCACCGGTCTCACGCTGGCTATTCAACGTGATAAGTTGTTTTATCTGTGCAGACAGTGCTTTCTTTTCAGCGGCGATCTTTATCTGCTCGTTTTTCTCTCGGTCCCCGACGTTCTTGAGTGCCTGGGCCTGTTGCGCTTCGATTCGCGTTTCGTCTACTGCTAAGCCTTTCTTAACGCGCATCTCCTGGCGATGCATACCTTTATTGGCTTTGCGTATCTGCTTGCCGGTAACCAGGCCAGCCTGTTTGAGCTGATCCTGCAGGGAACCACCCCTATTCTTTTTGGCCACAACTATTATCCGCTGTCTCAATGTGCTTAGGTACAGTTTGGAGATAAATGGGGTCGGAGTAAAATTTACAATTGCGAGTTCGGCCCCAGTCGTCGTAAGCCATTTGTAAAATATACTCCGACCCCATTTATTCGCTGATATAATCGTTGATAGCTAGCATGAAAGAACAGTAGACGAACGCAACCCCACGAAGGAAAAAATGATGACGAACTCCACACCCGCGCGCAGTCTGGTCGAAGCATTCGGCGACCTTGACGCCCTGCCCAACATGTATACGCCCGATGTCACCTGGCGACTCAACCATTCGCTCGCACCGAACATAGCAGGACCTCATGTCGGTAAAGAGGCAGTCTGCGCTTTCAACGAGGCGGTCTTTACGAAATTCTACGAGCCTGGCTCGGTCACGGTTGAGATTCTAGACGAAATTGGCGACGAGTCCTCGAGCGTGGTCCGCTTCGTGTTTCGCGCGATGAGCCGTCGTGGTAACCCCTATAACGTCGAATATGTGTTATTTGCGAAGACGACCGGGGGTCTCGTTCACGAGGTCGTCGAACTGCTCGATTCGCATGCGTCGAATGAGCAGCATCAGGGCAATGCTGTGGGCGTTCCACCAACCACTTAAAGACGCACGAGACTGCAGACCATAATCGGAGCCAATGAATGACCGAGTTTGATGCCGTCCAGGTAGAAAAGACTGACGCCGGCGTTACTCACCAGGTAGTCAGAAAGACAGTTGATGATCTGCCTGCGGGTGATGTTGTGATCAAGGTTTCGTTTTCGTCCGTTAACTACAAAGATGCCATGTCTGCCAGAGGGCTTCCTTGTGTAACGCGTCCTTATCCCCATGCCCGCCGCAGGGGTCGTGGTTTCGTCAATAGATCCAAATTTCAGGGAGGGTGACGAGGTTATCTGTATAGGATTCGATCTCGGCATGAATACCGCTGGCGGGTTCGGTCAGTACATTCGGGTCCCGGGAGCATGGCTGACACCGCTTCCCGATGGCTTAAGCCTAAAGAATTCAATGGTGCTAGGGACTGCCGGTTTTACGGCGGCCCTGTGTCTTCAGAAGCTAGAACAGATGGGCGCATCACCGAACGATGGTCCCGTCATGTGACAGGCGCCTCCGGTGGTGTCGGTTCCGTTGCGGTGGCCCTCCTGGCCAAAAATGGCTAGGAGGTTGTTGCCAGTAGTGGCAAGGCTGATAAACATGAATACCTCAAGACTATCGGCGCCAGCGCCGTAATCAGTCGTGAGGCTCTGGGCGAGCCCAATCCGTGACCCATGTTAGGGACAGAATATGCCCATGGGATCGATACTGTTGGCGGGGATATCTTGTCCAACGTCATCAAGAGTCTTCGATACGGTCGCGGCGTTGCAATCTGTGGTCTGGTTGCGTCACTGTGATCAGCCATGAGAGAGTTTGATGCCGACGGTGTATGGTTGCAACCACGGAAATAACGAAACTTAAGGATAAACAATGAAAATAGGCGTCGTATTTCCACAGACAGAAATTGGATCAGATCCTGCCGCGGCCGCAGCCTACGCGACGACGGCGGAGTCACTGGGATACAGCCACCTGCTGGCTTACGATCACGTGCTGGGTGCCAACACCGCTAGCCGGCCTGACTGGCAGGGGCCCTACACAATGAACAGTATGTTTCAGGAGCCGCTGGTGCTGTTCAGCTATCTGGCGGGCCTTACCAAATCGATTGAACTGGTGACCGGTGTCATCATCCTTCCCCAGCGGCAAACTGCACTGGTTGCCAAACAGGCGGCGTGTGTTGATGTGCTGTCGGGCGGGCGTTTGCGATTGGGTGTCGGCACCGGCTGGAATGAAGTCGAGTACGAGGCCCTGGGAGAAAATTTTAAGAACCGCGGACGTCGCAGCGAGGAACAAATTGACCTACTACGCCGCCTGTGGAAAGACGAGGCCATTAGCTTTGATGGCGAGTGGCACAAGGTTACCGATGCGGGATTAAACCCGCTGCCGGCAAAACGACACATACCCATCTGGCTGGGCGGTCTCGCACCCGCGGTCATCGATCGCGTTGGCCGAATTGCCGACGGCTGGTTTCCATTTGTGAACAAGAACCTTGCCAGTCAGATTAAGCAGGTTCATGAGGTTGCCAAAACTGCCGGGCGCAACCCCGCCGACATTGGTATCGAATGCATCGTGCCAGTGGACAGCGATGTGGACTTTCTAAAGTCTTTGCAGGATCAAGGTGTAACACAATTCGCGCTGGTCACCATGAACATCGGGCTCAAAGACCCGCAGGCACACATCGACGCCATCAAAAAAGCGCGGGAGACAATGGAAGGATTCTTTTGAACAACACTGTATTGAAATTCGACGATGAACTGATGCGTCGGTTTATCTGCGACGGCGTATTGGTTATCCATTCCGGGATGGATGATGCTTTACACGAGACCATTCGTGTCAAAGGTGAATCGGTAAATCGCAGTTTTCCTGACATTGGAGGCAACATACTGCCCGCGGTATCGGAGCTTCAACAGGTGTTGGATGCACCCCCTATTAAAGGCGCATTACAAAGCATCCTGGGCGAGGACTATATGCTCCACCCATCCAAGATGCTTGTGCCCAGTGAACCATTAAAGCCCGAGGAGCGAAACATCGAGATGCGCGGGGATGAGGAGGGGCTTCCGCAGGGCGAGAATTCAAGGAGTTTCACGTACTGGCACAAGGACACCTCCGGCCCACGGGGTCGAGCGCGGTACCATGTTCCGCGTTTTGTATTCGTCTATTATTTTCCGCAGGATACACCGTTCGAGATGGGCCCCACACGGGTGATCCCCGGATCGCAGTATCAGGATCACCTCAGTAAAGCCGATCACGCCTTTGCCTATGTGTCCGATCAGGTTCGAGCCGGGACGTGCATCATCGCTGCGCTTGATATCGACCACGCGGGCATGAGCAACCTCACGGATCAGACTCGTTATATGTATAAATTCACTTTTATGCGTACCAGGAATCCACAGTCCCCAAGCTGGGATGGTGGTGCAGGAGAGTGGCAGCCGCCCGAGCAAAAGCTTGGTGGTTACCAGCATCCAGAAACCTGGACCTATATGTGGAACTGGCTACGGGGTGTCAGGCCCGGTAGTACCGAGCCCGCAGGCAATATCGAAGAGCATGTTGGCAACTTGAACATTTATGATCAGCAGAAACGACTGGCTGCCATCTATTCATTAGGTGCGATGGGTGAGCCGGCGCTTGATCCGCTAGTCAACAGTTTGCTAAGTGTTGCGGACAAGGATCGGGTTGACCCTGCCTATACACAACAGGCCGATGAAAAATATGTACCAAACGGGGATCCCCGGGTGCGGCGCTGGCTAGAAGGTGGCTATATATTCCAGGATGAAGCCTTTGCGCTCGGGTGTCTGGGTGAAATCGCTGTTGACCCCTTGATTAGGTTGTTGGATAACGCGGACCCTTGGATACAAATGAACGCAGCTTTCGCGCTGGGAGAGATTGGCAGCACCGCTGACCAGGCAATTCCAAGATTGGCAGAGATGCTGGATGGTTCTAATAGTCGCGTCGTACGTGCAGTTCTCGAAGCAATTGCCTGTATTGGTTCAAACACCAAGGCAGCACTACCAGCCCTGGAAAATTTGTTACGCAGAGACCGCTCCAGTTGGAATGACGATATCAAACTGGCGTTTCTTCCCGGTGATCAGATCCATGTTAGTGCTGTGCAAGCTTTGCTACTCTCCGATATCGATCCAGCAGAAGTCGAGGATCTCATGGTCGAACTACTGGAAAAACCTTCTGCGACTGTCGCGGTGCCAACGATCGCGCTGGAATTCCTGGTTCGCCATGGCAGTGACAAATCAATGCGGCATGCAATTTCTTATCTGCAGGCACATCGCTGGGATGACACGAAACGACCCGATGTGTTGTAGCCTGATAGGCATGATAATTCTAGATTAGCGGCTAAGTCGTTAAGTACTCGGCGTCCCCCTTATTTCTGCATCTCATAGGGTGTCATGTCCATACCTGGATATCGACCCGCGACACCATCAAGGGTTTCTTGTGTCCAGTAGTCGTGACCGGGCTCCGGAAATCCGATGGCCGTTCTGTCCTCAACGGAGGCCTGTTCGATCCAGTCTCTAAACTCACGCTTACCGGCCGAGACGGGCCAACCGACGATTCCCATCCAGCGGCAGGCCTTGGGCGCATAGGTGACGAACATGCCCAGGCGACCGTGGTTGTCGCCGGTAATCGCAGTCCCCCGGTGAAATGTGCGCATGCCATAGATCAGCAGGCTGCCCGCTGGACAGGTTACTTTAACCTCGTGGTCGTAGATTTCCGGACGGGATTCTCTCGTATGATAGGGGGGTACCAGGATTCGCTCTGGATAATGTTGTTTTGAACAGACGGCGGTCGGACCTGATTCGAGCGTGACATCAGTAAAGTAATAGAGGTAAGCGGTCTGCCAGTACTTCGGTACATCGGGCGGATAAGCCAGAGAGTGATTAGAGTAATCCATGTGCATGGCCTGCTCAAAATCACGCTGACCGCTGGCTTTATAGGACAGGTGTGACTGTTCACAGTACATCTCTTCACCGTCCCCCATCAATGTGGCGAATCGACGCAACTCCGGGTGGAAAGTGAGATCGTTCAAGGCATTTTCTGGATAGGGAAAATGCGGTATACCACGCTGATCGGGAAAGGGCTTATCGTAATACCGAGGTTTGGGCCCTGAGGGATTATTGGCGAAGTCGACCCATCCCGGCATAACCTTGTCAAAATTTTGGAGTGCATCTTGCAACTCGCTGGGAGTACAAAAATTTTCTACGATCGCGTAACCATGCTCCCGATAGAATGCTTCGTGTTTGTCGGTAATCCGCATTGTTTAATAGCAGTGCACGTTACTAGAGTATAAGGAAAATTGAAGCCCTATTATGAACAATTAGAAAGTATGGAAACAAGTCATTGTTTATAGCGCAGGCAACAATCAGAAGGGAGATTGGGTCGATTTTGATGAAGCTTTGGTCAGAATTTGAGCTGATATTCAAATATTTCTATCCTACAGGTTACAGTTACTGCTCAAGTCAAGTATTCTTCCTCGCCGATTAGATATTGAAAACCTTCGCGGCCATTAGGAGATTATTTATCTTGCTCGTATTGGTATGCATTCCAAACGCCTACTCCAACGAAACTCAGCCCCCTAATGTCCTGCTTATCTTTGTCGATGATCGATTTCCACAAATTCAGGATGAAGCGAGTCGAATTTATGCCGCGATGACGTCGGCACTCGACGATAGTGTCGGGACCACCCTGGATACAATTGAAGAACACGGTCTTGAAAACAATACCCTGGTAATGTTCACAAGTGATAATGGTGTTGGTGTTGCTGCATTCGCTAATAATACGCCACTGCGCCTAGGCAAATACATAACCTAGACTGGAACTGTGCTAAACACTAAGGTAAATGGGGTAGCAAAGTATGAGTTACACCCCCCCCCAAAAAAAGTTAAAGAGAACGGAGAAATTTTTCTATGAAGCTGTGCTGTCTGTTTACACTACTGTTAACCGCAACCGCTGTGTTCGCGAAACAACCCAACGTTATCCTGGTTATGGCCGATGACATGGGGTGGGCGCAAACCGGTTACTACGGTTATCCCTATCTGAAAACCCCTAACCTGGATGATATGGCCCGTAATGGACTTCGGATGGACCGATTTTATGCCGCTGCGCCCAGTTGCACCCCAACGAGGGCGTCAGTGCTCACCGGTCGGACTAACGACCGTACCGGGGCATTTCGCGTCGGACAATCGATTAACAAGCAAGAGAAAATGCTATCCACTGCGTTTAGTGAGGCAGGTTATGCAACGGCGCACTTTGGTAAATGGCACCTCAATCATGTTGGACGAGAAGGAGAACATCCGCTTCCAGCCGATGACCCTCATCATCCAGGTCAGCTGGGGTTTGACTATTGGCTTAGTACAACCAGCGGGTTCGATCTCGGTGAATTCGAACTGAGTCGCAACGGTACTCGCGAACTGTTTGAAGGTGACGGCTCAGAAGTGGTCGTCGCAGAGGCCGTGAGGTATATCGGTAAGCAGGTTGCACAGGAAAAGCCTGTATTCGTCGTTATCTGGTACTCAGCACCCCATGGTCCGTGGACGGCAACTGATGGGGATATCGAGCCATTTTTGAGCAAGGTAGATCGAACCTCGGCCAATATGCTGGGTGAAATTGTTGCCATCGACCGGTCGATCGGCCATTTAAGACAGGGGCTTAAAGACCTTGGTATAGCAGATAATACGCTGGTCTGGTTCACCAGTGACAATGGTGGTTCGCCCAATACCGATGTTCATTTCCAGGAATCCCCGGAAGGGGAACGAGTAATGACCTATCCTTCAAACTGTAGCGATAAACTTGACCCGAACCTGACACACGAGGAGGCGATGGGACAGGGGTGCCTTAGGGGTGTGGATCCAGATAGTACAGGGTACCTGCGTGGCTTTAAAAAAGATTTCTACGAGGGCGGACTTCGCGAACCTACCATCGTGGAGTGGCCAGCAGGTATAAAACCACGGGTCTCAAATTTTCCAGCTGGCACCGTTGATATGTTCCCCACACTGATCGATATCGCAGGGCTCAGCGCCGATTCCATTAACAAGGTACACGATGGCATCTCACTCGCTGAAGTGTTCAAGACAGAACCAGCGCGACGGGATCAACCGATGGGTTTTCGGGCAAGTGGAGGTTGGATGTGGCTGGATAACGATTGGAAAATCGTTAAGAACGCTGATTACAGCGGTGAGGATAACGATAAATCATACGAATTATTCAACGTCATTGGCGATCCGAGTGAAGCGCAAAACGTGATTGATACTTATCCTGATATCGCCGCTCGGTTGTATAAACAATATCAGCAGTGGAGTCTTTCGGTCAGCCGTAGTGCATTAGGCGCCGACTACCCTGAGGGCAAAGTGCTCCCTACCGGACGCAAACCGGATCCTGTTGTCTATGAACGCAGGGCGCAGCGGCACAAGGAGTGGGCTGAGGAAATACGTGTAGCAAATAAGTGACGAACGGAGCGCCAGCGAGTGTCAGGCTTTTGTATATTTCAAGCTGACCCTATCTATCTCACAGCCCATAGATATATGCTGGGCGCTCCGAAAACCGAGGAATTAGTAGGTGGCGACAAATTTAGCACTTGTAGAAGACGAGACTGATGTGAATACCACATCGGATGTGAACATCTCCTTCCGCGAGGTTG
>JAQWMV010000270.1 GCA_029246605.1 Pseudomonadales bacterium | reverse complement strand
CACACCAGAACACACGGAGGCACCATGTGTGACACCAGCCAGTTTCACACTGATCAACTGCGGCAAACATCACAGTAACAGCAGCACGAGTGTGGTTCAGCGGATTGATGAAGTCAGCCGTCACAGTCTAAAATATGGTTGTGTAGCCGGTAGCTTGAATAACTTTGTGTTGGACGAGCTAGACTGCTGGAGTGAGGCTACACAAGCCAATCTCAAAGGAGTCATCACAGAGAGTCCTAGTTGGAATGTGTTTTATGTGACCACAAACAAACGACACGCAATTGATGAGGGCATCATCAGCAGATGTGTCAGTGTTGAAATTAATGGCACGACGCCAGCGATTTCGATAAGCTCGGTCTCTGGTCAAGGTCGCTTTCGACCTCACAAATTCAGATTGGCTCGGTCAATTGGCACCAGTGGCACATCCGGGTCTGGCGAAGGAATCGCCGATAGCAGTAGTTTTGTGTAGTCCTGCTGCGGATTGTTGAACACTTCTTCAACGGGGCCTTCCTCCACCACACGACCATGGTACATCACTAAAATTCGATCACAGATGTGGTGTACCACACTTAAATTGTGGGCAACAAACAGATAGGTGAGCCCTAACTCGTCCTGTAGGTCTTCAAGTAAATTTATGATTTGTGCCTGGACCGATACGTCGAGGGCAGACACTGACTCATCACAGACGACGAGTTTAGGTCGCAAAACCAGGGCCCGAGCAATACCGATGCGTTGTCGCTGTCCACCCGAAAACGCATGTGGATATCGGGTCAGTGCATCCTGCTCGAGTTGTACTCTCGAAAGAATGTCCAGCACCGCTTCACGTCGCGATGCGCGATCGCCGATACCGTGAATAATCAGGGGTTCTTCCATAATTTCCTGTACCGTCATGCGCGGGTTCAAGGAAGAGAACGGATCCTGAAATACCATCTGCATTTCCTGGCGCAACGGAATCAGTTCACGTTCAGACAAATTATGCAGGTCATACTGACCGTGTTTACCATGAAAACGCACTGTCCCTGCGTCAGGATCAATGGCGCGCAGAACACAGCGCGCCAATGTGGTTTTACCCGACCCCGATTCGCCCACGATACCCAGCGTCTCGGATGAATTTAATGAAAAGCTGACATCATCGACGGCAACAACGCCATCAAAGGATTTACTGAGTCCATTCACCTCCAGCAATGTTTCACTCATGGCCAGCCTCCCGCAGTAAATCCGGTGACAAGCTCACCTGTCTGCCGTCTGCCATTTGTGTCAGCGGGTATGGTGTCTCGAGATCAGCATCACCAACGACACTGGAGATGGTCTCCAGGCGTTCACCTTTTTGTGCCAGGCCAGGAATCGCGGCCAGCAATCCACGTGTATAGGGATGTAGGGGATCTTTGAGAACCTGACGCACTGTGCCGATTTCCAGCACCCGGCCCTGATACATGACCACCACTTGATCGGCCAGTTGGGCGACTACGCCAAGGTCATGTGTAATAAAAAGTACGGAGTTCTTAAGTTCCTGCTGTAGATCACGGATCAACGTCAGAATTTCTGCCTGAATGGTCACATCCAGCGCCGTAGTCGGTTCATCACAGATCAATAACTCAGGATTACAAACCAAGGCCATGGCTATCACTACCCGTTGGCGCATGCCTCCTGAGAACTCAAATGGATACTGATGTATGCGTCGGGACACATCGTCGATACCCACCCGAGTCAACATGTCGACTGCTTCTTGCCAGGCCTCCGCTTCACTAACATCGCGATGGCAGAGTATGGCTTCAGCCACCTGATTACCCACGGTATACACAGGAGATAGTGCGGTCATGGGTTCCTGGAATACCATGCTCATGAGGTCACCGCGCAAATCGAATAAGCGGGGATCTTTATTGGATAAGGAGACAATATCATAGCCATCTGTACGGGTCGGCGAAAAATCGATACTTCCGCTAACAATTTTTCCCGGGGGCTGAATTAATCGCATGATACAATTTGCAGTGACCGATTTACCGGAGCCAGATTCACCAACGACTGCAGTGACCTTGCCTCGCGGCACACTAAAGCTGACATCACGAACGGCATAGGTCATACCGATATCAGTTTTGAACTCAACGGCCAGATCACGAATCGCAAGCACGTTATCTTCGGCGATTTTCTGTTCTCCCATTAGCCTTGCCCCGCCGTGCTATAGGGGTCTACTGCATCGCGCAGACCATCTCCGAGCAGGTTAAAGGCCATCACCGTTAACACCACAAATAAACCAGGTAGCAACAACCAGGGGGTCAACACGATCACCTGGTAATTCTGTGCCTGCTGCATCAGTACTCCCCAGCTCACCACCGGTGGCCGGAGTCCAATACCTAAAAAGCTGAGCGCGGTTTCGCCAAGGATCATTCCCGGCACCGCGAGGGTCGCCGTGGCAATGATGTGTGAATTAAAACTGGGTAACATATGTTTGAATATCACGCGCATTCGGCCAGCACCAAGTAATCGCGCTGACATCACAAAATCTTCCTCACGCAGCGCCAGGAATTTACCGCGTACCTGCCGGGCCAGAGCCGGCCAACCAAACAGCGATAGAATAATTGTAATCCCAAAATAAATACCCAGAGATGACCAACTCACAGGCAATGCTGCCGACAGCGCCATCCACAATGGCAATGTGGGTAGTGACTGCAGCACCTCGATGACCCGCTGTACAACACGATCCACAAGTCCACCAATATATCCAGCCAACCCTCCAAGCAGCACACCCAGGAACAACGTCAACGCCACCCCCAGTATGCCAATTGACAGAGACACCCTTGCGCCATAGAACACACGGGAAAATAAGTCGCGACCAAGTTGATCGGTGCCGAACAGGTGGAGGTATCCCTCTTTAGTGGTAAAAAGATGAATATCGGAATAAAAGAGGTTCCAAAATTCGTAGCGCTCGCCTTTTGCCAGAAAATAGATTGGGTAGCGCTTTTCCGGATTCTCGACGTAATCACGCATCCAGGTATCGGCATTGATATGCATATCGTAGCCATAAACAAATGGCCTCAGGTGAAATTCCCCGGCTTTATCAAAAAAGTGTACTGACATGGGTGGTGCATTAATGGCCTGCACGTTTCTGGTGTCGGTGCCATAAGGAGTAATGAACTCACACAGCGCAGCCATCAGATAAATAAATATCAGGAAACCGCCACTGAGCATCGCCAGACGATGCCGTTTAAATCTGATCCACGCCAGTTGCCTTGGTGAAACCGCCTCGACCTGGAAATCTGCAGCCAGTTCACTCATAGCGAATCCTCGGATCAGCCCAGGCCAGCAAGAGGTCCGACAGCAGCATACCGACAACCGTCAGGATCGACAGCAGCATTAGAAAGCTGCCTGCCAGGTACATATCCTGGTTGATCAGTGCCTCAATTAAAGCAGGACCAGTCGTTGGTAACCCCAACACGATCGACACGATCGCTTCCCCGGAAATAAGCGCCGGCAACAATAGGCCAATAGTGCTGATAAAAGGATTGATGGCAATGCGCAGTGGATACTTAATCAACAACTTGATAGGTTTTACGCCCTTGGCGCGTGCTGTCACGACATAGGGTTTATTCAGTTCATCCAGCAGATTGGCGCGCAGTATCCGCATCGTGGATGCTGTTCCGCCAAGACCCACAACCACCATTGGGATCCACAGGTGGCTCAAAAAATCACCTACCCTGGCAAGCGACCAGGGCACATCACGGTACTCCGGAGAGAACAACCCGCCAATACTGATGCCAAACCACTCATATCCAATGTACATGGCGACCAGCGCCAGCAGAAAACTTGGTGTGGCCAGTCCCATCAGCATGACTGTGGTGAGCACATAATCACCCACGGAGTACTGACGCACGGCCGAATATACCCCTGCGGGTACGGCCACCGCCCAGGTGAACAGCAGCGCGGAGACGGTAATCAGTAGTGTGTAGCCGAGGCGTTCCCAAACCAGTTCGTTGACTGGACGGCTGAAAAGGTACGAGTACCCCATATCACCGGTCACAAAATTTCCGATCCAACTGAGATACTGCAGCACCATGGGCTGATCGAGATTGTACTGTGCGCGCAGGTTCTGAATCTGTTCAGCAGACACCTCGACACCCTGGGCCTGCATTCGATCCAGTGTCGAGGTAACAATATCACCAGGGGGCAACTGAATGACGACGAAAATAATCATCGATATCAGTATCAATGTCGGCACCATACCGAGCAAACGTCTAGTAATATACGAATTCATACAGCTTTCAATGCCGCTCTTACTGCCCAGGGGTATCTCTAGCATGAAAGTACCATGTCGCCGGGTGATACGACAAGGTCCAGCGGTTATCCCAGCCCCAGATTGCCTGCTTTGGTACCCCGAGAAGATTGTTTGCTACCACCACTGGCTGAGGGGCGAGCCCGATGGTGCCGATGGTCCATATGTTTTTGGCGTTGCTCGCCAGAAGTTTCTTGCCCAGCTCGATCCGACGGGCTGGATCGACAGTGCTGAACATCTCGTCCGCCCAGCATTGTAACTCGCGCATCACCGCAGGGGGTTCAGTGCCCAATTGTCCATCCGACAGGTGCCAGCGGGACCAGTTGTTCCACAAAGTCTTGTCCCAACCGGTTGCTATCGGCGCCCACCAACTCGGGCTAAGCGGCAGCAGAATGTCGGTTACTCGATCTGCGTGCCACACGGTCATCTGCATTTCATTGGCCTGGGCACGGGCCGATTGCAGTCCACGATCGATAATCTTTAAACGCAGATCGATGCCGACCTCATGCCAATACAGGCTGACCAGTTCCAACGTGATTGCCTTGGGCGTCTCCCAGTCCATGAACTCCAGGGTGATCGTCAATGGCGTGCCATCGGGATACTCCCGCAGACCATCACCGTCGACATCCAGAAGACCGAGCTCATTGAGCAGGATATTGGCGCGGGACGGATCATATTGGGTATACGCTGTCGCGAACACGGGTTCGAACATGCTGCTGCTAGGGTGCGCCGTTACCTGGCGCGGTGTACCACGACCAAAGTAAATGATCTGGTTCATTTCATCGCGGTTAATCGCAATAGACAGGGCCTCGCGAAAACGATGTTGCCAATACAATGCCGCCAGTTGTTTGTCGTCATGATTGTAGTTTGGCTGAATTACGACATCGCTCGAATGTAGACGGTTCCAGATGAGTACCTTGATAT
>JAQWMV010000269.1 GCA_029246605.1 Pseudomonadales bacterium | reverse complement strand
ACCAAGATGACGCACTGTTAGTGCACCAGCTTTGGTTTCCCTATCGACAAAGGGACAAAGGTTAAAGAAGTCTTCCAGTGGGATTTTTTTTGGTTTTTATCTTTGAGCGCAATTGCTTCAGATACTCCCGGCCATTTTTTTCAGCGCTTCTTCGGTTCTCCAATCATCCAGTTCCTTTTGATTTGGCCCGAAGAGTGTAAAGGGGAGCAGTCGGAGTGCCTGGCTAATATCGGATTGTTCACCATACAGATTAAGTCGCTCCCCCTTCTCGAGACCGTTAGTAACGAAGCGAAAAAAATAAATGGGAAATTCACGATTGTTGAGTAGCGATCCGTCTTTTTCTTTGACATCGATTAATATCAGAGTGTCAAAAGTGTCAATATCACAGACCAGAATACCCTTAAGGACTTCTAGTTGTTGACCAAAAAAATAACACCGTCGTCGTCTCGGACGACCGGGCTGTCCTGGGCGAGCGTTAGTACTTCAAATTCCGACATGTCAGTACTATTTTTTTCAGGGATTGACCATCCTGTGTAAGTAAAGCAGGCTCACATTGAAAACCCTTAAAATACAAGCGTTACGTAAGAGCAATATGATATCGCAGCGTGATTTTAGCCAGGTTTAGCGTCTTCACTAAGTTTTGGGCTATAGATTGCGCTATAGTCGGGCTGACGTTGGGGCGGGAGACATCTCGCCAGGTTATTAGACTAAAGAGTCGGTAACGATGCGCCAAATCGAAGCGTGTGCTCAGAAAGAACGATGTCTGATGAAATGTCTGATGAGAGGTGATTTGTGAAAAATAACATTGGTTTGCTTTTAACAAAAAGAGCGTTGCTTAACGGTAACCGCGAAGCCTATGTCGACAGCCGGTCCGGTGTGCGGCTCAACTTTTCAGAGCTCAACGACCGTTGTAATAAATTGGCGCAGGGTCTGTTGAAGCAGGGCGTCAAGCAGGGCGACCGGGTTGCCCTGATGTTGATGAATAGTTCTGAATTTATAGAAGCGTATTTTGCGATAGCAAAAATCGGTGGCGTTGTCGTACCCCTGAACTGGCGACTGGTTGCCGATGAGCTTGAGTTCATTTTGAAAAATAGTGGCGCTAGCGTGCTAATTTTTGGCGAAGATTTTGATGATGTAGTGGCTGAGCTTCACGGGCGCGGCGACAATACAGATATCGCTACGTGGATTCAGGTGGGTACAAGCGGTTCTCATTTCTCACTGGATTACGAAACGCTATTGGGTGCGGAGAGTGCAGAGGAGCCGGAGGTCAGCGCTTGCGATGATGACCTACTATTTATCATGTATACGTCGGGTACAACCGGCCTACCCAAAGGTGTTGTGGCGACGCATACAAGCATCATGTGGGCCCTCTTTACATTTACTGGCACCGGCGATCTGCGCGATGCAGATCGCTATCTAACGGCGCTCCCCATGTTCCATATCGGTGCATTACTACCTGTCACGTTGAATATCTATAAGGGTGTGACCAGTATTGTCATGCGGGAGTTCGATCCATTGCGTGCCTGGAAACTGATTGCTGAAGAGAAAATCACGGGTGGTCTTTTAGTGCCCGCGATGTTGAATTTTATGATGCAGGTACCGAATCTTAAGTCATTTGACCACTCAGCGGTGCGCTCGATCCACAGCGGTGCGTCGCCTTTACCAGTAAACCTGATCCGGCAATTTTCAGACATAGGCATTGAGATCCATCAGGTTTATGGGTTAACGGAATCCTGTGGTCCTGCATGCATTATTGATGCGGAAAATGCGCTGAAGAAGATCGGCTCCACCGGCCGCGCATTTTTTCATACAGACGTCAAAATTGTGGATGAGCAGGGGGTAGATTGCGCGCCCAACGAGCAGGGTGAAGTGTGGGTTAAGGGTCTGCACATCATGAAAGAATATTGGAATAGCCCTGAAGCGACCGCGGAGACGATTACTGCCGATGGCTGGTTGCGCACCGGGGACGTGGCCGTTGTTGATGAAGAAGGTTTTATCTACATCCAGGATCGTATGAAAGATATGATAATTTCCGGGGGTGAAAACGTCTATCCAGCTGAAATTGAAAACGCCATCATGGCCCATCCTGATGTGACAGAAGTAGGTGTTATCGGTCAAACGAGTGAACGCTGGGGGGAGTCGCCCTTGGCAGTTGTGGTGCGCAATAATCCGGATCTAACAGAAGCAGATGTGCTGAAGTTTTGTGACGGGAAGCTGGCGCGTTTTAAACTACCGAAAGGTGTTGTATTTATTGATGTGATCCCCAGGAATGCTAATGGTAAAGTACTCAAGCGGACACTGCGGGAACAATTTCCTGGTCCGGCACCCGTATAGTAAGGGGGAATAGATTCCCCGATATGACTATTTTGGCGACGCCAATCAGCGCACGATCGAACTGACACATCCCATTTCTGAAGTGGTCAGTAACTGGTGTGAGCTATGTAAAGGCCGGTATCAATCTCGGCACGACTGCACCTGATGATCCTGTACGCAAGATATTTAATACGCCGCCGATGGAGAATACACCGACTGGAGATAGTGATCTTAAGAGCCATGGCTGGACCAAGCTGGTTAAGCGCAGCGATGGCACCTATGAGAACGTCACCAGATCAGGTAGGGGAAAACGCTTTTTGGATCCCAAGGATCCGTCATCAATGACCCACTTCGACAAAAAAAATCAGTGATTAATTCAGTGATTAATAGCTTGCTGAGTTACTATGAATAACGTCATTAGATAGTTGAAATTTATGCGCCTCACCATATTTCTGGTTGTTACCGCCATCTTTGGCAATGCTGCGTTTGCGGAAAACGCCACCGACTATTATGTGATGCAGTACAGTCCGGGTGAGAACTAGCAGGAAAGGACAGATTACGCGGAGCAGCCTGGCCTTCCCGGGCTCATGGCTATCTGCAGAAGTTGCATATCAATGACCAACTCGTGATGGGTGGGAAATTACGAGATAAGGACGTGAGTGCAGTGTTGCTGCGGGCGGCCTCTCTGTCACAGGGAAAGCAACCGGTATCGGAGGACCTTGGTGTACAAAACCAGGTAATAACGGCGGAGCTCTCTCGATGGGAAGTTTACATGTCATTATTGCGCATGGTTAGGCGTAAATCGGTGCCTTCAGATCAAGCGCAGTCCTATCATCTAAAGAGAATTGATCCGGGCTCGCAGTTAAAGCAGTAGTTACGGTACTAGTTTGGTGTCGATCAGGTGATCCAGCACATCAAGCATCCGTTCCTGGCCAATGCTACCTGTAGGCTTCACGATATATTTGCCGTGTACCATTAACGTGGGTACGCTAACCACTTGGTAACGCCTTGACATCTGATCCCCCGAGACGACGCGACGTTGTACTTCATCAGATTCAAATGCTTCCTGGTAACCCTCGATCTGGTTGTCTTCTGCCCAGGCGATGATCCGGGCAGGGGTAGTGAGAAGCAGTTTGCGATCATGAATGGCGCTGAAGAAATCGGCGTGATATTGCTCCTCGAGCCCAAGTTTAACCATCGCGAAGTAGTGTCGTGCCAATAAACGCCAGGCTTCGCTCGCTGGCATCGGTGTTCGTACAAACTTAACCGCCGCAGCATTTTCTTTAACCCAGCCCTCGATCATTGGATCGAAGCGATTACAGGCCGCGCAACCGTAGGAGAAGAACTCCATGACCTCTATTTTGTCACCGCGTACCCGACGTGGTGACTCAAGGGCGATGTAGTGCTCTCCCTCGATGAAATCACCAAGAGGTACTTCAGTGACGACGAGAGTCATGAAATAGCCCAGTATTGCGATCACAATAACCGAACCCACACCGAGAGATATTTTCTGCTGTTTCAAAAATCTTGATTGCTTTTTAGTCATGGGTCCAATGTATCCAAATTGACGCCATCGAGCAATATTGTTTTACCGTCGGTAAGCGGTTTGTGGCAATAAACTGGGCAATGCCATTGGTGTAGACTGGCATTTTTGATTTTTAGGAGTAACTAACGATGACCCGTATTCCCGCGTTGATCCTCGTAGCTGTTCCTGGACTTAGACAAGCTACGATTGACCTGGCGACCAAGATTGAAGAGAAAGGTTTTTCCGGTATTTACGGACCCAGTCTGGGAGATTCTCTAGCGCTCTGTGAAGCACTTGCATTTGCAACCCATGAGATTCACTTCGGGACCAGCATCGTGCCTATCTATTTTCGGCAGGTGATGGATTTTGCCAGTACGGTGTCTTTTATCCACGAGGTCTCCGGCGGCAGATGTAAGTTTGGCATTGGCGTGAGTCATGCACCGGCGCTGCAGTCTCGGGGTATTTCCGGAGGTAAACCCTTATCTGATACCCGAAAATTCGTCGAGGATTTGCGTGCCGTCCCGCGAGTGGGAGAGCTACCCCCTATCGTTTTGGCAATACTACGGACAAAGCTGATTCAGCTATCGGAAGAAATAGCTGACGGCATAGTGTTTGCTAAAGGTGCGAGATCCCACATGGCATCGTCATTGTCGGTGCTGTCGAAAGATATCAGCGATGATTTTTTATTGGCGATATGATTTCGACTTGTATCAGTGATGATGTTGAAGCCGCCAGAGCAGTCAATAGGAAAACGCTAGCATCCTATGTGAGGTTGCCGAACTACCGTAACTATTGGAAAGAGGCTGGCTACGTTGAAGAGATGGAAGGCATTGAGCAGGCTTTGGCAGATGGGGACGTGGACAAGGTGCCACATTTTTTGACGGATAAGTGGCTTGCAAATACCACGCTGTTTGGTTCAGCCACCGCTGTGCGAGATGGTGTAGAAGCCTCGTTTGACGCGGGCGTGAAGACACCCATATTGGTGCCTTCTTCAGCCAACGGAGGCCAGATGGTCGCCTTTGAGGAGATGCTGGCGATCTTCTAAAGCGCTATGCAAAAGTTTTAGGTCAGATTCATTCGGTCGCTTTCTCTGCCTTCATGAAGATGCCGAGTAAATGTCCGGCGAGAATTAGCGAAGAAAGGTCATATAACAGTTGCCAGATTTTCCACCCGGGCGATATTTGCCACCGGACCATGTCACCGCCGTGGATGGCAATGACCGCAATTGCTGCAGCCCCCAGAGATAACCGGGCGAAATCCCGGAACTCAGTGGCGCCTGCAAGCTTGAAAAACCCTGCCATGACGATAACGATGATGAGATTCAATACAAAACCACCAATCATGATAGAGGGATCCATTTCAGGCCGCCCCTCTAAATTAATATGTACAAATCCCACGGGGCCCTGTTCGTAGAGCTGGCTGCGCTGATCAGGTTCATGGTCAAAACCCGGCAGGAAATAGGTACCTGATTCTGGGAAAGCTTTACGCATGAGTTCTTGGGTGGCGGCACCATCTGCGGTCTGTTTCCAACTGCTGTAGGGCATTTCACTTAAACCCCAGAACAAAAATCCCCACAGATAAAGAACAATTGTAGTCACGATGATACCGAGTGAAATCTTCATAGGTCTTGGCTCCAGAAAGTTATGCTGCGTGTTTGTTAAGAAAATATTTTGTCAGTGTTACGAATGTATCGAACTGATCGTGGTGCAGCCAATGACCGGCGTTGTCGATATTTTTAAGGGTACAGTGTCTAAAACGGTCGATCGAATCATCTTGGCCAACCCGGTGCGCGAACCCCTGCTTTGCGTTCAGTATTAGGGTGGGACAGTCGATGTTTTCCCACAACCGTTCCATATCGTCGGGTTCGAGATTGAAAGGTGCTCTACTGTGGGTGTAGTTATCAAACTTCCAGCTATAGGTCCCATCCTCGTTCCGGTTACTGCCGTGAGCGGTGAGATGCCTGGCTCTGGCTTCGCTCAGGTGTGGATTGGACTGTTGCATGCGCTTAAAGGCATCGCTCAGTTCAGGATACTTTCGCGGTGTTCTCCCTGCGAGATCGCGAGTCGTATTAATCCAGTTACGGATTCTGGTTTGTGGATCATCATTATTCTTGTGCCAGGCGCTACCGATACCCTCCAGTATAACGAGACTGGCGACCTTTTCGGGAAAGATTCCCGCAAATAAACTGGCTATCGTGCCGCCCATGGAATGGGCAATGATGTTGACCGGGTCGAGGTTTTCTTGCTCCATGAGCTGAGCGATATCATAGACATAGTCGAGATGGTTGTATGAGGAGCCTTGGCACCACTGGGAATCACCGTGCCCCCGAAGATCTGGCACAACCAGGTGATAATCCTGACAGAGCTCTTCGCTGGTCCAGTCCCAGGTGTGGCAGTGATCCTGAATCCCATGGATGAGTAAAACATGTTTCTTATCGGCGTTTCCCCAGTCCAGATAGTGCAACTTTAGTCGTTGCGAGAAATAGGTATGAGAGGTGGCTCGCGCCTTTGTTTCGTTACTGGTAGTGCCCACTAAAAAGCTACTTCACGCCGCATAACCCGATCATAAAAGTCGCTGTCGAGTTTGCGGTAGCGTCGTATTTCAGGGTCTAGCACTAGGAGTTCATCGCTGACCTGTGCCAGGTGGAAAGCCTGATTTTTCAAATCATTTTTCTGCAACTTGTGGGTGGTAGTCGTAGGCAGATCCTTAAGGATTCGTATAAAAAGTGGCCTGGCGTAACCGGGAAGGTTGTTGTTAATGTGGTCTGACAGGCTCGTAAGGTTGATGGTGCTGCTAACACCTTCTTTAAAGACGATGGCGGCCATCCCAGCTCTGCCATCAGCGCCAGGAATTTCGACACCATACACATTCGAAAATATCACGTCTTCGTGATTGTTTATTATTTCACCGACCTCATTTGTAGACACGTTCTCACTTTTCCAACGGAAGGTGTCTCCGACTCTGTCGACGAACTGATAATGTGTTTGTCCGTAGCTGAACCCAACATCGACGGTCTTCATCAGGTCACCAGTGTTAAAGTACAGATCGTCCGGTTCTAGTGCATTACGAAGCAGTTTGCTCTGGGTGGCGTCCTGGTTGGTGTAACCATCGAATTTTGAATTTTGAGTAACCTCGATCAACAGCAGACCGGGTTTCCCAGGATTGACTTCTATACAGTGACCACTGTCGTCCTTCACTATCTCATCGCCGGCAACGTCGTACTGCACTAATTTTACCGGGGCGATACCGAGTCCCACGGTACAGTCTTTGTTAAAAACGTTGGCAAAGCCGCCGTTGCCTTCACTGGCTGCATAGAACTCTCCGATGCGCGTGATATTGAAACGTTCCTTGAAAGCCATCCAAATGTCGGGTCTGAGACCATTGCCGACGATACTGCGAACCGGGTTGTCAGCATCATATTTTTGTACCGGTGCCGCCATCAGATATCTGATGAACTCACCAATGTACACGAAACTGGTACATTCGTATTTTCTGACATCATCCCAGAACGCGCTGATGGAAAGTCGTCGTCTAATCACTGTGGCTGCGCCGGCCTGAAAAGTTGCTGCCAGGCCAATAATCAGTGCCGTGCCATGGTACAGCGGCAGGCAATTGTAAACTCGGTCCTTGCGCGTTAAACGTAATAGAGAGTTAGCAGACAATGCGCTTCCGAGCAGCATCCTACGATGAGTGACTACGGCGGCTTTAGGCAAACCAGTCGTTCCTGATGTAAAAATATAAAAAGCGGTCTGGTTGATGGTTATTTCATCAGTGTCGGGTAGATTGCCAGTCTCCAGTGCTTCGTCTACGGAATCGAGCACGGTACTCCAGTCTGGTGGAGACGTGGTTCCGGTATCCTGAACGAATAGAAAATCCCTACCATCTTTCAATGCCAGTTCATCCCGGACCTCATTGATGACATCGGTGAGTTCCTCGCCAAAGATGCATTTCTTTGATTCCACAAGGTTTATGCAATGCACTAGTGGTCGATGGGTGAGATTGGTATTGATAAGACCTGCAATAGCACCCAATTTACAAATAGCGATGACATTGACGACGAATTCGATACGGTTCTGCATGAATAGGCTCACGCAGTCTCCTGAAACGATTCCCTGAGCCTTGAGCAAGTGGGCAATACGGTTAGCACGCTCGTTGAGCTGCTGCCAAGAAATGACTTCCTCTTCGCAGAGAAGCGCGGTCTTGTGTGGATACGACGCCGCATTTTGCTCAACTAATAGAGAAAAGGAGGCGATTTGGTCGCTGGGGGGCGGCTTGGCGGTAGCAGCGTTGACTAAAACTTTTATATCGCCAAGGATATCGGCTATGGAACCCATGTCTGCCTCGTGTAATAACGTTTTGGATAGTAAAGTGATGATACGTTCGACGCCCCCCTCGAACAAGGGACAGGATTAGAAAAAGGAGCAATAGATGTCAGAAGAATTGGTGCTAGTTTCGGTTAACGATGGAATCGGTGAACTCGTTTTGAACCGACCACAGAAGCGCAACTCCTTAATTGGACCGTTGGTAGATCAACTGGATGCTGGTCTGCGAAAGCTGATAGACGATGACGCATGCCATGTCGTTCTTATCCGTGGCGCGCAAGGTTACTTTTGTGCGGGCCTCGACTTAAAAGCATTTGCTGAAGAACCGGCACCGGCATGGCGAGCGGACTTTCAAGACTCTTGGACAAACTTTCACAATGATGTATTCAATTGTCCAAAACCGGTACTGGGCGCTATGGAAAGCTTTGCCATTGCCGGAGGGTCAGCGCTGGCGCTAGCCTGTGACTTCCTGGTGGTGGGAAAGGAGTCCTTCATGCAGGTCTCTGAAGTAGAAATGGGCCGCATGGCCCCCATGAATCTGGCATGGCTTAGCATTAGATTTAGTCATACCCTGGCAATGCGAATGGCAGTGATCGGGCAGAAGACTTATGGCGAGGATTTACTTCGACTGGGTATTGCGACTGACTGTGTTGATAATTCAGAAATACTCTCTACAACAAGAGCCCTAGGGCGCAGACTCGCTGACTTTGATACGGGGGCAGTACAAGCTTTAAAGGCATCGTTACGGCGAGCAAGTAGTATGGGTGATTTCCTACAGAGAGTTGAGAGAATTAAGGATAATTAGGATTCGTCAACGACGTTTTCATGGCGTGATTGGATTAGTTTTCAGTTAACGGATCTGTCTTAAGGTGTCAGGTACAGAATTTTTGTAGGAATTGATGGAATATGCTGTTTTTGAAGGGTTTTTTCCCATTTCTAGGGGGTCAGATGTCGAGAATCGCACTCACTGGAACTGTTTCCCTCGTGTTTTTAGGGCATAAATACGTTTTCTAAAGCTAACTTATTCACATTTTGGGGGTCAGTTCGCGAAATTCAGTGATTGTCACCAGAATCTCTGTGACTGCAGTTTTATTAATTCGCAAGTCATTGATTATAATGGATATTAAAGAAGTTGTACAAAAAGCAATCAATTCCTGAAAAGCTGCAGTTTTGGGGGTTTCGGCTGTATTTCAGCTAGTTATCACCAGAGTTATCCACAGATAATGGGGATAACTAAAGTTTCACCGCTCATTCATTGGTTCAGGAGTATCGAGAAAGTCCGGGGAACTTCAGAAGAGTGGCTCTATGACGCACCTCCGATGAATCTGGCCACTCTATAGCTCGTGGATGTCAACTAGCCCAATTCATCAGTAAAGGGCACACAGAGCTCTAAGTCAGTGGTTCTAGTGTTGGGTAGGATTAGGCGAGTGCATACTATCGGTATCGAGGGAAACGTGTGCGCCCACGAATGTGGGCGCACCGTAGATTACTAGCCACCAAAGTGATATTTGAACGTGGCGTGGATGTAGCTTGGATTGATCCGGCGCCACCAGGAGACTGCCGAATTGTGGAAGGTGTGGAAATTCTCGTCCGTCAGGTTCTGCCCGTTTACGATGAAGGACCACTTCTCTGCCTCTAATCCCAACCGGGCATTCAACCGTCGTTGGCTTGCCATCGGGTTCGGATTAGCAGCATTCAGATCCCAGTAGCCACCACTCTCGTAGACGTAGTTAACTGATGCGAGGAATTCAAGGCCATTAAAGAACCCGGAGGAACCAACATCCATCGGGGTTCTAAAGACGAGTTGAGTCTTCCATTGATTAGGCACCGTAAGGTAGAAGGTTGAGATTATGAGGAAATTCCTCATCAGAGCGAGAAATACGCCAGTCGATGCAGTTGCCCTGCGCAAGGGTATTGGCGGAGACGTTCATGTGGAGTACCTGGTTCAGGTGGTTCAGCAGGCGCTACTGATCTCCAAGGGGCATCGTGCAGATACCATTATCACGCTGGTACTGGAGCATTCTGCTGATTATTCACGAGCTATCAGTATCGATGGTAGCTGTCTGGGTAGCCTTGCTGGCTGGCATGAGACAGCACTGGTGACGCTGCTTGCGGATATTCTTAGTGCCGGGCGTGGCTTAGCGAAGGAAGAGTCTCTAGTCTATGAGGAGGGATTGACGGTGAGTGCCACCAGTTTCGAGCGACTACTGCCGGACACGCCCAGGCTATTTATCCTGGATCGTAAAGGCAGTGATATTCGGAAGGTGGCGGATCTCGACGATGCGCTCTTTGTGATGACAGACCACATCCCCATGCCCAAGAATGCGTTGAAGCATTTGTCGAGGCTAGGGGCCCAGACTCTGTCGCTGGGGCCGACCATGCTGCATACCTCGCAGTGCATTAGCGTAATTCACAACGAACTGGATCGGCGCGCGTAAAGTCAGTTGTTGTTTGCCCCGTGTGATTAAGGAATAATCACAAGCTAATTTTTAGCAGCACAAATTCGGTAGGCAACTAATATGGTAGATCAAATTGAGTCCATCGCGATCTTGGGTGGGACTGGAGATTT
>JAQWMV010000260.1 GCA_029246605.1 Pseudomonadales bacterium | reverse complement strand
CCCGTAGCGCTCGCCGTTCTCGAAAAAGCAGAAGATAAGTCGCTTGCAGTGCCCCTTTTACTGGGCGTCGCCTATGCCGCCAGTGTGGGGGGCATTGGTACACCTATTGGCACACCACCAAACCTGGTATTTCGCGAGATTTACCAGCAAACGACTGGCGTCGAGGTTCCATTCCTAACCTGGATGAGTTGGGGGATACCCGTTGTCATTATTTTCGTCCCGATCATCGGTCTGTATTTGACCAGACATCTCAACTTTACCGGCAATATCAGTTTACCCGCCATTGGACAGTGGCAATCCTACGAGAAACGCGTACTGCTGGTATTTGGGTGCACAGCCCTTGCCTGGATGACTCGCAGCGAACCTTTTGGTGGCTGGAAAACCTGGCTTGACCTTCCTGGTGCAAACGATGCCAGCGTGGCATTAACCGCAGTTGTTCTCATGTTTCTAATTCCCAATGGCAAAGGTGGCAAACTCCTGGACTGGGACACTGCCAGTCGTATTCCCTGGGGCATGCTCATTTTGTTTGGTGGAGGTATTGCGATAGCCAAGGCCTTCGTTTCTTCAGAATTAAGTGTCGCCCTCGGTGAAATGCTCTCTGGTATTGCGACATGGCACATTGTATTGATGCTGGGTGCTATTTGTTTCGCGATCACCTTTGTCACAGAAGTGACCAGCAACACGGCCACCACAACGCTAATGATGCCAATCCTGGCAGCAGCTGCCATTGCTGCAGATATGGATCCCGCCCTACTGATGGTGCCAGCGGCAATGAGTGCAAGTTGTGCATTTATGCTACCTGTTGCAACAGCACCCAATGTCGTCGTGTTTAGTAGTGGCGCCTTTCCTATCAAAGTCATGGCACGTGAAGGGGTGATCCTGAATCTTGTTGGTGTCTGTATCATTACCGCGGTGTGTGTAATGAGGCTTTGACAAGCTATTCCGCGAGTGCTGCCAAGCGTTGATCTCGCTGGTCACGATCCAAGCGTACGAGATCTTTAGCGCTGGCAATAAATGCTCGGATATCGCCATTTTCTCTTGCCAACAGGGCATTAAAGCTAGCAACCCAATTATTGTATGTGGTCAGTGTTCCTAATTTAGCATTATTCAATTCAGACATGACCCAACCACGGTAGTCTTCATTCCCCTGCCAATCTTCCTGCATCACCTGGTATCTTTCACGGAATGCGATGAACAGGTTCTGTTTAGCCTGTCGTCTAGTTTCCACTGCGACATCCTGGCTATAAACGACATCGAGTTCTTTTTTGACTTCGGTGACTAACTGAAGCATTTGATGCTGACGTTTGATCGCGGCTTCAAATGCAGCCAGTTCTGGCAAACGCCGTTCTTTGACTAACCATTGTTGAAGCAAAAAACGCTCGATAGCCGTCGCGAAGCTCTCATTGAACTGCGAGTCACCCTTCACATAAAGTTGGCGATGCGCAAGTTCGTGGAATATGAGTGCTGCTAACTGGGAATCACTTCGAACCAAAAAAGAGTCCAGAATCGGGTCAGAAAACCAACCGAGCGTAGAATAGGCCGCTACACCACCCACAAATACATCCAAGCCTTCGGACGACAGTTTTGCCGCTGCCTGTTCTGCCGCTGATTTCTTAAAGAACCCTTTGTAGCTGGTACAACCCACAATAGGAAAACAGAACTGCTTTAGCGATAACGAAAACTCCGGTGCTGCAAAAACATTCCAGACAACATAGGATTCACCAGTCTCCACATAGGTTGTATAAGCATCTCCTGTTCTTAAACCAGATTTGTTCGCAAATGCTAGAATCGACTGGGTTAATCGCAATTTATCTGTAGTTTCAGCATCAATGTCACCGTCAGCAAGGGCTTTTTCAACGGCTTCACGCTGAAGTAGTAGTTTGGTATGACCGCCAATAGCCTGCGCATAATAGTGGACTGATGAACAACTATTTATCGCAATTAGTGTGAATATAAATATCAATCTAGGAAACATGCTTTTGTCCCGGTGTGAACGACCGTTACAATAGTAACCCGAGCAAACATCCGCGAGGAATATTTGTACGAGCAATATTTTGGATTAACAGAAGCGCCTTTCTCTATTGCGCCAAACCCTCAATATCTCTATATGAGCAATCGCCATGGGGAGGCGCTTGCTCATCTGCTATACGGGATTGGTAACAATGGATTTATTCTACTGACTGGAGAAGTTGGGACGGGCAAGACAACAGTCTGTCGTTGCCTGTTGGATCAACTACCTGAAAATGTTGATACAGCCTTCGTTGTTAATCCAAAACTGACTGCAAACGAACTCCTGGCCACAATCTGTGACGATTTGGGCGTTTCTTATCCGGAAAATGCGACATCAAAGATCCTTATAGACCGTTTGAACGCTCATTTGGTCAACACCATAAGCAATGACCGACGAACGTTGCTCATTATCGATGAAGCCCAGAATCTATCTGTAGAAGTGCTAGAGCAGTTACGGTTATTGACCAATCTCGAAACCAATCAACGAAAGTTACTGCAGATCATCCTACTTGGTCAGCCAGAATTATTGGACACGTTGTCTAAGCAAACGCTGCGCCAACTGGCACAGCGTATCACTGCCAGCTTTCATCTCGAGGCACTGAACAAAAAAGAGGTCACGGAATACATTGTACACCGACTATCGGTAGCAGGTTCTCGTGGTAATTTTTTCAAGCGCACAGCTATGGATCGGATCTTTACCTTAAGCAAAGGAATACCGCGGGTCATCAATTTGATCTGTGATCGGTCGCTCCTAGGGGCCTTTGCAGAAAATAAGGCAATTGTATCAAGCCGCATTGTAAACAAAGCGGCAAAGGAAATACTTCTCGATCATTCCACCGACTGGCGTGGGCCAATAAGCATCGCAGCTACAATCGCCTCAATAGGAATACTGGGTTGGTGGTTGTTGCAAACACCTATCACTTACGAATCAGCTGTGGTACCCCAAGCTACGCCACCGGCAGTAATGGCAATCACACAGCCAGCCAAAGCCGATGTAAATTTTTTACCCATCTCACAAACGATTGGCCACAAAGATCGACGACAGGCACTCGATGATCTGCTCGCACTGTGGGGGCTTTATATTGAAGATGAGTCTGCCTGTGACACAGTGCTAACCGTTGGGCTTTCATGCCTTGAAGAAGCTCGTGGTCTGCTTGGCATTCAAAAATACAACCGTCCAGCAGTCATACATCTGCATAGTACAGGACAGTGGATCACGATCAGTAACATATCAAAGGACAACGCAACACTTATCGCCGCCGAACGCGAATATGAAGTTGGGCTTGCTGAACTGGCAACTGAATTCGATGGTAGCTACCTTATCTTATGGCGAATGCCACCCGGGTATACCAAACCGCTATCTCTCGGTGACAATGGCTCCGCTGTCGATTGGCTGGTCTACCAACTCGCCGTACTGAATAAACGCTCACCAAGTCAAACCACTGGGTTCACATTCGATGCTGCGGTTTTGAATCAAGTAAGGCGATTCCAAACATCCGTAGACATTACTGCAAACGGCATTGTCGACCCACAAACTTGGATCTACCTTAACAACATAGAAGGCATCAACATTCCCTTGCTTAGGCACGACAATCACTATTTGGGAGATGGCTGATGTCCTATATCCTCGATGCACTCAATAAAGTAGAGCAAAGCCAGCGTAACCATCACACGCCTAAGCTCGATGCAATGCAACAGATCTCTCAGCATGCTTCACTGTCGCGATGGTTTGTTGTGGCATCCATTATCGTGCTGATAAACATCGGTGCTCTATGGTTTTGGATGAATCAGGATTCCACCCCCCCAGTTATTGACACCACCCCGGTACGCCTGGCCTCTCTGCCAGTAGATATACAGCGACAAATTCCTGATATGTCCTTCTCGAGCCATATATATGCTTCTGATACCACGTTGCGTATGGTCAATATCAACAATCGCGAGTTTTATGAGGGCGACACCATCGCACCCGGCATCAGCTTGAATGCCATTACTGAAGATGGTGTGGTTTTAAACTACAAACAGTACACTTTTACGCTACCCGTGATCCATGACTGGACATTTGAATAATCAGGGCGCGTCACTTTGAGTGCGAATCTGACTTTGCATCTCAATCAAACGTTGATTGATTTGTCTTCTGTAAGCATCAATTACATCGATCGCTTCCTGCACGTCCACGAGTTCCTTGCTTAACGCTGTCGCATTTCTACGATTTGCTTCCACAACAACAGCCTGATCCTCTACCTGTCCTCTGACCAATGCTACCTGTGTAGTAATTTCTTCAGAGTCGTCCTGTAGGTTCCGTTTAACACGCGCCATCTCGTCAGACAGTATCTGAAAGTTCGACTTCACACCATTAACAGATTGGGTAAGGGGCTTTAGTTCTCCGTCTAGATCTTGTCGTAGCGCAGAAATCGCATTGGTGTTTTTCGTTATATTGGGCTTGTTGGTTCTGTAAGCATGTCCCCACAGCAGGTCGATCTGCTTAAAATTCTCTTTTGTTTGATCCTGCATGTCCTTCAGAGTCTTGGAAACATCTGTCCCGGTTGCTGCCAACCGATCCTCTAAAGCCTTAATGTTGTCCTGTCCTTTTGCCAGTAACAAATTGGCCTCATCAAGTTTCAGTTGTACCTCATACAGGGTGTACCCTCCGAGGCCCATGACAATGACCATCAGCAGGATGACAAATACCAGCAAGCCATTAAAGTTGCTCTGCTTAGGCGCCTCTGACTTACCGTTACGCCGATACAGCGCATCATCCTGACCAGGCTTGATCGCTGGGATATTATCCATTTTGTCGTCTTTTTCCACTTATCTTTTCCGGCTTATACAAAAAGGGCCCCCTTAGGGGCCCTTTGCATTTACGTTGTAATTATAAGAACGCCATCAAACCGTAAAGCACTACGGTCAAACCAACACCACAGCTAATAACGCCACCCACACTGGTCATTGGACCTTGTTTACCAAAAATACCATTTCCTGCGAGGAGGAGAATAATCAACATAATAATACCAATTGACGTTTCGCTGGCATCACCAATCAGACCATGAGGAAGATGCGCAGAAGACCCCATAAAGAACAACATGGGCAACGAAAACAGCGTATTAGTTCGTGAAGCTAATCCAGCCTTGGCCAGAGCACTCGCTGCTTCAGGATTCGCCTCACCACCACCCGCAACCTGCACTGCGGAGGCAATAACAACCTTCTGGTTTGGCCAGATGATCAACCAGACGTTAATAAACATTAAAGTACCAAGAGTCGCACCAACAGTAATATCGTATGAAATCGCTTGATGTCGATATGCTAAGAGCGCGACACCAGTCAGGAATGTGAACATCGCGGCCCATCTAAACCACCATAGAGCTCGAGGCACTAATTTTTGTATCGCGCCGGCCTTATGGTCTGCTTCAGCTTCTTTGAAG
>JAQWMV010000258.1 GCA_029246605.1 Pseudomonadales bacterium | reverse complement strand
GCAGGAATCCCGATGGCACGCTGGATTATGTTGACCGCGTCAAATACATGATTAAGTCCGGTGGTGAGAACATCTATCCGGCGGAGATTGAGCAAGTCATAAACGCCGATAGCCGCATCGAGGAAGCCATTGTCGTCAAGCGCGCCGACGGGCGCTGGGGGGAAGTACCCGTGGTCTTTGTAGTACGTAAGGATCCGGCGCTGACCGAGGATGATGTCGAGAACGTGTGTCGCAGGGACCTCTCCAGTTACAAAAGGCCTAAAGCAGTTTTCTTTATCGACGAGGAAGATGTGCCGCGTTCCACTACCGGCAAGATCCGGCGTCATGAGCTAGAAGCCAGGCTATAGCCGGAAGCTCTGAGTCAGATTCCCTTTGCCAGATCCCGAGAGTCATGTACGCTTGGCGTTAGCAAAACAATCGTACGGAATCACCATGCGAATTACTCACGCTTGCGCTGGCATGTGCGACGTACGCCTACAGTGCTGATACAATGCGTCGACATAAAAAGGACTTTCTAGTCGCCGTGTAAGCTTCCCGACCATTCTGTATGGCATGATGCCTCAGCTCCCTTCGTTTGGTAGATCATGAAACCGCTGCATTACTATTTATTGGGAACCGGATCCTGGTTTCTGTCCTACGGTGTTCAGGCTGTGATTTTTTCCTGGCTCGTGACGATCGTATTGCGTGAATCACCAGATATGGTCGGTATCGCGCAGATGACTCTGCTGGCACCTGTGATGTTTCTGATATTAATCTGCGGTAGCCTGGCCGACCAGTTCGGTGGCAAACCCATTGCCATTATTGGTCAGAGTCTGGCGGTGGTCTGTGTATTGTCTCTGGCCGTGGTGATATATCTGGAACTGTTTAGCTATTCGGTGCTGTTGATCTTCGCGCTTTGTCAGGGCTGTGCTCAGGCTTTGGTGACACCTGCCAGAGATGGTCTACTGCCTTTGGTCGCCGACGGGAAAATCCAACGTACCGTTGTTCAGGCAACCTTGATGCAGTTTGGCTTACAGATGCTCGGGTTTCTGTGCGCATCCTTCGCCGATGATGCTGGCGCGGTGGTGATTTTACTTTTCCAAAGCGTCACCTTGTCGATCGGCATCGTTGCACTGTCTAGAATAAAAATTTCCAAGGTCGAATCGAGAGTGCGTGAGCATCACCTGATCAAGTATTTATGGCTATCAATTAAAACGGGTATGCAGACCGTGATGCAGTCTCCGGCAATGCGCGCTGTTCTGGTCTTGAACTGTGCAATGGGGTTGTTTTTTATGAGCACCTACATGGTCACGGTGCCGTTGTTGTTGCGCGAAGTATACGGCGGTGGTTCCTCTCAGTTGTCCTGGACTAACATCGCAAACTCGTCTGGCCTCATATTGATGATTGTTTGCCTGCTACGGATCGGCGATCTCCGACGTCAGGGGCGGGCGCTGCTGGTTGCGCACGGGATAGGTGCACTCGCACTTGCCAGCGCTGCGCTGGGGGCAGGGTTTACGAGCCTGCTGGTCAGTGTGGGTGTCTGGGGGTTCTGTGGTGGCCTGGCGGTAACTTCCTCCCGAAGCATCATGCAGGAGCTGGCACCATCGGATCAGCGATCTCGAACCATGGCTTTCTATTCGCTTTCCTTTATGGGTGCAGGTCCAATCGGTGCGTTGTTCTCCGGATATATGTCGAAATGGCTGGGCCCCGAGATGGCATTATTGTGCAGCGCGTCTACCATGATGGTTGTCGTCATCGCGGTCGCGATCTGGTCCTCGTTGTGGCAATTGGATTTAAAGAAGCCCTAGTAGTGATGTTGAGAGGTATCGAATTGCTATGTGGCTGGGAGTGGCTACACTTTGTGTTTAGCAACAGGAGAAAGCCATAATGTCAGAAGCAGCAGCAAGAACCGAAGTCGGCCTTGATAACATATGAAGCGAGATAAATAACCTCGGTTTACAGCCTTACATCGAGCATCTTGACACCTGCGGTTACACGGTCATCCCACCTGAGATCGCAAACCCAAATGGCCTCACCGAAAGAATGCTGGAAACCTGTCTTGATATCGCAGAACGGCGCACCGGTGAACGACCGGATCTTGTGCGTGGCAAAAGCCGAAACGCGGATTCTCCCATCGGTGATGGCATGAAAGCGTTGCTGCTCGAGGACTCTGTCTTCGAAGAGGCGCTGATGAATCCAGCACTGCTCGCGGTGTCAACGTACCTACATCAAACATCAAACATCAAACATCAGACACCAGCCCAGACTTTCCTCGAGACTTTGCTATCGCTAGTCGCGAACTACCGGTTTTATCTTGGCGACAGTCAACAAAGATTCAACGCAGTCGCGTAGCGATTCGTCAAATGGTCTGAAGCTCACACCTGTGACACCTCTTATGCGATCGTTTCGAAGATCGCATTGTGCCCAGATGGCGCGGTACTTTTCTTCACGGGCTTTTAGCTTCTCTGGGTGGACTTCCACTGGTGCGGTGACCTTGAAGTTAAGTTCTGGTAATACCCGGTCAATACCTGCGCAAACATCTTCGACATTGACGGTGTCGGTTGACCAGGCAATGTAACGCTCGCCGTTTTTGATGTTGACGCTTTCAAGCAACCCAATATGACATTCTGCATTGTCGCGAACATCAACGGGTGTCCAGGGACGATAGACCCAGCTTTCTTCGTATTCACCCAATAACATATTCTGGATGTGGCGTTGCCAGGGGCCGCGATCTTTCTGATGTGGCGCTAAGATCGGCCCGATATTGTCTGCTGGACAGCAGGTAATCGCATCCCAGCCGCCATGTTTTCCCGCAGCCTCGGAAAAAGAATTCTCCGCGATAATCTTTCCCATTGAGTAGCCCTGGCTGGCGGCCGTCCTTCTCGGATTCATGTCGTCAGGGTAG
>JAQWMV010000211.1 GCA_029246605.1 Pseudomonadales bacterium | reverse complement strand
CGTTTCTCCACTTACAGCAATTCGCCCGTTGGTCGGATGGACCCGGCTGAAATGCTAGCGCTGATGACGATGGTGGTTTCCGGAAGCAAAAAGTAATAGGGGTCGCACCTGTGTACGACCCCATAGTACTTTAGGCAGGTTAAGCCGACTCTTCGATCTGTTCGTGTATCTCGACCGTACCGGCATCGCCGTCAATGGTGATCATCTGACCATGTACAATGCGTTTGGTCCCATCACCAACACCCAACACCGCCGGGATACCATATTCCCGGGCAACGATCGAGCCATGGGCGAGAATACTGCCCATGTCGGTCACAAGACCAACAGCATGGGCGAACAACTGCGTCCAGGCAGGCGTCGTCAGTGGCGACACCAGAATCGATCCCGGTACCATCTTGTCGAAATCGGCGGGGCCAGTAATCACACTTGCAGCGGCAGTAATGCGCCCAGAACTGACGGCAAAACCACGCATGGTATCGCTGTTTTCATCGTTCTTGATCTGGGTCTGCTTGAACCTGATGCCGGGCACATTACTGGCTTCTTCCGGCACGGTACCTGGTGGATGGTGGCGCTTACGCGCTTCCCTGAGCTCACGTCGCTGCGCGGCAAGCTTACCGAATTCAGGCAGCGACTTGCCGGATTTGCGCGCAGCAATCGCCTGATCCAGTTCATCGGTGACCAGGTAGTAAGTGTCTTCCGGCGTCAGAAACGTCCCGACTTCAACCATCCGACGACCCAACTCTCTCGCCATGGGGCGCAGCACCTTCCAAGTATAACCAAAGTAGAAGGCCACCTCTTCGCGAATGTAGTTGTACTTGCGAGCCAGCCACAATCGATGCTGGAACTGCCAGTATTCAATACCTGACAAGAGTTCGGATACCTCGGCAAACTTCTGGTCACGTATGGCTTTCGCTTTTATCCCCTGATTTTTTGGATCGTAGTCATTATCCTGAACCATTGCCTTAATCGTCGCAAAAAGTGCCGAAGGATCTTCTATCTGCGTTGGCTCTACGAAATCCATACTGTAACCCTGATGCCCGTAGTCATTGAGGTATTGATCAATGCCCGCTACTACGGCTAATGCATCTGTATGCTCACGCAAAGCATCCATAAGGAACTGGGCTGGCGTGATAATGACGAGATAAGCCAATTCTTCGTTGGCGCGAACCAGCTTGGCAATCTCGAACAGATCTGCGTTCGCCTGCATGGTTTTTGATTCGATGCCGGAGAGAAATTGCCCGCTGATGTAATTGTGATCTGGCAGGTGAGTTTCAAGGAAATCCTGCAAATGTGAATCCGTTGACTTGGCCACACCAAAAGTGTGACTGGCATTGCTGGACCAGTAGTTACCCTCTTCATTACCCATCTCACGAATACCGACAAGCAATTCTTCATCACTTGCCGTTGTCAGATTCAGTTTGGCCCACTTTTCGCCCACACCTTTAAGGCGCGGCATGGTCTCTTCGTACCACTCCGCCAGTTGCTTGTCGTTGAAGTCAGTTTTGCTGGCAAACATATAAACCGAGGTATTGGTTTGCGGCATGGTGACCTGATGAGCAAGATCATCGATGTTCTGCGATGCCTCAAAATCACGAAATGCCTGACGATCTTCATCAGAGAGATCAGCCACCATCCACTCTAAATCGTGCGCTTCCTGCTGAGCGACTTTATCCTCGGCCGGGTTGTGCTTTGCAGCAAGCTTGGCGATCTCATTTTCCTGCTCCTCGAGGTCGGCATCAGTTACCTCCTTGGATTCCTTAACCTTTTTCGGTTGTAGCTGCGGCCAATCGGCGCGCTGGTAGGCGAAACCATTCATGGTGACAAACAACGGCCCACCGCCAATCATGACGCTTCGATCCTTGCGTGGCATTTCCAGACCTTCGGTCAGGTAGAGCTGTTCAAACAGCGGACAAACCGGGTCTGGCATGTTTTCGACAATCTGTCGTCGCACCAGGGTTTTTGCCGGCGGCGTTGGTATCCACTCTACTTCGATAGGTTGAACAGGGAGATTGGTAATCGGTCTGGACTGGAGTAAATGTAGTTTTCCTTTTGAAAACGCCCATTCGATATCCTGCTGCAAACCATCGTACAGGGCTTCGATCTTCAGCACGGTTTCGATCAACTCAGTCAGCATGTCGTCGGATAAAGAGGATTGATCCCGCTCCGCGTCAGACACATCCTCCATTCTAACGCCCTGATCACCATCGGATATGATCTTCTGCTCCTTTGGCCCGATCATGGTTTCTTTAACTGTCTTGCTGGCCTTGTCGATGATGTAGGTGTCAGGCGTCACCTGACCACTGACCACCGCTTCGCCCAGCCCGAAGCTGGCATTAATGATGATCTCGTTGCGCTCGCCTGTGGCTGGGTTGGCCGTAAAAAGAATCCCCGAAACCTCTGATGGCACCATGATCTGCACCACAACAGCCATCGCGACTGAATCCTGAACGATCCCGTTCTGATGCCGGTAACTGATTGCCTGCGCTGTCCACAAAGAAGCCCAACAATTTTTTACAGCCACAACCACTGAGTCAGCGCCTGTAACGTTCAGGAACGTCTCCTGCTGACCGGCAAAAGACAAACCCGGCAGATCTTCTGCATTGGCGGATGAACGAACCGCAACGGGAGGTTCACCATCCAGCGCCTCGTAGGCTGTTCTGATTTCTGTCGTGATTTCTTCTGATAGCGCAATATCAGCAAAAAGCGTTTGTATATTCTCGGAAGACTGCTCGAAAGACGCTCGGCCTTCCACAACAGCCGGTTTGGCAGATTCAAGAATCTTATCCTGCAGGTTGTTCTCGGCAACAAAACTGCGATAGGCGTTAGCTGTGACCAGAAAACCGCCAGGCACATGAAAACCGGCATTGGTCATTTTGGCCAGGGATCGACCCTTGCCACCAACGACTTCAAGGCCGTCGTCTTTTGTAGAAAGTGGTGAGGTATATACCCTCTGTGGGTCTGTCGTGTTGTTCAATTTTAGCTCCTGTTGACCCAAAATAGGTCCGCTTTTATCGCAGCGGTCTCGACCATGTCTGACCACCGGGTGTTGTATTGACTTGCCTGTGCGCCGTATCCTCGATCGCCGCGGGGCGTATAATGAATGATCATTCAGTTAAATGCAATAGTTAAGTCACGGCAGCAGAATAGTTGCATCCATATATTATTCGTCGATATAGCATAGATGACATAATGCATGGATCACTCCTGATTTACCTGCAAAGTTATCGTCGAACATCCTCGGGGTCAATCGTTTCAGGTATCACACCGACGGATCAGTTCTTATCCTGCAGCAGCTTGTAGACAACCGGTCCGTAGCATTGGCTGTAGCCGGCATGGATCGCTTCCTTGAAGCGCTGTTCGACCAGCTTGCCAGTCTCCGCGTTGACGTTAGTCTCTTCTGCCAGTTCTAAGGCGTAGCTCAGATCTTTCAGTGAGTAGGCGACGGAGAAGAGATCGTCCGGATAATCCTCTTTGGCCATATACTGCATGCCGTGCTTCCGCAGAACAAAACTGTCGGCCGAGCCACGCGACAGGGTTTCGAACAGCAGCTCCCCATCGACGCCGGCCCTGGTGCCGATCAGCAACGCCTCGGCTAAGGCGGAGGTGTTCATGAAGACGATGAAATTATTCATTAGCTTCATCACCATGCCGGTCCCGACACCGCCACAATGGGTGATCTCGGCGCCCATGCAGGACATGGCCAGTTTAATCCGCTCGAAAACTTCAGCCGACCCGCCGACCATGATACTGAGCGTGCCATCTTCCGCCGAAGAGACGCCGCGGGCGACAGGTGCGTCGGCGTAATCGACCGATTTCCCAGCGAGCTGTTGCGCCGCCTGTCGCGCCACATCAGCAGTTGCAGTGGTCATGTCGACGACGGTCTGACCGGCACGGACATGCGCCAGCACGCCGCCGGATTCGAACAGAACCGCGCGGACCTGCGGTTCGCCCGGCAGGCACAGGATGATCAGGTCGGAGACCGCGACAAGCGCTTCGATGCTGGACGCCGCTTCAACACCGGCATTCGCGAGTGCCGCGATCTTGTCTGAGTCGAGGTCAAAAGCGATCACCGGGGTGTCGCTCCTGGTCGCCAGGTTTCGGCACATCCGGCCGCCCATCACCCCGGTCCCGATGAATCCGATTTTATTGATGTCCGCCATGCCTGCCCCTCTCTGTATTCTTCGTGTTTGATGCTGAATAATAAGACGTCTCACATCTGCTGGCGACTAATCGCCGGAACCTCAAGCAAATCTTGGAGAAAGGACATGCCTGATCCATATGAAGTCTACGCCATACGCTACGCCGAGAGGGTCGGCGCGCGGAACCAACATTTGCTGCATCAGGATCCTCACGATGGGCCGATGGCAATGGATTATTTCGTCTGGGCGATCGTCGGCAACGGTCGCACCTTTGTCGTCGATCTGGGTTTCGAGGCAATCGAGGCGAAAAAACGCGGCCGGACCTTGCTGCGCTCACCGGCGGAGGGGTTAAAGCTGCTGGGTATCGACGCGGCGACCGTCGAGGATGTGATCATCTCCCATCTGCATTACGATCACGCCGGCTCAGTGGGAGATTTTCCGAACGCGAAATTTTATCTGCAGGACCGCGAGATGTCGTTTGCCACGGGCCGCAACATGCGGCACGAGACCTTCAACATTGCCTATTCAGTCGAGTATGTCATCGACATCCTGCGTAAGGTCTATGACAACCGCGTCATCTTCATTGATGGTATGGAAGTGCTGGCGCCGGGCCTGTCGGTGCATCATGTCGGTGGTCATACGGACGGCCTTCAGATCGTAAGGGTTTGGACTAAACGTGGCTGGGTAGTGCTGGCGGCCGACGCGGCGCACTACTACGAGAACATGGAAACGCCGAACCCCTTCCCGCTGGTTTACAATGTCGGCGATATGATTGACGGTTATCGGACGATGGCGCTGCTGGCGGAGTCGCCGCAGCACATCGTCCCTGGTCATGATCCATTGGTCACCAAGCGCTATCCCGCCTTGTCCCCGGAAACCGAGGGCATCATCGTCCGGCTTGATGCCGCTCCGTCTGCGTAGTCAGTCCGCAATGCTTCTGTATGGGAAGCGCTATCGGATTACTCAATTTGTCGTATATGCTACAAGCAGGAAAAAAACACCTGGCTCGAAAGGCCAGCAGCCTCCGACAAATCTCATAGAGGAAAGAAGATGTTTAGCTTGAAAAACTTGCAGCATTCTCAAAATAGCGCGTTCGCGCTAAAGGTTCCTGTACTCTCATGGTTACTAACCGCGTTTCTCGCGACCCTGCCTTTGTCCGCATTTGCCGATCAACCGAATATTTTGTGGGTTGATATCGATGATCAATCTCCCTGGTACAGCCTCTACGGAAACAAGACAGTCCGTACACCCAATCTGGATGCGCTGGCAGCTGAGGGCGTTGCTTTTGAAAATGTTTATGCAGCAAACCCTATTTGCGGGCCCAGTCGATCAGCCATGGTTACCGGCGTATACCCGATTCGCGCTGGCACCCATGATATGCGTGCCGGACGGGTACCCGAATACCAGATCCACCTGCCTGACGAGATCACTACAGTGCCGGAATTAATGCGCAAGGCAGGCTATGAAACCTACAACGCCCACAAGGATGACTATAACTTTACTTATGATCGGCGCGATCTTTATTCCTTCGGTAATCCGCCGCACCCTTATTCTCCCGGTAGCCGTGATGACGAAGCC
>JAQWMV010000230.1 GCA_029246605.1 Pseudomonadales bacterium | reverse complement strand
AGGTGTCTTACCCACTGAACTAGGCCCGGCTGACACCTACACGATTGCACCGTGGATGGTAGTGACACCACTCGGCCGTACAGTCAATGCTGTGATGACCGATGAAGAAAAAGAGGAACAGGCGCAATACATTAAGAGCGCGTTCTCAAAGGATCTGGGTATGGAAAGGGTCAGAGTAACCCAGCACTCTGGCGACCCCATGCCAGCGGCCTTGGCTAAATCATTTGGCGACCTGCACGATGAATTGTCAAAACGTACGGCGGGCCCAGCGGCAAGCGACTACGACTCTTCACTCCCAGATGCCTGGGATGTTCCGGCATTTGACCGCGATCCGGATTACGACAAGTCCTGGTTGCTATATGACAGCGTTAACATTTACGGCGAGGCGCTATAACTTTCATACAGGTCTTTAAGACGCGCCTTTACAGTTCATCCATCTGGCTAGTAGCCTGAAGTGGTGAATAGAAAATGCTACAATTCGCGCCTTTGAAAACCAGGTAATTAGAAAAATGTCCGACTCAAAAGACCGCCGTCGTTATTCCTCACAAATTGTTGACGGCGTTGAAAAAGCCGCCGCACGATCCATGTTATATGCCGTTGGGTTTACCGAGGAAGATTTTACGAAGCCGCAGATCGGTATCGCCTCCACCTGGAGCAATCTGACGCCCTGCAACATGCACATTAACGATCTGGCGGAAGCGGCAGCGATGGGTGCCGATGAAGAAGGTGGCAAAGCAGTCACGTTCAATACCATCACGGTTTCCGATGGTATTTCTATGGGTTCTCCTGGCATGCGGTACTCTCTGGTATCCCGAGAAGTGATTGCCGACTCCATAGAAACCGTTGTGGGTGCAGAAGGTTTCGATGGCTTTGTAGCCTTTGGCGGCTGCGATAAAAATATGCCCGGTTGCGCCATGGCCATCGCCAGGCTCGACCGGCCCAGTGTCTTTGTCTACGGCGGCACTATCCAGCCAGGCGAGAACAGACGCGATGTCGTCTCGGTATTCGAGGCGGTCGGTCAGCACGCTGCGGGAAATATCAGCGACATCGAATTAAAAGAGATTGAATCGACTGCTATACCAGGTCCAGGTTCCTGCGGTGGAATGTATACGGCAAACACCATGGCCTCTGCGATTGAAGCGCTGGGTTTATCCATGCCTAACTCATCGGCACAGGACGCCATCTCCCAGAACAAACGGGCAGATAGCTATGCCGCCGGGCAGGCCGTCGTCAAGCTGGTCGAAGCGGGCATCAAGCCCTCCGATATTCTTAGCCGGGAAGCTTTTGAAAATGCCATTACCGTTGTCATTGCACTTGAGGGTTCAACCAATGCGGTTCTGCATCTGCTCGCCATTGCGCATGCAGCGAAGATTCCCCTTAGCATTGATGATTTCAATACCATCGGTGAGCGGGTACCCGTACTTGCCGATATGCGGCCCGCCGGGCAATACGCAATGAGTGAACTGATTGAAATCGGCGGCATCCAGCCACTGATGAAAACACTATTGGACGAAGGTCTATTACACGGTGACTGCCTGACGGTAACCGGTAAGACTCTCGCTGAAAATCTTGCGGATGTCGCGCCCTACCCTGACGGTCAGAAAATCATCCGGCCGTTAACGGATCCCATCAAGAAAGACAGTCACCTGGTGATCCTGCGTGGCAATATTGCGCCGGAAGGTGCGGTCGCCAAGATCACTGGCCACGAGGGCTTAACGTTCACTGGTACCGCACGGTGTTTTACGGGTGAAGAAGAAGCCCTTGCCGCGATACTGGATGGGACTATCGTTGCTGGCGACGTCGTTGTGGTTCGTTACGAAGGTCCTAAAGGTGGTCCCGGTATGCGTGAGATGTTGTCGCCCACCAGCGCTATTTTTGGCAAAGGATTATCGGCAGATGTTGCGCTGATCACAGACGGACGTTTCTCCGGTGGATCACACGGCTTCGTCATTGGTCATATCACACCCGAGGCCTTTGAAGGTGGCCCGATTGGTTTGATCGAAGACGGTGACACGATTGTGATCGATGCGGAAACAAAAACCATTTCGATGGAAGTAGATGACGCTGAACTCACCCGTCGCAAAGCAGCATGGCAGCAACCCAAGGCTTATACGGATCGCGGTGTTCTTGCTAAATATGCACGTTTGGTCAGTTCAGCTTCGAAAGGCGCAGTCACCGACACCGACTAAGCGCGTTGTAACCAAAGCCGTACGAGATCAACAATGACCTTACCGAGGTCAACTATGCGCACCTTGGATCCACCAATGTCGATCCAGCGTGTTAATGGCTCCTCGATAAAGTCTGCGGTTTTATAGCCGTAATGCTTGAGTCGCGCCAGCAGCTCCACATCAAAGATCCAGCGAGATGCAAAAGGACTCACCAGACTCGAAGACAGCACATCGGTTACGGCGAATAGCTTGGCACCGCACTGTGTATCGTAAACTGGCATCTTGAGGATGATTGAGGCAAAAGTCGCAAAGACACGACCCATATAATGGCGCACGGCGAATCGCTCAATATGGGCGCCGAGATGAAACCATCGTGATCCGAGCAGCACACTGACGCCTGCCTCTTTAAATCGCGCAACCAAACGCAACATTTCGTTTGCCGAGGTCGCAAAATCTGCATCGAGATAACCGACCACCTGCGCGCCTTCGCCTATTGCCCGTTGCATACCCAGGCGTACAGCTTCACCTTTACCCACATTGTCTGCCAGACGAATAATAGTGACCTTCGACCCTTCCAATGCCTGCAGTATCGAAAACGTATCGTCCGTAGAGCCATCATCAACAAGGTAAACGTGCAGCCCGGCCTCGGCTAGGGTGCGAACCTCAGCGGTGTTTAGTCGCGACGACTCGTTATAACAAGGAATGACGATGCCGGTTGTCAAATTTCCAGCCCACCAGTTTCCGGGGCCGGGCGAGCGCGCTGATTGTAGAGTCTGCTGACTAGCTTAGCGATCTCCTCTTTGCTCATTTTCGAGGCATCGATCGGGTTGTCTACCGCAACGGACATACCCCGCTGCACCCCCGGCCGTTCGCTCAGTTCATCAAACCAGCGCTTAAAATACTTGAATTCGGTAATATCCTGACCCTGCCCCTGCCAGCCGACGGTCCACGGATACGAGATCATGTCCGCGATAGTGTATTCATCCCCACAAAGATAGCGCCGGTTGTACAGTTGATTATTCAGCACACCGTAAAATCGATTAACTTCATCAGTGAACCGGGTGATGGCATAAGTCTGGTCACCTTTGTCTTCCTGCAAGCGTTTGAAATGACCGCACTCACCGGATTTAGGGCCCTGATTCGCCATTTGCCACATCACCCACTGGATGACGTTGTACTTGCCACGCGCATCCGAGGGCATAAACCGTCCGGTCTTCTCGGCGAGGTACAACATGATGGCCCCGGACTCAAACACCGACACCGGGTCACCTCCCCCCATGGGGTCATGATCCACCAGCGCGGGCATGCGATTATTGGGACATATCTGTAGAAATTCTTCCTTGAACTGATCACCCATTCCGATGTTACAGGGCACAACATTGTAGGGCAGCTCACATTCTTCCAACTGGATGGTGACCTTTTTGCCATTCGGTGTTGGCCAAAAATGTAGATCTAACATCGCATATCCTCGTATTTGGAAACGTCGTCAAGTTTGCCCTAATTGGTCCATGCAGGGAAATCTCGTTCATTCGCTATTCAGCTATAAGCTTGTATTGTGGGTCATCAACGAGGGAGATACGTCATGCATAGAATATCGGTGTTTTTAATAGCAATGGCCTGCACTGGGTATGCTCACGCTGGCTCACTGCGTTGTGGTAGCCACCTGATTTCTCCAGTGGATCCCGTGACCAAGGTACACAAGCGCTACGGTGCGCCCAGCCACGAAGAACAGTGGCACGAGGAGTATGTTTCCAGGCGGGATCTGTCTTACAGCCATCACCGCGCTCCCTCTACATCACAGCGTCACCTTATTAATCTTAACGTCAGGGATCCGCGGCCGGCACGTGATATACAACATCATTACCCGGTCACGCCGCGCATCTATAAACGATCGGTTTCCGTGCGGCAGTCGACCTATAACTTCGGCGCACGTCAGTTCATGCGTCAGCTAAGATTTGAAAACGGCATCCTCAAGGATATTGAAACGCTCAAATATGGCTACTGACCCGTAAGCTAACGTGCCTTCGAATGGTCAAATTTCCTCATGGATAGTCAATACAACCAATCGACACCAAGTCGAATCAATATTTATTCCTATTAATCAGCAGGTTACTGATTGGCACAAATATTGATATGGTATCTATGAATATCAATATCTGAACATCAGTATCTATGAATCGAAAACATAGGACCTTCAATGATTAATCTTCTCATTGATTTTCTGTTGCTGGGTGGCGTCATCTTTTGCCTGGCTAAGTTCCTGCCAAAACTTCACGTGGAAGGATACGGCACCGCCCTCGCGGTGGCTGTCATCTACGGGCTGATCAACGTGACCCTGGGCAGCCTAC
>JAQWMV010000229.1 GCA_029246605.1 Pseudomonadales bacterium | reverse complement strand
TGTCTCCTCCCCAGCTTACAAGAGTCTACTGGCCCAGGAGCTTATCAAAATATACAACGCCTGCACGCTCTTGTTGGGCAACCCAACAAGGTCCAGTGGATTCTTTTTCTACACGCACCACCGCCAAGCTGGTGAATGGTGGACGCGCAAGGTGAGCTGCGTTGACAGCCCCAGGGTCAGCGACCAGTACGTCCGCGAGATGTCAATTCGTTACGGGGATCAATCTAACGCATATCGGGTACGCGTTCTTGGAGAGTTTCCGGTAACGGATGAGTCGATCGCAAAGATGGGATCCCAGGAATCCGGCACCACCTGTTACGAGAATTTTTTCTGTTTGCATTTTTTACCCTGACCCAGCGTACCACAGGGTATCTTGTTCTGGTAAGGAAGGCATTGAGCTTTAGAATCGCACTGGAAGGCAGATATGAACTTCGAATTTTCTGAGGAACCTTCAACGGAGTACCCACGTCCGCATCTAAGTAATCCACGTAAAAAAAGGGCAGTGAATACTGCCCTTTTTTGGTACTACTTTTCAGTACTACGTTGGTTTATGCAAATACCATAACTAGAACTGATTCATCGTATTCGCACTACCACCGGCGAGTAGTGCATTATCACCAGAGAAATACGCTTTGTGATCATCACCGATATTGGAACCCGCCATATCCTGGTGCTTAACAGATGCCATGTCACGACGAATCTCACGACGCTGAATATCACGTACATAAGCGAGCATGCCCAGATCACCGAAGTAGCCCTCCGATAGTGTATCGGTACCGAGTGCTGTTTCGTGATAGGTGGGCAGGGTAATCAGATGGTGAAAAATACCTGCTTCCTTTGACGCGTCTTCCTGGAACTTGCGGATGAGTACATCGGCTTCTGCAGCGAGTTCTGATTGGTCGAATTTCACGTCCATCAGGCCCTTTTCTTGTTCCGCTGGGTTGGGGTATTCAGAGACATTCTTACCAGCCTCTACCCACTCGGCGTAAACCTGCTCTCGGAATGCCAACGTCCAATTGAAAGACGGTGAATTGTTGTACACCAGCTTGGCGCTGGGAATGATTTCGCGTACCGCGTTGACCATCGCAGCGATCTGGGCGACGTTGGGTGTTGCGGTTTCGATCCACAGTAGATCTGCACCGTGCTTTAGACTGGTAACACAGTCGAGTACCACGCGTTCGAAACCCGTATTCTCACGGAACGAATAAAGGCCATTATCCAACCGTACTGGCTTCACCAACTTACCTTTCTGGTGGATGGTAATGTCATTTTCCTGAAGTTCTTTAAGGTCATTGATCTCGTCGGTCAACAGGAAGTCGTTGTATTGACTGGCTAGATCACCTGGCTCCCGGGAAACGGGAACTTTTTGCGTCAGGTTGGCACCCAGTGAATCAGTGCGCGCCACAATGATGCCATTTTCAACACCAAGCTCAAGAAACGCATAGCGAATTGCGTTGATCTTCGAGAGGAAGTCTTCATGAGGTACAGTTACTTTGCCCGCCTGGTGACCACACTGCTTGGCATCGGATACCTGATTTTCCACTTGAATGGCGCAGGCGCCGGCTTCAATCATGCGTTTGGCGAGTAGGTAGGTTGCTTCTTCATTACCAAACCCAGCATCGATATCAGCGATGATAGGAACCACATGGGTTTCGAAGTTATTGATCTTATCCATCACAGCGTCAACATCGCCGCCGTTCTCGCGTTCTTCATCCAGCTCAACAAAAATATGGCGCAGTTCACGTGCGTCGGCCTGTTTCAGGAAGGTGTAGATCTCGCTAACCAGGTCCGGGACTGAAGTCTTTTCGTGCATACTTTGATCGGGCAATGGACCAAACTGAGACCGTAGGGCCGCAACCATCCAACCACTCAAGTAAATGTAGGACTTATCCATGGTGCCGCGATGTTTTTTCACTGACACCGCAAGTTGTTGCGCGGTAAATCCATGCCAGCAACCTAGAGACTGTGTGTAGTCTCCTGGGTTCACATCATAGTCAGCCATATCTTTACGCATGATGTCTGCGGTATACCGGGCAATGTCGAGACCCGTCTTGAATCTATTTTGCAGACGCATACGTGCAACGTACTCGGCGTTAATACCTTTCCAAGTCTCTTTATGACAATCTTGTATTGTCTGAGCGGCTTGAATCTCTTTCAGGTAAGCGGACATGATGGACTTCTCCTACTGGTGATAATGAACCGCGAATGTACCAGCGAAGAACGCTTACGATAATAGAATAATTGGATACTAATATATTCCAAATGCTCATGTATTAGAGTAAGCGGTCTGTAGTTGCTCGAAAGCCTGTTTTTGTTGGTCGTTTATGATGTGAGGATTGATGATCTCGAGTGTCACGATCTGATCACCTTTGCCAAGACCGCGGCCCTTTAGCCTCAATTTACTGCCGGCTTGGCTGTTTTCAGGAATCTTCAGATTCACCTCGCCACCGAGTGTGGGTACCGACATAGTCGTACCGAGCGCTGCTTGCCAGGGGTTTACCTGAAGCGAGAAATTAAGATCTGAACCATTAACGGTGAAAAAAGAATGTGGAGCCAGACTCATTTTCAGGTACAGGTCGCTGGTCTTGCCATTGGGCCCCATTTCCCCCTGGCCCGTTAGGCGGAGCTGTTTACCTGCAGTCATGCCTTTAGGAATGTTCACATTGATGGTTTTTTCACCCTGACTGTTGCCAATACGCAGTTGGCGGGTCTCCCGCGGTGATATGCCTCTTCGAGGGTAATCTCGAGCGAGTGATAGCTGTGCTGAACAGGATAATCGTTAAAAGAAGGCCTGCTACGACCGAATATTGAGCTCAGTAGATCATCGAAACTTAGGTTCGGATCACCATTGAAATGCTGACTCTCACCGTTGATGTAGGCGCGTAGCTGATCGTTTTGTCATCGTTTTTCGGGTTGTCATAGGCATCACTTACAACCTGGAATTTCTCTACTGCATCTGCTTCATCACTGACATCTGGATGATATTTTCGCGCGAGTTTTTTGTAGGCATGTTTGATGTCAGCCGCACTGGATGAGGGGTCCACACCAAGCACTTTGTAATAGTCAGTAAATTCCACATCCACGCTCTCGCAATCCTGTAAGTGCTAGATCAGGGCGTTTTGGTGATGTTCAAGTAGTAGCGGTAGTCCTGTCATCAATGCTATAAGTAGTTGTTACAGAGGGTGAATTTAACGATGCACATTGTCAGCGTGAATGTAGGGAAAAAATCTGAGCTCCCTCGTATTGGGGGTGGCAAGGTCACGACAGGGATCAATAAGGTTCCTAGGAGTACGGCTGTCACCGTGGGCGACCTTGGGCTTGCCGACGATGCGGTATGTAATACGAAATTTCATGGCGGGCGGGATCAGGCTGTCTACTTATATCGACAGGAAGATTATGACTATTGGTCCGCGGCGTTGGGTAGGGATGTGGCTGCCGGTAGTTTTGGTGAAAATCTCACGGTTGCCGGGTTACCGGACCCTTATCTTTGCGTAGGGGACGAAATTGAATTACCCAATGTCCGATTGCAGGTTACTGCCCCGCGCATTCCCTGTAGTACGCTGGCCGAGAAAATGGGGGACAAGCTGTTCCCGAAAAAATTTATCAAGGCGCAATTGCCAGGTATCTACTGTCGAGTGCTTGAGCAGGGACGAGTTCAGGTCGGGGATGCTTTTACCATTGCACCATATGAGGGTGATCGTATTACCACAGTCGAGTTCTTTAGTGATTGGCTCGGCAAGATGAGCCATGAAAAACTGAAACGCTATTTGAATGTGCCCATAGATATTCGTTCCCGGCGGGTCATGGAGGAGAGATACAAAAATGGTTGATGATAAAAGACCGGATGTGTGGATCGGACATATCAGCATGAAGACTCAAGTGTTGGATCTATCCGAGACCTTTATGAAAGAAATAGGACTTCGCTCGATATTTCGCGGAGATACGGTCGCCGTGCTGGAACTTCGCGGTGGCACCCATATTGGTTTCGCGGAAGATAAATCGAACGAGCCAACATTGGTTGGCTTTGACTTTATGGTGGAGGATCTTGATGCCAACCATGCGCAGTATAAAGCGCGTGGATACACCGTCAGCGATATTGAAAAAGACAGTATTCACAACTCGTTTTTTTAACGGAACCTGGCGGAAATCTGATCAAGGAGAATTCCACTCAAGTGCCGGATCACAGTCTCGTTTAACGTGCATTCTGCAAAATAAACTCGGCACCTTTCTCAGCAATCATTACCGTGGGTGCGTTGGTATTGCCGGACGTAATACGCGGCATGATCGACGCGTCTATGACTCGCAAATGCTCGATACCGTGTACCTGCAAACGGTCATTGACGACTGCCATGGGGTCACTGCCCATTTTACAGGTACCAATTGGATGAAAGATGGTCGTCCCTAAGTCGCCGATCGCCGTCATCAGCGATTCGTCCGACGTTAACTCAGGACCCGGCTTGAGTTCTTCAGGCTGAAATGGCTGCAGTGCAGCAGCCTGCATAATCCGCCTCGTGTATTTAACACCGGCCAATGCAACGCCTCTATCTTCCTGGGTTGATAGGTAATTCGTTGTAATGGCAGGATAGTCGTCGACCTTGTTACTGATGATTTTGATTTGCCCGCGGCTGGAAGGCCGGATATTGCACACCGAAGGTGTGATCGCGTCATATCTATGTAGTGGCTCACCAAATTTGTCCAGCGAGAGGGGCTGAACGTGCCATTCCATATTTGGTGTAGATTGCGCGGGGTCACTCTTGGCAAATGCGCCGAGCTGTGATGGTGGCATCGTCAAAGGCCCGCTTCTAAACAGACCGTACTCGAGCGCCATAGCTGCTTTGCCAATCAGAGAATTAACCCGCCGGTTGAGCGTGGTGGTATTGCTGACTTTGTAAATTGTACGAACCTGCAAATGATCCTGCAGATTTTCACCAACACCGGGCAGGTCATGGACCACCTCAATGCCTTTTTCTCGAAGAAGCGCACCTGGCCCAATGCCGGAAAGTTGCAACATTTGCGGTGAACCTATGGCGCCAGTTGCCAGAATCACCTCGCGCCTCGCTTTAACAGTTAGCATTGATCCTGACTTTGTGGCCAGAGTTACACCGGTTACTGTACGCCCATCCATTTCCAGCTTATGTGCCTGCGCATGGGTCATTACAGTTAGGTTGCTGCGTTTCATGACTGGACGGAGAAATGCTTTCGTGCCACTCCAGCGTACACCGCGACGTTGGTTCATTTGAAAATACGCATTGCCGAAATTGTCACCGCGGTTGAATTCATCGATTTTCGGTATATCGCATTGCGCTGCAGCTTCACGCCAGGCGTCAAGGATCTCCCAGTTCACCCGTCGTTCTTCAACGCGAAGTTCACCGCCATTACCATGGAACTCATCTGCACCATGCTGATAGTCTTCAGAGCGTTTGAATACCGGGAGTACGTCATCCCAGGCCCAGCCTCGATTGCCAAGTTGTGACCAGTGATCATAGTCACTGGCCTGACCGCGCATATAGATCATGGCGTTGATGGAAGAGCAGCCGCCCAGAACCTTGCCCCTGGCATAGCCTATAGATCGACCATTCAGGCCTGGGTCAGGCTCAATCTCATAACACCAGTCTGTTCGAGGGTTATTGATCGTGTACAGATAACCGACCGGGATATCGATCCAAAAGTAATCGTCTTTGCCCCCAGCTTCGAGCAGCAGTACCTTGTTATTAGGATCTACGGTCAGGCGATTGGCCAATACACATCCCGCTGTGCCTGCACCCACAATAATGTAATCGTATTCGGTCATTTCAGAAGCCTTCGGATAGTATTGCAGAATAACAAAAATCCTGGTGCTAGCGTAACTCTGCAAACACGGTATCGAGGGTATTGAGGCCACACAGTGTGTGGATGACACCAACCTTATCGGTTGTTTCAAAAATTATCCGGAAACCATTGGAATCACATTGATCATCGTGATGGATTGCATTGCCGCCGAGTGTGTCGGTGAGCGTTAATGTGTTGTCCACTGGCACCAGTCTGTCATAGGGAGAGTGATAGAGATTGGCAACGGTATCAGTATACACCGCCGCCGGGTTGCTGATGTTAGTGAAACTGTTGAGTTGTAGTAACGCACGCAGATTGTCGAAGTCTGTGTTGTCGCCGAGGAAACCTTCGACAAACGCAGGCTGCAGGTACTCCCCGTCCATGAGATCTGCCATCTCGACGCCGGTATCCGTGTAAGCGATTAACCCTGGTAGGATTCTGTTGCTGGCGAATGGTATCAGCACGTCTGGATCAACGAGATTGCAAAAACCATCGCCCGCGCAGGTGTTATTGACTGTCTGCAGTACACCTCGGAATGTGCGGTACAAATCAAATGGCGCACCTCCGGCGTACACTGCATCGACGAGCAGCGAAGCTTTGTGATAGTGAATGATTTCCAGCCAACTGGCGATTGCACTGTGCCCCCCCTGGGAATAGCCAATGACGGTGATCGGTGCCGGCGACACTTCACTAAAGTAATAGGAATTGTAGGACTCATCTTCCAATACACGCTGCACCAGATCCGCTGTGTTTGCGCCGGTACGTCCGGCGAGAAGATAGGTCTCGGATGAGTCTGCGGTGCTTCCCCGACCATAGTTATCGGGCGCGATCACGAGATAACCTCGTCCGGCAAAAAGTTGAGCGATGATGAACCAGGCATCACTGGTATTGAATTCGGACGGTGTGGACCCCGTCGCATGATTGAGCAGAATGATTTGATCCCTTTTGACAGCGGCGAGATCATTGGGAAAAGCAATCAGACCGCTGAGATTTGCTGTGCCCTTACCATCAGGGCTAATTGAGGCATAGGCCACACGCTGCACGGTCGTGCCATAGGCAACGTTTGGATTCGCCAGGTTTTGCCATTCTGAACCGGCAAGATCGATGATTGCTGAAATGACCAGTTGTTCCAGTAGTGGCGGTAGATCCAATTCATCGACCAGCCCGCCTGTGATGTAGTTATCGAATAGAGATTCAACTTCTTCCCGACTGGTTTGGGTTTGAGCTAATACATTAAGGCCTCGGGTTGTTGACCCGGAAGTAAATGATACCAGCCCCTCGAAACTCTCGTTGGCGCTAGAGGTCTCAATACTCATTTCATAGACAGTGTTCGGGTCAAGATGATCGGGACAGGAGAATCTATGCTCCAGTAGCTGTGTCACATTCGGGATGTCGATGGATTCCCGCTCGATGGTCAAGCCACTGTCGTCGCTACAGGTGATGTTGAGATCGTAACCAGCACCGAATTGGCCTCTATGGCTGAGAGAAAAGCCAGAGCGATAGGGCGCCACGTCAGTTGCATCAACCTTAGGAATACTATCCAGCAGTTCTATTGCTGTAGGCGCAGCTGGTGCAGGAGGTGCGGGGGTGTTGCTATCGACACCTCCCCCGCCTCCCCCGCAGGCTGTAAGTAACAGACAGCCCGCGAGACGATATAGTGTTCTAGGCCCGCGCAAACATTTCGTCCAGGTGGGTCTGTGGTAGCGGTTGAGTCATCTTGGATACGGCCACTGTAAATAGAACGGAAACCAGCTCGCCCATTGCAGCGCAGGACACGGGGTTCGGTCCTTCGCCGTGCAGCCAGGTGACTACGTTATGCAATGTTCCCGGTGCAAACCAGGCCGGATCAATAAGTTGTGTATAGAGAATTGTGAACGTCAAAAATCCAGACAGCAAGCCTGCGTAGGCCCCTTGTCGGGTTACGCCTTGCCATAGCGCGCCCATTACCAGGGGTCCGGCGAACGCTGCCATCATACCGCCGACCCCAATCCAGACGATCATGGCGATGTTGAGATCAATCAGAAACCACGCCATACACATACAGACAATGAGAACCAGAACGGTTGAAACCCTGCTGATCAACAGTATGCGATTGTCTAGTTCTTCTTCGCTGAGATTTGGCTTGGTGATGGGCACAATGGTTCGTCGGTACAGGTCGTTGGAGATAATCTGTGCTGAAGACACCACCAGACCATCAGCAGTGCTCATGACAGCGGCGAGGACACCCACACCAACGAGTGCCGCGAGCCAGGTAGGAAAGAGCTCAATAAATAGCATGGGCAACGCCTGATTAGGATTGGCGCCATCCATGTAAAGTGCATCACCAAGATGTGCCCGTGCCAGCAGGCCGCCCAAGCCGAGCAAACCGAGGGTTAGACCAAAGACAAACGCAAGTTTGACAAACTGCATCTGACCTTGGGAGTCCTTTAGGGCCCAAAGTTTGTTCCCGAGGTGCGGTAATAAACCGAGTGGAATGTGGGCAAAGACAATGGCGACGATGGACCACCATGAATGGTAGTACGGCGTGTTGGGGTTTAATGGTGCAACCAGCGAGTCATCCTGAGCGTCAAGATTGTCGAGCATGCCCCCGAAACCACCATCGATGCCGAACCCCGTTACTACGAGCACGACAACAACGACCGCGAGCACCAGCATCATGGCGCCCTGCACCGCGTCTGTCATGATATCGGCATGGGCACCACCCATCACGACATACACTAGCAGCACGATCGTGGTAATAATAAGCGCCCAACCGGATGACAGTCCAAGCATAATCTCGAACATGACGAGACCGGACACTAATTGCCCTGCCAGATAGAAAAAAAGTACCAGGGAAAGCAGTGACACGATGATCCGGATACCTTCCGACTGGTACCGATCGCCGAGATACTCCGGGATTGACCGGTTACCAAATTTATTACCGGAGGTAGCGATGAGCCGCATGGAAATCAGGATCCCGAAATAGACCCCAATGGGATAAAGAAAGTTGCCCCAGTTCGATGCGGTGCCCCATTCATAGGCGAGGGCAGGTGTTCCCAAAAATGTCGCGCCGCTGGCGGTGGAGGCTGCGAATGCCAGAGCCAGAATATAGGGGCCGTAGGACCCTCGCGCAGTTGCAAAGTCGTCGGCATGAGTGACTTTCTTGCTTGCAAGATAGCCAATCGCCAGCATCAGACCGACATAAAACACCATGAAACACCAGGACCACGTAATCAGTGTCATTCTCCACCCCTTGTAGATTAGTATTATTTTTTGAACACCCTATGTGAAATTGTGCCTATATTTCAAGCGTCATATGATGACGGCAGGTATACTTTTTACCGAAAAGGAGCGATTTATGGCACATACCATAGAGCCTGCGAGCAGCGGCCGCGCCAAGTGTCGTGGCTGTGGTCAGGTTATTGCTAAAGGGGAGCTGCGTTTTGGTGAGCGATTACCAAACCCATTTTCGGATGACAGTGACATGACCCTGTGGTTTCATCCACAGTGCGCTGCCTATAAGCGACCGGAATCACTAGCCGAAGTACTAGAAGGTTCCGGTGTTGACGATGAGGCAGCGCTAACAGTGATCATAGATTTTGGCATCCAGCATCGAAGAACCCCTAGAATAAACGGTATACGACGTTCCCCGAGCGCGCGCGCTCTGTGCCGATCCTGTAAAGAACCCATCGTTAAAGATGATTGGCGTATTCCCTTGGTGATTTTCGATGACGGCATGTTCAATGCTTCGGGTTACACACATCTTAGTTGCGTCTTGGAATTTTTTGAAACCAGAGACATTCTTGAACGCATTCGACATTTTGAAACTGAACCGTTGTCGGATGAAGACCTTGCTGAAATCAGCGATCAGCTCAACTAGAAGTGACGGGAATGATGCATGTCGAATGAAGCGCTGCGTTATGAAGAGAACCTGCACATTGAAGCCTCTGCTGATTCGGTATGGCAGGCCATCACTAGTCCTGCGATAGTCTCGCAATATTTCATAGTACCACTGGTGCAGATGGACCTTACGATGGGTGGCGACATAATTTACGGTACTAGAGAGAAACCACTTATTTCTGGCACCGTATTGGCGCTTGAATCAAATACTAGGCTGGTGCATTCCTTTCTATTCACCGCCATTCACCCGGGGGTTCAGTCCGAGGAGCTTTCCAGGGTGACCTACTATTTACAGGAGATAGACGAAGGTGTTGCGCTGCACTTTGTTCACGATCATTTTGGAGATGACCGCACCACTTATGATGCCATTACTGATGGCTGGCCAGCCATCTTATCGCGCCTAAAGGCCCAGGCAGAGGGCCGGGAATTACCCGCATTTGACTAGTGCCAAACCGGCCTGGTGATCAATAATATTTGCAGTTTGACGCGGAAAAGGCAGAATGCCCATTTTAACTTTATGGAACGACTACAAGATGTTTGATGGTTCTCGTGCAGTGCTTGATGCTTGGCTAAACGGTATTAACGGTGGTGAATTCGAATCAGTGCTTGGGTTGTATGATAGAGGCGCGGTGTTGCTGCCTACTTTCTCAAATGGAACGATGGCCAGTCCTGAGGCAATAAGAGGTTATTTTGAAAAACTGGGAACTCGCCAAGGACTGAGCGTTGAGCTTCACGAAAGCACAGTACATATACAGCAGTATAGCGATCATCTCGAGGGGATCATGGGCATCTATCGCTGGTGTTTTGACGTGGATCAGGAAGGATTGAGTTTTGAGGCACGCTTCACGCTGATTGTAGATCTAGCCAGTGCAACACCGGTGTTGCATCATCACTCGTCTCAAGTGCCTAGAGATCTGTCTTAAGGACAAACGGAATTTCGTACATTCAGTGCTCGTGAAGCAGCACCAAAGAGATATCTCGACCTCTGAAATTCATGTTAGCGAGTATTCGATGCCCATCAGTGGGTGGTGTATCCGTTAACTGATAGACACTGGGTTTGGTTGTGATATCACCGTATTCCATTGCCCACCAGATTTCATGTGGGACGGTACCGGTGGCATTGATGGGTAACTGGCGCGCTGGTACCAGGTGGTAGATCTTGGCTACGAAACCCGCAATATCCCTTTCCTGCTCGAACTGGGCGACTTTCCGGGGTAGTACTGCATCGATATAGATAATTCGGTACACCAACATCAGACCACAAAAGGCCAGCAGCAGATGTTTGGTTTTGCCGTTGATGTTGAACCATAACAGCCAAAGTCCCAGCAACACACTGGCTAGTGATAGTGCAACAGCGAGATTGTGTGGCAGCAAATCCGGGGGCGTTGGCCCAAAGCCAAAGTTCGCCTGAAACAAAAACACGTTCAGTGCAATGGCGGCAAGTAACGTGAAGCTAGCAACGATGGAACCCAACACGCGAAGCCATCTCGGTGCAGTTTGTTCTGCCACCTCGAACAGAACGGCGCAAACAACCAATACCGAAGGCAGCATAGGCAGGAAGTAGCGCACCGCTGATTGCGCGATAAACCAATACACGAGAAAGTTAGCAATAACGGTGATTCCCGCAAACACGAGAACGTCGCCATAGCGTTCGAACGCGATAGCTCTGCTCTCACGATGAAAAAAAAACAGCAGCATCAGAGAAAAAGGAAACACAGCCAGAGTGACTTCAAAGGGATAGCTGATGATGTGTTTGAGTGTCGTGGCCCAGGAACCCACCATCCCGCGGTTGACGACTTCGTTGGCTGTGCTGCCAAGCAATGCCTCAAGGCCTACCGACTGGACCATAAACCAGACCCAGACACCGACGATTGCTAGCGTGATGCTGGCACATATAAGGTGCGCCGGTAGGAATAGTTCGATTAAGCGTTTGCGATACAGCAGATAGGTACCGATGCCCACATAGTAAAACAAAAAGGCCGGTTCCCGTTTAGTGAGAAATGCCAGCGCGATCAATAGGCCTGGCGCCAGCCATAGATTGAAACCGCGCATCTGCCTTTGATCAAGAGAGAACCAAAGCCACAGGGATGCACTGACCAGCAGGGTAAAGCACATGTCTATTTCGCCCAGTGTTGCCTTACTCATAAACTCCGGTGACAGGGCCAGGGCCAGAGAGAGAAAAACCAAACCGGTCGTACCCAGCCATTGCTGATGTAACGATAACATCAGCCCAATCAGTAGGATTAGGCAGAGCAGCGACGTGAAACGTAATGACAGTTCATTGATTTCGCCAAAGACCTGACTGACAGCAATAACCAACCAGTTGAAGAGCGGTGGTTTGGCGACATAGACCTCTTCCCGATAGCGCGGCACGATGAAGTCGCCACTTTCAAGCATGGCCTCGGAGATAAGTGCGCGCCTGGGTTCTTCGTGCCACAGTCGCAGGGTGTCGAGATACGGCAGATATAGCAGTATCGACAGCAGCGTGGTCACAGCGAAGATGCTGATGGTTATTTTGTTCATCATCTAATCATGCCAGATCACAGGGGCAGGTTGTTACCTGCTTTGCGTTGGATTCATGGCTGTCATTATGGGTTAGCGCCTATTGGCTCGATTTGACTTATCGCACCAATTAAAGGATTTTATGGTTACTACTATTTAACTAGGCTCATTCAGGAGACCACCATGCCAGAGTACAGTGACATTCTTTACGAAACCGACGGACGACTGGCTTTTATCACCCTTAATCGCCCGGAAAAACTGAACGCGCTATCCAATAACCTTCGTGCCGAGGTGATGGACGCCATGCGCGAAGCTGAAAATGATGACGAGGTAGGCGTTATTGTTTTGCGTGGCAACGGGCGGTCGTTCTCAGCAGGATATGATTTGACGCCCTCACGTTCAGCGGAGGATGACAGTTTCGTTAGCCATCGATCAAAACTACCGGACACCGGCTCGATGCATCCGGGCGCAAACCAGTGGGCCCGCCACGTCGTCATGACTAACTGGATTATCTGGGAATTGGCTAAACCCGTTGTTTGCCAAATCCAGGGTCACTGTCTGGCAGGTGGGACTGAACTTGCTTCAATCTGCGACTTCCGGATCTGTGCCGAAGACGCCAAGATTGGCTATCCGCCGGTTCGTGCTATGACTACGATGGATATGATGTGGTCACCCTGGCATCTACCACCGGCCAAAGCGAGGGAATTTGCCTATGTAGGTGATTCCTTCTCTGGCTCTGATATGGCTGGGCTGGGGTGGGCCAACTATGCGGTACCAGCGGATGAACTTGCAGAGTTCACCGAAACTTTTGCGCGTCGTATGGCCAATATTGATAATGAAATGCTGATGTACTCCAAGCGTGCTGTTAATCGCCAGTATGAAACCATGGGTATCCGTGATGGACTGCATTCCGGTACTGAGATTCAGGCGCTGTCTTCAGCCCGAGCGGCTGGTGGTGAGTGGGCTCGTCGCATGCGCGATGAAGGTTTGAAAGCCGCACTTGAATGGCGTGATGGACCGTTCCGAGACTTCCGGGGTGCATATGACAGTGCACCGAAAGCGCGTGCAGTTGCCGGCACCACAAAGAAAGAAGAAGGTAATAAGGGGGGCGCCTACTAGACCGTGGTATTTTTCCCTGCATCAGACAAGGCGATTCGTTATTGCGGTCGGGTTGCCTTGTCGTCAGAGGAATGCCGGTTCGACTGGCCAGGTGTCGAGGTTCGCTTTGCGGTCACTGGTGCGACCCAAGTTCATATTCACATGGATGGGGCGCGCAACTATTTCAATCTTGTCGTCGCCGGTAAATCCTCTGTGCTTGTCACCGAGCCCGGAAATACCCGCTATCCAATTGACCTGGACCCAAATCAGCAAACAACGATGCATCTCTATAAGCGCACCGAAGCCATTGCCGGTTATCCGGATGGCCGAACAGGCTGTGTTATCTTCAAAGGTATTGAGCTAGACGCAGGTCGGCTGATTGCCGATGAAGCACCAGCGCGACGAGTGATTGAAGTAGTGGGTGACTCGGACACTGCAGCTTTTGGTAATCTTGGGTCCCGATCTGAATCCAAAACAGCTGTCAGTCGCCCTCCATTTCAGGATGTCTCGCAAAGCTGGGGCGCGTTTACGGCGCAGGCGTTCGGTGCTGACTGCCATAACATTTCGTTTTCTGGCATGGGCGCCGTGTGGAATGCACCAGGTTTGGATCGTCCTGCCATGAATGAGCACTACAAGCAATTGCTGGTGTCATCACCCGAGCAGTGGGCCGCAAAACCCAACGATAATACTCTGCCGCATGTTGACCTTGTTATTTTATATATTGGTGGTAATGACTGGTGGACTTTGACAGATCGTGGCGATAACGACTTCATTGAGGGATACGTTAGGTTCTTGAGGGAGCTTCGAGCGTTAAGACCTGCGCAGCCGTTTTTAATATTACTTGCTGATGAGGCTTCCGGTTCCTGTCTGGTGACGAGGGATCGCCAACGACTTTTTAGTGATGATATGAAGCGGGTCTTAGGTGAGATTGTCAGAGCTGTGGATGGCGAGCAACATAGCATCTATCTACGGGAGGTGGTCCCAGAACCGGCGATTGATGTTGAGGACGATGCTGACTGGGGCTTGGCGGAGCATTGGTCAGTTCAGGGGAATCGCAAATGGGCCAATGGCGTGATTCCTCTGGTTGCAGAAGTTACAGGATGGCCTTGCTGATTTTTCGCGCCGGTAGATCAGCTATTGCAGCCCAGCCGTGGCTTCGCTACACCAGGGATTGATAAACCATGCGTTGGAAAGTTTCCTGGTAATTGTTATTTGGCATAACACCCGCTTGCATGACCTGGGTGAAGCATAAACCCATCAGCTCTTCTTTCGGATCAGCGAAGTAGGTCGTACCAGCTGCACCACCCCAGCCATAGGTCCCGGGTGATCGTATCTGTGGCTTACCATCCTGGCCATGATAAACAGCCGCGCCGAGGCCAAAGTGAAAGCCCTGACCGGTCATGGGAATGAGCATATCGCCGGTATGATTGGCGAGCATCAGGTCGACGGATTTTCGACCGAGGATCCGCGCTCCATCCAGCTCACCCCCGTTCAACAGCATCTGGCCAAGCCGGGCGTAATCGGTAATTGTTGATAGCACACCGCCGTTGTCGCCACCGACGCCGAAGTTTACTTTGGGCCCGATGTTTTTCTCGCTGGACTCGACGGCCTCCTGTACCACTAATTCCACTTTGCCATCGTTGTCGCGCGGCATATAACAGGTTGGGAAACGGTCAAGGGAACCTGCAGGAACGTAAAAATCTGAGTCGACCATCCCTAGTGGATCAAAAATCTGTTCTTTGAAAAATTGCCCCATACTTTGTCCGGATGCTGCTTCAAGCACTGCGCCCAGAATTGAGAAACCCATGTGATAAACAAATTGTTTACCTGGATGATCGGCCAGAGGGATCTGTGCCATGGCTGCTGCCCGGTCACGACTGTTGATCGGGTAGGGCCTAAAATTCTCAGATTTACTCCAGCCCAGCGTTTCCAGGGCATCGCGATACTGATCGCGATAACTTAACGGTATCGTCGCCGGTGTGCTGAAACTTGTGGTATTGGTCAGGCAATCCCGAATCGTGATGTTCCTGCTTGCGGGTTCAGTCAGACCATTCGGTAGCTGAACACGTAGATTGGCCATCTCTGGCAGGAACTTATCGACGGGGTCGTCGGGTGTTAACAGTCCCTGTTCGTAGAGGATCATGGTGGCGACACCAGCCATGGGTTTCGTGTTGGAGTAAAGACGAAACAAAGTCCCGGGCTTAACGGGCTTCCCGGATTCAAAATCCATAACTCCACAGGCGTGAAGATGTACTACCTGACCTTTGCGCACAACCATAGTGACGAGGTTTGGTACCCGCTTGTTATCCACGTATGCCTGCATTGCAGGGCTGATCTGTGCCAGTCTATCCGGGTCGAACCCAAGTGCTTTGGCGTCCCCGTTAGGCAGTGTTGAATGTGTCACTACACTTTCACCTTGGTAAAATTGGGCGGACGTTTCTCCACAAAAGAAGCCACGCCTTCCTTGAAATCATCGTTCGCAAGGCTGGCTGCCATCCACTCGTTGTCTTCATTCATAGAGTCAACGAGATCGCTCATCAGGTGCTTATAAATCTGCTTTTTCATCATCATGATGGACAGGGGCGCGGAAGTCCCAGCAATCATTTTTAGATATTCCTGTGCCTCGGTAACCGACTCGCCCGCATCGCACAGACGATTGCCATAACCCATTCTATAGGCCTCTTCGGCCAGGACTTTTCTGGAACTCCAGCAAATGTCCAGCGCATTTGATGGGCCCACGATGCGCGGTAACATCCAACTTGTGCCGTGTTCTGCGATCAGACCACGGGGTGAAAAAGAAGACACAATCTTTGCGTTTTGGTCAAGAAAGCGCATATCGCAGAACGAGGCGTAGCTAAAACCGAGTCCTGCACATGCCCCGTTGATGGCCGCGATGATTGGCTTACGTAGTCCCAGCAGGTATGCAGGCGAGAACATATAGTTAGGGTCCTGGTCTGGATTTCCCGGATCTGCTGCCAGGTGTTCAAAGGATTTGCCGAGAGTTTTACCAGCCGCACTCATCTCACCGAGATCATTCATATCTACCCCGGAACAGAAACCTCGACCAGAACCAGTGAACACCGTGCCGATCACGTCTTCGTTTCGTTCCGAAGCATCCAGGGCATGGCGTATTTCAGCCTGCATCAGGCTAGTCATAGCATTTAGTGTGTCCGGGCGGTTCATGGTAATGGTCGCGGCTGGGCCATCGATTTTGTAGGTAATATGCTCGTAGGTGGTCATTGATAAGTTTTCCATAAGTGATCTAGCCTAGAGGGTATCGTGAATCGATGCAGAAAGTCATCCTTAAGATCAACGTGTCGATGGTTATATAGCGGTCGACAATCAGAACTGGGAAGTCGTACACTCAAAGTAGTCAGATTATCTGGGAGGAAGATTGTGAAATTGAAAATTCTATTGATCGTGTTGTTGGCCTTTGTGTCATACGAAGGTATGGCAGCAAATCCTCCAATTGCCAAGCTGACTCAGCCAAGCGGCGTTGTCGAATACAGTGTTAATGGCAATACCTGGCGACCAGCGCCGCGTATCAAGTACCTGTTTGAAGGCTATATGGTACGCACCGGAAATAACGGTTCTGCGAAACTCATCAATCAGGCATCTGGCTTAGCGCAAATACTCAGTAAGGATAGCAAGATTGAAATCATTGCAAGCGCTGTTGAAATACGTGAGGGCAAAATTAGCAAACCCAAGGAAGATTCCACCAGCGTCTGGCAGAGTATTCAGAACAAGTTCGCGCTGGCGCAGAAATACACGACGGTACGCCGTAACATTAGAGCCTGTGACACCAAGGTCCGTACCGCTGATGTAACACTGTCTCAGTCTTACCCGGATCTGGTATGGCGAAATGTGTGCCCGGAATATTACTATCGGCTCATTATCGACGGCAGCACTTTTGAGGTACCGCCCAAAGCCAGCGCTGAGATGATCCGTTATGCGCTTCCCGATTTATCAGCCGGTGAACATTCCTACAAAATCGAAGTACTGGATGCTGATGGCACCGTCTTTAGCCCACGTATCGGCAGTATCATCAAGATGCTCTCAGCCAGCGAGCAGAAGGAACTAGACAGAAGCCTGGCAAAAAACTCTGATGATATTTATCAGCTCACAAGCACCTTGCAGGACAAGAACCTGTTGGTCGCTGCCATGGACCAATGGCGCCAGTATTTTCTGGATTATCCGGAAGAAAATGATCTGCGACCCATGTTGGCTGAGGCCTATGCCCGACTACGCCTTGATAATCTGCGAGATCGCGAAGCTCAGCTCTATCAATCTCAGGTGGATCAATAAGCGCCTACTAAAGAGCCGCAAGCATTCGTCTGCGGAATTCTGTATCCTGCGCGTTTAGTTTTTATCCATAGATTAAGGGACAGGAATTATGAACGGTTTTGATTTGATTGCGCAGTGCCTAAAGGCTGAAGGTGTCACCTGGATGGGGTGCTTTCCCGCAAATCCTCTGATTGAAGCCGTATCCAAGATTGGTATAAAACCTATCGTATTCCGTCAGGAACGCGGTGCGATCAATGCCGTTGACGGCTACGCACGTACCATGATGGGCAAGATGCCCGGTATCTATGCCTCACAGAGCGGCCCTGGTGTAGAGAACTCCTTTGGTGGTATTGCGCAAGCGTATGGCGAAGCAGTGCCAATGATCTATTTGCCGCTTGGCTCTGGGCTGAAGGCCTACGATGTCAAACCGAATTTCTCCGCTACTCGCAACTATGAACATATCACCAAGGAAGCACTGTCTATCGATCGACCTGACCGCGTGACCATGCAAATGCAGCGCGCCTTCCATGCGGTCAAGCATGGTCGGCCGGGTCCGGTCTTAGTCGAGATGCATGGCGACGTCTGCGGTCGCGAAGTGCCAGAACATGCCATGAATTACCAACCTACCAAGACGTTCAAATATGCACCGAGTGTAGGAGATGTGAAGGATGCAGTGAAAGCGTTGCTGGGTGCCAAGCGACCAGTGATATGGGCGGGCCAGGGCGTGCTCTATGCGGATGCCACTGAGCAACTGCAAGAACTTGCCGAACTAACCCAGACTCCTGTGATCACGACCATGGAGGGCAAAAGTGCCCTGCCGGATACGCATCCTCTGGCGCTTGGTTCTGCCAACAGGACGGCGCCGAGAAATGTATTCAAGTGGCTGGGTGAGTCCGATGTGGTCCTAGCGGTCGGATCTGGATTGACCCGAACAACCTTTGGCATTGATATTCCAGACGGCAAGACGCTGATTCACTCAACAGTCTCCGGTGAAGATCTTAATAAAGAGTACACCGTAGATATCGGTCTGATTGGTGATGCCAAGCTAACCCTCGAGATGCTCATTGAGGAAGTAAAAGCATCCATCGGTGAGGCAGGTAAAGACACGGATCAGGAACTCGTGACTGAAATCGCGGAAGGCAAAGCGGCATGGCTCGAGGAATGGACACCGCTGTTAACTTCTGATGAGGCACCCATTAATCCATATCGTGTCGTTAATGAAATCAACAACGTCGTGGATCACGAAAATACCATTTTGACGCACGATGCCGGTAACCCTAGGGATCAGATCATGCCGTTCTATCATGCGTCAGCACCGAGAGGCTATATTGGCTGGGGCAAAACTACACATCTAGGGTACGGTATTCCCCTCATGATTGGCGCCAAGATCGCTGATCCCAGCAAGCACTGTATGAACTTCATGGGTGACCTGGCGTTTGGCCATACCGGCCTTGATATTGAAACCGCAGTTCGCGCTGGTGTGCCTATAACCACCGTCGTGATCAATAACCACACCATGGGTGGCTATGATAAATCCATGCCAACCGCGATGGAGCGCTTTGGTGCGGGAAATCAAACCGGGGATTATGCTGATGTGGCGAAAGCTCTGGGCGCGAAAGGCATCAAGGTTGAAAAGCCGGAAGGTGTCGCGCCGGCCCTGAAGGAAGCACAGCAGGCCAATAAAGAAGGAGAGGTCTGCCTGGTTGAAATCATTACACGCCAGGATACGCGCTTTTCACAATACCCGGATTTGTTGGGTTAGAAGATTAGCTTAACGTAGTCAACAAAAGTGACGCCGTAACGGTCTTCATAGGTGAGGTACGCGAGGTAAAACGACACGAAACCGATGGTGAGGGAAAAGGCGACGACTGCGGTCGTCGCAACCACGATGTCGCTGCTGAGCACAGATTTCATGTGATTGACTATTTTCACTTGATTTATTGATAGCTATCCATCCAGCTAACTTAACACAACTATCACGCTACAAAGGAGGTATGCATGCGCGGACGCGACGTCTTTCTTGACTCTCTTCGGTTGCACGGTGCAACTAAGATCTTTGGTAATCCAGGGACTACCGAAACGCCGTTACTTGATAATCTGTCGGATTATCCGGACATCGAGTACATCTTCAATCTCTACGAAGCGGTCGCCGTTTGTTCTGCAGGTTTCTATGCCAGAGCGTCCGGCGAGACCGCAATTGCCAATATGCATGCGGCGCCGGGTCTGGGTAACGCAATCGGCATGATCTATGGAGCACTCAAGAGTAATGCGCCGATGATTGTGACCGCGGGTGCACAGGATTCGCGCTTACGATTGCGCGACCCCCTTCTGGGTCACGATCTGGTGGCCATTGCCAAGCCTGTGACCAAGTGGAGTGTGCAGGTGGAACATGCCGACGAGATGGCGACCGTCATGCAGCGCGCCTTCAAGATCGCCAATGAACATCCTAAGGGGCCCGTTTTTGTCGCACTGCCGATAAATGTCCTGGAGCAGGAAACTAAAATTGGTGCAACTACCGCAGGCGAACTGTTAACGAACGGTAAAGCCGATGCGGATGCGCTGTTGCAGCTTGCCGAGATGATTAAGACCAGCAAGAGTGTTGGGATCATCGCGGGAGACGATGTTGCCGATGCGGACGCAACTGATTCTCTTGTCGCGCTGTCAGAGAAAATTGGCGCCGGCGTCCATCTGGAAATAGTCACCAGTAGCGTACCATTTCCCGTTCACCACCCGCACTTTAGAGGGCGTGTAGGCTCTGATGCTGCCCAATATCATCGTGCGTTGGGGGGCTACGATCTTGTTCTGATGATTGGTGGTCCGTTTTTTGAAGAGGTTTGGCATACCGACGCGTCGCCATTTGCCGACGATGCGACCGTGGTGCAGTTGGAGCCAAGCGCAACTCGGCTGGCGCATAACTACCCATTGAGGCTGGGTATTGTGGGCGAGATAAACGATGCACTAACGCAGCTTTTCGAACTTGTTGGAGAGGAGCCAGCGTACGTAGAACGTCGCGCAGAACTAGCAGAGATGTACGATGTGGCTGAGCAGGCTGCTGCTGAGCGGTTCGAGACAATGAGGGGCAAATCCCCGATGACCCCGGCCCGTGCACTCTATGAATTGGCGCAGGCAGTACCCGATGACGTGGTGCTTGTCGAGGAAGTCATTACGGCGAGCCCGGATGTGATGCGTAACTTCGATATTGGTGGCGTTCACGAATCCTATGGATGCCGTGGCGGTGGTATCGGCCAGGGTATGGCCGGTTGTGTTGGTACTGCGTTAGCAAGACCGGATCAGCAGGTAATAGCCATGACGGGTGATGGCTCTGCCATGTATAGCATCCAGGTGCTGTGGACCGCCGCGCACTATAATTTGAATATACTGTTTATTATTCTGTCTAATCGTGAATACCGGGTCCTCAAGCACAATCTGGAACAATATCGGAGTCGCTTTGGTGTGCCGTCAAACAAGCCTTATAGCCATATGGATCTCACCCAGCCATTTCTGGGGTTTTCGGAAATGGCGGGCGGCATGGGCGTTCCAGCGAAGCAGATTAGTAAACCGGAAGAGATAGCGGTTGCAGTCGCAGAAGCACTGGCAACCGATGGTCCGTACTTGTTGGATCTTTTAGTGGAAGGCCTGGAGAGCTAGTGAAAATTGATGCCGGCATCAGTGCCGACATGTCGCGCGTTGCCGGGGAGGCAACGCGAAAGGAGGCAATGGGTTACGACGGTCTTCGTCTGTCAGAGTTAAACCATGACCCATTTCTGCCTCTCACCATTGCAGCAGAGCACACCACTTCTATATAACTGATAACGTCGGTGGCTGTGGCTTTTTCACGTAATCCTATGTCTATGGCGCATCTGGCACACGACCTGAATGCCTTCTCCAGTGGTCGCCTGGTGCTGGGCTTAGGTTCGCAGGTCAAACCCCACATTGAACGACGTTTTAGTATGCCCTGGCACAAGGCGGCGCGGCAGATGCGCGAGTATATTACAGCTATGCAGGCAATTTTTGATTGCTGGTATGACAGAAAACGTCTGGACTTTGTTGGCGAGTACTATCAGCACACCCTAATGCCATCGACGTTTAAACCTGATAATACGCAGGCGGGACGCCCCAGGATTACGTTGTCAGCGACAGGACCATTGATGACCAAAGTCGCCGCGGAAGTCGCGGACGGTATGATCATGCATCCCTTCAACTCGGAAAAGTACATCCGGGAAGTAACGCTGCCGGCGATCAAGGAAGGGCTCGCGAAAAGTAACCGAACCCTGGATGACTTTGAACTGGACTATGCACCAATGATCGCAACCGGTGTTGACGAAGAATCGATCGTCACTGCGCGCGAGGTCGCCAGAGATCGCATCGCGTTCTACGGATCAACCGAGGCCTATCGACCCGTGTTCGATATTCATGGATGGGGTGAGCTACAGACCGAGCTCAATCAGATGAATAAAAGACAGCAGCAAAAAGACATGGCGAACCTTATTGATGATGAAGTGCTTGGGGCCATCGCCATCGTTGGCACACCGGATGAGGTCGTTGATGCCATGAAGCAACGCTTTGCCGATGTCATCGGCAGAACCTGTTTTAGTGTCCCCTCACTGTCGGACGAGCAGCACACAGCACTCCTGGATAGATTGCGGCAGTAGGCCTTTTAGTCCCGGCTGTATATCGTCTCTACACAGGCACCACAACTCCAGCCTACATAGCTCCCAGTTATTTAGTGTCACAATCGAACAGTGCTATTCATTTAGCTTTTACTTGGCATTCGGTTTGTTCTTTTAGTCGCTATGATTTTGGTGCGCCCAGGTGTCGGCGTTACGAACGCAGCGCGCAAGGCTTTGTTCGCCTGGGTCTGCTAGCCGCGCCCCCTGTTCTTGTTCACTAGGATTTATAAACCATAATCGACCGACCGCGAATCTCACCATTTTCCAGCGCGCGTACACCTTCATTGATCTTATCCAGGCCCTGGTAAACCGTGGTAATCATCTTATCGAGTGGTAGTTCACCGCGCTGAAACCAGTCAATATATTGTGGATAGTCGGTAGCTGGATGGCTGGACCCACCAACTGACCCGATCAAATGTTTCTCACCTCCAGGAAACGCCTCGGGTGGCAGTACAACGGGTGCCCGCGGGATGCCGACTATAACTGCGCTTCCACCTCTTGAAGCGCCCGTACGCCCGCTTCTTACCGCGGCAAGTGTCTGGGGTGTCGTGACCGGACCACCGATGGCATCGAAAGCAAACTCGGCGCCATCACCGGTAATCTCGTGAATTGCTGCCACCGCATCCGTCTCACTTGCGTTGATGGTGTGTGTTGCACCAAATTCCTTTGCAAAATCCAGCTTTTCGTCAGTCAGATCAACAGCAATGATGGGATTGGCACCGGCGATCTTGGCACCAGCAATGACATTTATTCCGACACCACCCACACCAATGACTGCGACGGATTGACCTTTCTGTACCCCGGCAGAGCCCATAACTGCGCCGACACCGGTAACCGTCGCGCAGCCGACAATCGCGGTTGCGGCCGTTGCAACATCCTTTGTCAGCGGTACGACAAGTTGCTCGTTGATGAGTGCATGCTCTGACCAGGTATTAACGCCGGCAGGTCGCTTTTCTCCCCGAAACTCAAAGCTAGTAGGAGGTAGCGCCGGACTGTCGATGTCTATATTGCGGGGCACCCAGGTGACGATGCAGTGATCACCTTCTTTAACATGTGTTACGTCACTGCCGACTTTGACAACAACCGCGGTACCTTCATGTCCCAGTAGTGACGGGGTTCTTGCTGTTGGACTGTTGATATGATGAAGCTGTGAATGACAGATACCTGAGGCGAAATATTCCACCAGTATTTCGGGCCCCTGTGGGTCCTGCAGAATAATCTCTTCAACGGCCAGCGGCTGGTCATGTTCTACCAATACCGCTGCTCGAGTCGTTGTGGTCATATTATCTCTCCAGAAGCCAAGCAGACATGATACCGCCAATCATAGGCCGTCGGAATATGTGAGCTGTGCAATCTCTTCAGGAAGTCAGCCCAAATAACTGCCACCCAGGCACCTCACTGCGATTGTCAGTACGGTCAACCGACAAGCCAGTACCTCGCTGACTGTTTAGTGTTTGCTCAATCCCCCATCGTGACAAACCCTGCACGCCTTTCATGTCTGACATCTGCGCCATTGTAAAAAATCCGGCCTTAGCGATTTCCACACCGTCCGCCTGCGTATCTCCCGACTGATAATCCAACCGAAAAATCATATAGATATTGGTGCTGGGGCCACCCATATTGCCTGCCAGGGCATGTCGAAAGGCGACTACATCACTGACGGTCGCGACGATGCCTGATTCTTCATGAACTTCTCGTTCCACTGCGGTGGAAACCAGTTCATCATGTTCGGCATAACCGCCAGGTATCTGCCAGGCACCTGCAAAAGGGTCTTGAGCGCGCTGTACCAGTAGCGCCTGTAGCTCACCATCAACTTCACGGGTCACGACGCCCGCACAACCAATAGAAAAATCACCAAAGTGAACAAACCTGCAATCCTCCGCTGAACAGGCCGGTCGGTCTCGACCACCATCATGAACCGTGGTTAGCGGCGAAGCGCATTTAGGACAATAACTAGGTAGAGACAATGCTTCAGCTCCCGAAAGAATTTGGGGCACTATAGCCATTGTCATTATTTTTCACCAGCCGCCAAAGCGATGCATGCACCGCCGTCTTGAATAGTTCAACCCACTCAGGGAGGAGTGAGTCGATATACCTGCGCAGCGGTGCCACTAAACATGGCGGTTTTTTCCGCTTCGCTAAGCCCCAGTGTCGCAGCAATCCGTTTGAACAGGTTCCAGCATGCTCGGTAGGAAAGACATTCACGGTCTACCGGAAAATTACTTTCGAACATACAACGTTCAGGACCGAAGGCCTCGATTGCATATTGGTACCAGGGCAACAATGTTTCACAAAAAAACTCTGAGTTATTTGGTCGCTCTATTTGATGCATATGGTACGGCGGTTCCCAGTCACCAATTCTCATCTGGGCACCACCTACCTTCATGACCGTGTTAGGACATGCCGCAACTGCATCAATGCAACGCCGCCAGTCCGAGATGTCACTTTCATTTGCTGTGGGGTCAATGCGCCCACCCAGGTGATTAACGATAATCATGGTTTCTGGAAATTTGTTAGCAAGGTTCGCTAGTCCAGGCAATCGAAGGTAGTCAGGTGACCAGTTGTCGTAGCTCAAGTTGTGTTTGCCCAATAGCGCGAATCCATCAAGGAACGTATCGTTCAGATCGCTTGGAAAAGCACTGCGAATACCTCGAAAGTATTTCGATGCGTGAAGGTGCGCTTCTAATACGGGTTCTACCGCGCTACCCAGCCGAAGATCTGCGGTGCCGAATATACCCGTGCAGAGTCTCACATCGCCGTAGATACCAGAACGGCTCATCGCGGCGACACCGTTAACAACCTCTGTTTCTCCAACACAGCTCATTTCAGGCGGACCGTCAGCGCGATAAAACGCGCCACACTGGGCGAATACCGTTTGCACGACATTGTGTCCAGACTCGGCAATATCTGTAGAGATTTCATCGTACAAATACAGCGCTTGCCTGAAACTATGAGATTCTCGGGGATCGCGGCGTTTGTCCCATAAATGGTGATGCGGATCAATGATTGGAAGGTCTGGCTCCAAAACGGCTTCGGGTTTTTCCCGTACCATCCAGGACTCTATATCGCTGTTGTCTTGTATTATGTTCATGAGTGTTGTCCTACCTGCTATAGATGTTGACGCTGGTTACGTTTACGCCGCTGATCATCGAGGCGCTAATTGTTGGTTGATTTCAGGACTATATAGATTGGTTGCCTGCCTCGCAATTTAGTACAGTATTGAATTTGGTCTTTATCTTATCTAGGCTTGCAGGACTCTGAACCGTAAAAAGGCAAGAACCATGGCGAAGAAAGCTGAGTGGTATTACTTCCGAAAGGGCTGAACAACCTGCACCAAAGCATCCAAGTTCTTGGAAGCCAATAAGATCGTAATTGCTGAAACCGTATCGGCGAACACCAAACTGCAGGCGGCTGATGCAAAAGACATGCTGACCTCTGCGAGCAAGTTGATCGCCATGAAAGGCAAGAAAATAGTAGAGTTTGATGTAAAGAACAGCGTTAGTCAGGACGCGGTGCAAGCGATGCTCGGTCCGACCGGCAATATGCGTGCCCCGACCCTTAGGGTTGGGAAGTCGTTGTTAGTGGGATTCAATGAAGAAGTGTTTATTCAGAAGTTCGGCTAGGGACCTTTCGGTAAAAAGGTGCCCGTGCCTTCACGGGCTCAAGCAAAGACCAGTCACCCTGTTCAATGTCGTGGCCGCCAGGGAATGGCGGTGTCGACTTGAGACCAATAGTTTCCAATACGCGCCCGTCTTGATAATAGGCTGTTGCTGTTGCAGTAATCAGGTGTTTCAGGAAAGCGTAGTTAATCTGGTCTCGTAGTAGCGTTGTTTTATCGACCTGGCTCAGGTTCAAAAAATCTGGACCATAACGTTCTTCGGCCAGTGCCTGTAGATCATGTAACTTAGGTTTCAGGGTCGGTGCCAGTCTGATGATGGAGACCAGAATGTTGTCGAATATGCGCTCATCGTCTGCACCGGGGATACCGTATTCACTGCTCGCCGGGATCAGTAGGCCGGCAATTTCGCGCAGCAGCTGACGTTCGTCATCCGAATAGGGATTGTCGCTGCCAATGAGATTGCTCATGTGAGTGCTCCTAATCGAACAGGTTGGCAAGGCGTTGCTTCATGTTATCAGCAACATATAAGGCCAGCGCCTGAATAGTGCGCGTTGGGTTTACGCCGGCGCCTGTGACGAAGATGCTGCCGTCAACAATAAAGAGATTCTTGACGTCGTGACAGCGGCCCCATTCATTCACCACAGAGGTGGCAGAGTCGGTGCCCATTCTTGCAGTGCCCATGAGGTGCCAGCCACCTCCTGCGATGGGTGCTGACGACTCGATATTGGTTGCGCCGGCTGCGGTAAGTACCTCAGCTGCTCTGGCCAGCGAGAAATCCAGCATGTCTTTACTGTTTTCACTCAGGGTGTAGTTAAGTTTTGGTGCCGGAATACCGTCAGGATCTTTAAGATCAGGATCCAGGGTGACGGTGTTGTGTTCTTCGGGTAGGTCCTCGCAGATAGCGAC
>JAQWMV010000228.1 GCA_029246605.1 Pseudomonadales bacterium | reverse complement strand
AGTGGCACAATCACGCCGTAAGCACCTGCGTCCAGCGCTTTCATAATGATGTAAGGCTCGTTCCAGGGTACGCGCACAATAGGCACGGTGTCAGTTTGGGAAATGGCCGGCAGCATGTTACGTACATCGTTGTAGTCCAGCAGTCCGTGTTGCATATCCATCACCAGCCAATCAAAGCCGGCCCTTGCCATCACCTCAGCGACTTGCACGGAGTCACAGCCAATCCAGCCACCGACGGTTTGTTTGCCTTCTTTCCAGGCGTGCTTCACATGATTAGGTCGCATAAAAATCTCCTTATTTAAGAACGCGTCATAATCTGTGAATGTGCTGGATGGGTCAAGGGTGGACAAAATCGGTGATAATATAGCGCTCTTATTTTGGTAATGGATGTGACAATGCAAACTGTCGATGATGTCCGCGGCGTACCCTATACGGTAGATTACGCACAAGATTTAGAGGCGTTTGCTCAGGTTATGGATGCCTACCTGGCATCGAAAGCCGACACCATGGATAAGTTAGATTCTTTGGTTGCCCAAAACGTCATGCCTATGGCGACTTGTTTCCGTGGCTATCTGCTAAAGATGGGATGTAGTCCGGCATTAAACAACGCGATTCAGAAATGTCTTGATCAACTGCAGACTGCGGAACTCAATGATCGGGAACGTGCGCATGTCGCAGCGCTCAATACCTGGTTTCGACATCAGAATGATGAGGCGCTGAAACACCTGGAGGTGCTGCTTGAGCACTATCCCCGGGACATGTTGGCGCTTAGGGTGGCGCATCATCTGCATTTTTATATGGGTGACGCGAAAGCAATGACAGCATCGGTCGAGCGTCGGTTACCGGCCTGGTCGGAAGATGATCCTTACTTCGGCTATGTGCTGGGTATGCAAAGTTTTGGGCTTGAAGAGTCTGCCGAGTACCGTGAGGCGAGTCTCGTCGGACGTCGTGCCTGTGAGTTAAATCCGGACGATATATGGGCTGGTCATGCGATGGCACATGTTTTTCAGATGGATAGCCGTTGGTTGGATGGCCTTAACTGGATGGACACCATGCTACCGCAGTGGACTGACACCAATAATTTTTTACGGCATCTGCATTGGCACAAAGCGTTGTATCACATCAGGCGCATGGAGCTTGATGTTGCGTTGGCGGTTTATGATGATGTATTGGAACCTGGCCTGCAGGATGACTTCTATTTGGACACCTGTAATGCAGCATCATTGCTGTGGCGACTTAATATGCAGGGTCTTGAGACACCTGACCGCTGGCAGAAAATCCATGACCTGTCGGTGCACCATATAGAAGACGGTGAGCTGGTATTTTGTTCACTACATTACTTGATGGCCCCCGCTGTCTTGAACGATCAGCAGGCGATTAAACAGGGTCTGGCAAACTTCGAATCCTGGCGCCAGCAATCAACCCATCAGGGACAGGTAGCCAACAAAGTTGGCGTGACGCTCGCTAATGCCATTGTTGATTTGGCATCGGGTAGGAGTGAGCTAGGCGCGAGTGCTCTCGCAAAAGTTCGTGGTGATGTAAAACTGATTGGTGGCAGCTGGGCACAGCGGCAATTATTCAAAGACCTGCAAGCGCACCATCAGTAGTTTAGTCGGTGGTCGCTCTTGCACCTATCGCATCGACATCCATGTGTTTTAGTCCCAGATCGGCAACGATCTGAAATGCCTCGCCAGTCTTACCCTGCAAATCTTCCGGTGTATGGGCATCCGCGTTCACAATGACATTGACGTCATAGCTGCTCGCTTCTTCCCAGAAAGGTAGCCAGGGGTACAGTGGAAAAGGGTTATCTGCCGCTTTGGCGGTTTGTTTGCGTATACCCAGTGCATTGACCTCAAGGCCAACGCCAGTTTCTGCAGCGGCGGCCATGATATCCCTGGTACAGGCGGTGCAGTTTGCATCCCATTTCTCATAGCAGTTACCGAACAAATCCGGGTGTGCGATGAAATCAAAAACGCCGGATTCCATCATCTTGACCGTGTAGTTGCCAAACTCCACCAAGGCTTTGGCAGAAGTCGTGCCGCCATAGGTGCCAACCCATTCGTTGTCGGCATCGAGGAAAAAGTGCGCGGCACCAATTAAATAATCAAACTGGTAGTCACCCAGCAATTCGTCTTCGTACCAGGTTTGTTGCTCCGGGATATATTCACACTCCATGCCTTTAACGACTCGAAGCTCAGGGTACTGTTCGCGAGCCTTGTCGATCGCTGCGGTGTATTCAGGCAGGTCGACATAGTGCATTCGTGCAGCCAGCCAGCGATCATCAGGTAGCGCAGAATGGTCAGAGATACCCAGGGTTTTCATGCCGCGGGCTATGGCCATCTCGCAATAGTCTGCGACGTCGCCCTTAGCGTGCTTGCATCGAAAAGTATGGGTATGGAAATTGTGTTGGAACTCGCTGTCTAACATTTAGCCCTCAGTCAACTGGATGCACCCGAAAGTATACTGCATTTTTATCACATCATTGCTAAAGCAATGCCTTGAAGGAAACAGCTCCTTCAATACTGGCTCTTTTATTGGGCAGCCAATTCGTATATTTTGTTACTCAGTTACGGTAAGACTAAATCTTAAAAAACTAAGCCTGAGGTGAGAAATGCCGATTGATTTTGATGTGGAACCGGAGTTCCAGGAACAAGTGGACTGGGTAGAGAAATTTACTAAAGAGGAAATTGAACCGCTGGATAATTTTATGCGCGGCGGTCGAATGAAGGATGGCAGCCCGATTGATAAAGACGGTTGGCGAGCGATCAGTGCGTATACAGCAGGACTTAGGCAACAGGTAAAAGATCGTGGTTTATGGGGTTTTCATTTGGGTAAAGACCTGGGTGGCCCCGGGCTTGGCCAGGTTAAGCTTTGCCTGCTAAATGAAAAACTGGGTCGAACCAGTAGTGGTCCGGGACTCTTTGGTGTTCAGGCGCCGGATACCGGCAATATGGAATTGATTGCACACAACGGTACCGAAGAACAGAAGAAAAAATATATGGAGCCGCTACTGTCCGGTGAGAAGCATTCTGCTTATTCAATGACAGAGCCACATGCCGGTGAGCCCGGTGAATTTGTCTGTTCTGCGGTTCGCGATGGCGACGAGTGGGTCATTAACGGTGAGAAATGGTTTACTTCTAACGGCGCGAAAGCAGATTTTCTGATTGTCATGGCGGTTACCGCACCTGAGAAAGAAACGCTTGATAAGGCCTCGATGTTTATCGTTGACCGCGACACACCGGGTGTTGAAATCGTACGTAACGTGCACACCATCGGCACACCGTTGCGTGAGAACTACAATACGGAACGCGGCGGTGGTCATGCCTACATACGCTATGACAATGTGCGTGTACCTGCCGAAGCTCTGCTCGGAGAAGAGGGCAAGGGGTTTGTGGGTTCGCAAACACGCCTGAGTGGCGGCCGAGTCCATCATGCTATGCGCGCCGTAGGTGTCTGTACCAAGGCGCTCGATATGATGTGTGAGCGTGCCTTAAGTCGACGGGCGAAGGGACAGCTGTTGTCGGAACTACAAATGGTGCAGCAGGATATTGCTGATTCCTATATTCAGCTTAAACAGTTTCGCCTGCACGTACTCTACACCGCGTGGTTGATTGATAAGACAGGTTCGTACACGCGTGAGATACGAAAAGAGATTGCCTCTATCAAGATCAGTGCAGCGAAAGTAAATCACGATATCATTTATCGCGCGATCCACCTGCACGGCGCACTGGGTATGTCCAATGAAACCCCGCTCGGCGACATGTGGATGTCGGCGCCATGGATGGGCGTCATGGATGGCACGACCGAGGTACATAAAGCCAATCTGTCAAAGTTGTTGCTTCGTGATTACGAGCCCAGCGATGATTTGTTCCCGACTTACCATCTACCCAAGCTCATCGAAGCAGCCCAGGAAAAGTTTGGTAAAGTGATTGATGACCATTTGTCTGCGTAACGCGCGCGGCACGATTTAATGGTTAGATTTCTGGCACTCATTTTGTGGTGCTGCCTCGCAATGGGCAGCTACCACGCAGAAGACTATGTGCAGGGTATTGACGTACCCTGGGGCATGGTGTGGTTGCCAGACGGCGATATGCTGGTGACAGAACGTGAAGGCGAAACCTACCGCGTTCGCGAAGGTGAGATCATCGGTAAGCTGAAAGGCGTGCCCAAGGTCGAAGCCTCAGGGCAGGGCGGCTTACTCGATATAAAACCCCATCCAGACTATGCCAACAATGGCTGGTTGTATCTGTCCTATTCCAGTAAGCAGGGGAAGGGGCGTGGCAGCCATACTGCGATTATGCGGGCCCGCCTTAAGGGTGATTCGCTGGTAGATAGTAAAGTCCTTTATAAAGGTGCTCCCAACGAGAAAGGTGGTCGACACTATAGTAGCCGTATTGCGTTTGATGCTGCAGGCTATCTGTATTTCTCGATCGGCGACCGCGGACGACGGGATGAAAACCCTCAGGGTTTAAGCAGAGATGGTGGCAAGATATATCGTCTGCATGATGATGACAATCCGTTTGTAGATCAGGCGAAACCCGCGATCTATTCCTGGGGGCACCGAAATCCCTAGGGCATGGCGCGTCATCCGGACACGGGCCAGATATGGATTCACGAACATGGTCCGCGGGGTGGCGATGAGGTCAACATTATCAAAGCCGGTGAGAATTATGGCTGGCCGATACTGAGCTACGGTATCAACTATATCGGTACCTCCTTCGCGGAAGGCGCTACTCGAGAAGGATTTGAGTCACCAATTTGGAATTGGGTGCCCTCCATTGCACCTTCCGGTATGGCTTTTGTGACCAGTGATCGTTATCCCGAGTGGCAGGGAAAACTACTCGTGGGCTCTTTGAAGTTTGCCTACGTTGTACTTTGCAATGTGTCTGAAAACAACATTACCAGTACACAAATAGTATTCCATAAAATTGGGCGGGTACGAAATATTCGCCAGGGTCCAGACGGATATCTTTATGTTGCAACGGAAGGCGGTGGCGGTATCAAACGTATCGTCGGCAGCCAATAATCAGCTAGCCGCTGCGTAGATTTTTTTAAGAGATCACCCTCATGGGCCCAGGGCTTGTAGTTGCTCATGATGAGCGTATACCCACTCGATTTGTTCTTGGGTGTCGGGCACGCTGCTGCCGCGGGCTCTTGATACCGTGTTGAAAGCTGTACCGGGGTCAAGGCCGTGTCGCACCAGTAGAGACGCGTTAAACAATCCGGTGCGGCCAATACCGGCCCAGCAGTGTGCTACCGCTACGCCACCGGCTGTGATGTGATGATAGGCACTATTGACGGCGGCGAGATAGTCGTCACTGGAATCGGGTACGGAACGATCACGAATTGGCAGGTTAAGAAAATCAAGACCACGCAGTTTGCACAAGTATTCTTCTTCAAAGAGACCGAGTTCCTGGGTATTTAAACTATCTAAAAGCGATACCACCAGGGTGAAGCCGGCCTGTGCAAGGCTGTCGATGGCGCCGTACAGAAAAATCCCACCCGCGGGTCTGGGCATAGCGAATAGGCTGCCTTCGCCAAGTTTGTAGATAAAGATTGGATTGGGTTTTGCGCCTGCCATATGACCTTCTAAAAAGTTGAGATACCCGTTGTTTCTATAAACGGATAGAGCCAATAACCGAATCGCCCTTGGTCTGCGTACCACTCGTAGTGGGTGCTAAAGTTTTGATCTTGCTCATTGTGCCATAGTCGTTCGAATAGCTGATGACATTGGCTGAGTGCGGGGGTGTCTATAGAGCCTCTGACCAGGACGTCGGTTTCAAGATTGAAGTCATTCAGGTTGCGGCGTGTGAAATTGGCGGAACCCAGCATTAACTGAACAGGCCCCGCCGGGTCCCGATACATCATGAGTTTACTGTGGCATTGTTCGCCATCGATAGCCAGGCGGTGTCGATGAGGATCTTTTCTGCACGTGCTAAATAACCCAAGTTAGTCTACCTCGGGTTGCGTGAGGTTAGTCAGGCAGACCCAGGACGCGTTTGGCAATGATGTTGTACTGCACTTCAGTGGTGCCACCTTCGATCGAGTTCGCTTTACTGCGTAGCCATTCTCGGGTCGTTCCAAGGTCAGCGTCTGAAAATTCACTACCTTCCCAACCCAAGGAGTCGGTACCCGTTATCCTTAACATCAATTCATAGCGGTTCTTGTTCTGCTCAGTACCGTAGAGTTTAAACATGGAAGACGCGAAGGTTGGTGCTTGTGTTGAAAGCGACTCTTCAGTATTTCGGTGTACGGTCAGGGCGAAACTTTTGTTGTCCATGATGTGCTGAGTAATGTCGCTGCGAAGCGCAGAATCAGCAAGTTTGCCATCCACCGCTCCAATTCGGTCTACGGCGTCGTCAGCCATAGTCCTTTGTGGAATTGTACTACCGACACCAGTCACACCCCCCATACCGCCGCCAATAGACGTACGTTCGTACTGCAACAGTCGCTTGGCTACGGTCCAGCCTTTGTTGACCTCGCCAATGACGTTCTGGCGCAGCGCCTTGGCATCGTTGAAGAAGGTTTCACAGAAGGGCGATTGACCACTAATCAGCTTGATCGGTTTAACTGTGACACTGGGTTGACCTATATCGAATAAGATAAAGGTGATGCCATCATGTTTTGATGCTTCAAAATCGGTACGCACCAGACAATAAATCCAATCCGCATGATCCGCGCCGGAAGTCCAGATTTTGGAGCCGTTGATCGTGTACTCGTCTCCATCCAGGACAGCCTTGGTCTGCAGACTGGCAAGATCAGATCCAGAGTTGGGTTCACTATATCCCTGACACCACCAGATGTTGCCATTACAAATATTGGTCAGATGCTCTTTCTTTTGCTCTTCTGTGCCGTACTCGAGAAGTGCCGGGCCAATCATGGTGGTACCCATGCCACCAAATAATGGCTTTCGGGCGTTAATTCGAGCCATTTCTTCCTGCAAAATCGCCGCTTCTTCGATGGACAGACTTCCGCCACCATATTCCTTTGGCCAAAGCGGCACGGTCCAGCCCTTCTCAGCCATGCGATCGAGCCACACTTTTGTCTCCGGGTTCTTGAAGGTTGCTCGACGCCCGGGGTGTGGGGTTTCGTCTGCGGGCATTGGGGTACGCATGGATTCGGGGCAGTTTTCCTCTAACCAGGCACGGGTTTCTTCACGAAATGACTCCAAAGACACTGATATCTCCTGAACAAATAATAATGGTCGTGAAACATACACTGTTCAGGAGTTTGTTGCATCTCCTTGCGTCAATCTAGCGGTTCGGAGTCTTCGAAATATTATTTCGCCACCAAAACGATTTAGATCAACTTTTTTACACAAACCTGACGACTGTATCTCGACCCTGGGCTTCGCATCACGATACAATGGACTCCTTGCTAAGGAATTTTTCAGTTGAAGGACGTTCAATACTCGGTGGTTGTCACATTGTGCGCCCTCATGTTGTTGTGGGTATCACTTTCGGGATATTTTAATGCTTTGCAGTTAGGTCTGGGCGTAGTCAGTGTAATCGCCGTGACCTGGTTGACTGTGCACCTTGGTATTCCGACGCTTGATCGGTCCCGGCTGAAGATGATAATACGGTTACCGAGGTACCACCTGTGGCTGACTCGGGAGATACTCATTTCCAATATGCTGGTGGCAAGGATTATTTTGTCGCCGAATATGCCGCTGAAACGAACGATCGTCTATTCAAAACCCAGGCAAAACAGCGACCTCAGTGTGACTACCTATGCGAATTCCATAACGCTGACACCTGGTACGGTCACCATTGATATTAATGAAAAGGGATTGGTCGTGCATGCGCTTGATCAGCGTATCGCAGGCGATCTGATGAGTGACCAGATGAATATTCAAGTAGCGCGGTTGGAGAACTAATCATGATGTTTGCCGTCGCGAGCGTGGCGTTGCTCACCGTTATTGCCATGCTGCTTGTCCGGGCTTTTATTGGCCCGACGTTCACCGATCGGATTTTAGCGGTCAATAGTGTCGGTACCGCCGTGGTGCTATTGATCGCGCTGTTCGGTTTTCTAACCTCCCGACCAGAGTTTCTGGATATTGCCCTTTTATATGCACTGATTAACTTTGTCGGTACCCTCGCTGTGTTGAAGTTTTTCAACTTTGGCGATCTGGGTGCCACGAGTAGTGACGAATGAATCTGGTAATCGATATTCTTAGTTGGTTACTACTGGTTGTTGGCAGTGTGTTTTGCATCATTGCCGCGATTGGTGTGCTGAGGCTGCCGGATTACTTTAGCCGCATCCACGCCGCCGGTATTTTAGACACCCTGGGCACCGGTGCATTGATTCTTGGCATGATGCTCCAGGGTGGATTCACACTGGTAACGCTTAAGTTGGTGATGATTCTTGCCATTATTGCGATTACGGGTCCGACCGCGACCCATGCGCTGGCCCGAGCGGCTTTACACAATGGCCTGACACCTGAACTCGATGAGGACGAAATCTCATCGAACAGTTAGTCGACATTGTATTACTGATGATGCTGACGGCAACGGCGGTTGCTTTGCTGTGCATTCAAAGTTTATTTGTGGCGGCTATGCTGACCGGTATCTATAGTCTTTTATCTGCTGCGCTTTTCGTTCTGCTGGATGCGGTCGATGTGGCTTTCACTGAGGCCGCAGTCGGGGCTGGTATTACCACGGTACTGTTCCTAGGCATGCTGGCCAGAATTCCATCACGGCCGGAACAGTATAGGAAACTGCACTTACGCGTGGGCCCTATGCTCGCGGTATTGATCACCGGCGCAGCCCTTATTTATGCCACCCATGATATGCCGGCTTTTGGTGATCCCAAAGCGCCAGCTAATGTGCATGTTGCACCGCGGTATATCAACGATTCAGCGCGGGAAGTCGGCCCGCCAAATATTGTGACGTCGGTGTTGGCGAGCTACCGGGGTTACGACACCCTGGGCGAAGTCACTGTGATCTTCACAGCGGGTGTTGGCGTATTGTTGTTGCTGGGTCATCGACGCCGTCGGGAGGACCGCGATGCACCATAATATTATAGTAAGAGAAGTGGCCAACCTGTTTTTCCCGATCATTATTCTGTTTGGCCTCTACGTGCAATTCCATGGCGATTTTGGACCTGGAGGCGGATTCCAGGCCGGGGTCATTATCGCCGTCGGCATTATTTTGTATGCCCTGGTCCATGGCCTTGATAAGACCAGGCGGCTTATTCCAGAGAAAGCGGTTCGAATCGGTATGTCGCTCGGTGTTTTACTCTATGCCGGGGTTGGCGTTGTGACGCTGCTACTGGGTGCGGAGTTCTTGAATTACAATGTGCTGGTGGCTAACCCATTGACCGGGCAGCACTTGGGCATATTTCTGATTGAGCTCGGTGTCGGGATCACCGTTGCGACGGTCATGGTCATGATATTTTATGCGTTTGCGGGACGGGGTCAGGAATGAGCTGGCTCGTGCATTACAATTACTGGATTGTCATCGTGTTAATGATGATAGGGCTTTATCTCGTGATGGCACGGCATATCCTGCCTCGAAAAATCATTGGGCTGAACGTATTTCAAACTTCTGTATTTGTGCTGTTTATCTCGATGGGTGCAGTTAATGACGCGAGCGCACCCATTCTTGCGGAAGGCATCACGCAATATGCCAATCCTTTGCCGCATGTTCTGATACTGACAGCGATTGTAGTGGGGGTGTCGACGACTTCGCTCGCGCTGGCGCTTATTGTCCGGATAAATGAGGCCTACGGCACTATCGACGAAGAGCGCATTCACCAGATCGACGAGGAAGACTAAGCTTGGAACATCTACCAATACTCCAGGTCGTCATACCCCTGGTCCTGGCGCCGCTTTGTTTATTGCTGGTGCGACAGGCCTGGTTGATTGCGCTCGTTGGCAGTGTGTCGTCTTTGGTGTGCGCGACATTCCTGTTGGCCGGTATTCTTGAAAATGGCTCGAGTAACTACTACGTAGGTGGTTGGGAGCCTCCCTGGGGTATCGCTCTATCGTTAGATATTGTGGGTGGATTTATCGTGTTGCTGGTGAGTTTGATTGCGACGCTGGTCGTAGCCTGGGCCCATCACAGTATTGAGGATGAAATCCGTGATGATCAGGTAAACCTGTTCTGGTGCATGTTCATGCTCTGCCTCACAGGATCATTCGGCATTGTTGTTACCGGTGATGCCTTTAACATTTTTGTCTTCCTTGAGGTTTCATCGCTATCCACCTATACCATGATTGCGCTCGGTAAGGACCGGCGTGCACTGACTGCCAGTTTTCAGTATCTCGTCATGGGCACGGTCGGGGCGACGTTTATTCTTATTGCCGTGGGTCTGCTTTATATGATGACCGGCACCCTTAATATGGCGGATCTCGCGGAACGTCTGCCGGCCCTCCGTGATACCAGTACGGTGCGTGCCGCCTTTGCTTTTCTGACCGTCGGTGTCAGTTTGAAGATTGCACTCTTTCCGCTGCACCAATGGTTGCCCAACGCCTATACCTTTGCACCCTCGGCAGTGACTGCGTTTCTGGCAGCGACGGCGACCAAAGTATCGTTGTATGTGTTGTTAAGATTTTTCTATACCGTGTTTGGTGCTGATTTCGTATTCGATGAGTTGCATGTCGATTATTTGTTGCTGCCTTTATCTTTGCTAGCGATCTTTATCGCATCGACGGTAGCGGTCTATCAGGAAGACCTGAAACGTATTCTGGCGTATTCCAGTGTCGCGCAGATCGGTTACTTGACGTTGGGAATTGCGCTGGCGAACTCCAAAGGACTCACGGCGACCATCGTGCACATGTTTAATCATGGCTTGATCAAGGGTGGTTTATTTCTCGCGGTCGGGGGTATTTGTTTGCGACTGGGTTCGACCCGATTGTCTGATCTAAAGGGTGCTGGTCGTGCTATGCCGTGGACGATGGGCGCAATCGTTATAGGTGGCTGCTCGCTGATTGGTATTCCACTAACGGTTGGCTTCATTAGTAAGTGGTACCTGATCATTGCCGCGCTAGAGGCGCAGATGTGGTACATCGCCGTGGCAATTGTTATTGCCTCGATGATCGCTGTGGCCTATGTGTGGCGAATTGTCGAGACGCTCTATTTTCAAGAAGGGGAGACCACCTTTCGTGAGGTTCCGCTTTATATGCTACTGCCCACCTGGATTTTGATTGTGCTTCTGGTTTGGCTCGGTGTTGATACCGATCTTACGGTTGGTATTGCTGAGCGTGCCGCGCAATCGTTGTTAGGGATACAGCTATGAGCGTATACAGCCATGAGCGTAGACAGCCATGAGTGCTGGTGAAATGTTAATCGCAGCAATTCTGTTGCCGGTAGTTGGCGGGGGACTATTGCTGTGGGTTGGCCGTTGGCCCAACGTCCGGGAAGCCCTCAGTATTCTTACCGGTATGGCGTTGTTTGCACTGATTTTGCAGTTGCCGGCATATGTGCCGACGATTGTACTTGCAGAACCTGCGCCGGGTTTTACGCTGGCGTTGCATGTTGAACCGTTAGGATACGCCTTTGCTTTGCTCGCAAGCTTCCTATGGATCGTGACGACTATTTACGCCATCGGTTATATGCGTGGTCATAAAGAGCAGAATCAGACGCGCTTTTACTTCTGGTTCGCGTTTGCCATTGGTGCAGTGATGGGCGTCGCGTTTTCAGCCAATCTGCTGACCCTGTTTGTATTCTATGAGGTGATCACGCTGGCGACCTGGCCCCTGGTCACACATTCGCAAACCCCGGAAGCAAAAAGTAGTGGTCGAACGTACCTGGGCATATTGATGGGCACATCAATGGGATTTCTGCTGCTCGCGATTGGCTTTATCTGGTCTCTGAGTGGATCTCTGGATTTTAAAGTAGGCGGCGTGTTTGACGGTGACATATCGCCGGTGACGATGGCCATTCTTTACGCCCTGTTTGTCTTTGGTGTGGGTAAAGCTGCGCTGATGCCTTTCCATCGTTGGCTGCCTGCTGCGATGGTCGCGCCAACCCCCCTGAGTGCGTTGCTACATGCGGTCGCTGTGGTCAAAGCCGGTGTTTTTACCATTATTAAGGGCACTGTTTATCTCTTCGGTATCGATCGATTGGAATCCAGCGGTGCTAACGAGTATCTGTTACCTGTGGCCGCTATTACGATTGTGCTGGCATCACTCATTGCCATGCGTCAGGACAATCTAAAGGCACGGCTTGCCTACTCAACCGTCAGTCAGTTGTCTTACATTGTATTGGGCGCTTTGCTGGCGAATGTTGTTGGTGTGGTGGCGGCAGCCATGCATCTTGTGATGCATGCATTTGCAAAGATCACACTGTTCTTTTGTGCGGGCGCCATTATGGTGGCGTCAC
>JAQWMV010000224.1 GCA_029246605.1 Pseudomonadales bacterium | reverse complement strand
AGTGGCACCGCACTCGGCGCAACCTGCATTTTTTAAGGCTTCGAGCGTTTCATGTTGATAATCAATGCCGATGCGATGCATCTGCCCACATCCTATACAGTCATAGTGGCGAAACGAAACATTAATCTCTCCGGTGTAAATGGGCTCACTAAAATGCCCTGTTTCAGCCCCAAGCTGACCCGTGCCACTTGTTAAACGCACTATTTTACTGCTGTTACCAATTATGTCCCCGCCGGAATAGGTATTGAAACCTGGAATGATTTCTATTGGCGCAAATCCGCATTCACCTATTGTGCGAAAAATCTCTAGATCACTGTCGGGGTCCTTGTGTCCAAACGACAAAAATCCCTGGCGCCCCGGGCCATTAGCAAGGGCCTGGGCGGCCCTTGTGAGAAACAGATGCAAACCGTTTACGGTATAAGGTGGATCCGTAAAAAAGGTTTGAAACCGACCAAGAAGTTCCTGTGGCAACGGCTCTCTTGCGTCATACGAGACACACTCAATATTAAGTTCATGCTGTGCCGATAGTGACTCAATGAGGCCTAGAATGCGCTCATCGATATCAAGGACCACTATACTTTGTGCCGGTGAGAATTTTTTTAGTAGCAGAGCGACGGCAATCGAAATCAAGTCATCATCGCCCATGAATACCACATTGCGACCCGTCAGTGCCCCTGCCTGCAGTGCGTATACCGCGCGTCGCAGCGATGTTTCGGGCAATGCAAATGCCTGATCAAGCTGTACATTGACCTCCGGCCTTTTAACTAGCCGGAGCAATTCCCACACATCGCGCAACGAATCCGGTACTACAAATCCTATACCAGAGCATTCGACACAGGAGAAATTTTGGTCGGAAACAATGCCGAATTCAGCTACCAGCGCTTCGCCTTTCTCCGTCAGACAGACACCTTTATCCCGTGCGAGTATGCCGCGCTTTTCTAGCTCGCGCCGCACGGCGGCAACGACGGGTAGCGGCATATGCACTGCCTGGGCAAGTTGTTTCAGCGGTATATTTTCAGCCAGCACAACGGCCGCAAGAATACTCCGCACACCCTCTACCCCCTCTCGAAGGTCGGTGGCATTGGCGGTTTCCTCAAGTATCTTTATCATGCATCAACACAGATGATTTTGATCGTCGCTATTCTATCCTAATAGCGATCTAATCAGCGTATGAGGATTAATAAGCAGCCGACGTCATTAAGACATCAGATGACAAAAGGATTCACTTCCCTATGACCACAAACGAAAAGACCAAAGTGGCGATGCTGGTGCCTACTGCACAGGACGCTGAGGTCCGCGGTGCAGCACTTCAGAAATTAGCATCTGAAAACGACCTATTGGAACTGGTGTTTGCGAGCATGGAGCAGGAACCGGAAGAGATCATTTCAGATTTTGCGGGTGCAGCGGCATTGATTACCGTGAACAAGAAATTCATCAATCCCATTGCGAGCAATCTCCCTGAACTAAAGCTGTTACAGACATTCAGCGCCGGTACAGATGAACTCGACAAGGCGCTACTGCTGAGTCAAGGCGTCAAAGTGTCCAATAACGGCGGCGCCAATGCGGTTGCTGTTGCTGAACACGCGATCTGGATGATGGTGACGATCAATCACAAGCTGGATCTGCAGATAGAGAGTGTCAAAGCTGGGAAGTGGATGGCAGGTGTCACCGGCGCAACGTCGGAATACACCTCGTTGGTCGACAAGCAGGTCGGTATCATCGGACTCGGGCGGATAGGTTCACGGGTGGCAAAACGGCTGGCTGGCTGGGAATGTAATGTGGTCTATCACGATCCGATTACTTTCGATGCTGATTACGTATCAGATACCGGTGCAACGCGCATGGCATTGGACGAGCTGATTGCAACCTCCGACATTATAACCCTGCATGTACCGCTCGACAGGATCACCCGCCAAATGATGAGTACTGAGCAATTTAAGGCGATGAAAGAAACTGCAGTCCTAATCAACACTTGTCGCGGCCCCGTGGTAGACGAAGCAGCTCTGATTGAGGCTCTCAGGAATGGGGAGATCTGGGGTGCGGGACTCGACGTGACCGAAGTAGAACCGACACCACCTCACAATCCGCTCATCACCATGCCCAACGTCGTGATGACCCCACACCTGGCAACACGGGTTATTCAGTCGGAATGGAACGCAAATATTAACGCTATCACTAACGCAGAGCGCGTCGCACAGGGTCTCGAACCAGACTGGGTCGTTGATCCCGTCTAGCGGTTCGCCACCAGGCGCGACAACTGGAAACATAAATGAACATAACAAGCGTCAGAGCGATACAGCCGGCTTCACCAACATCACCCGATGACTGGCGCACCTGGCTCGGTCAGATTCTAGTTATCATCGAAACCGATGACGGCCTGACCGGATATGGCGTGGGTGGTGGCGGACTGGCTGGCATACACGTCGTTGAAACCGTGCTCCGCCATGAACTTGTTGGCCGAGACGCGACGGACGTAGAAGCGCTGTGGGACACGATGTATGCACGAACGCTACCCTACGGCCAAAAGGGACTGGCGATCATGGCGATCAGTGGTGTGGATCTCGCGCTTTGGGATTTACGTGCCAAAAGAGTGGAGAAACCGATCGCTCACATCCTGTCTGACGAGATACAGACTACCGTCCCTGCTTATCAAACCGGCCGACCCGTTGAACAATGGCTGACCAATGGCACAGAGGGCTACAAGGCACTGAAACTGTTTATAGGTAAAGAACCCGGCGAAAATATCGACGATGTGATCAACAGAGTGCTTACCGTCCGCAAAGCTCTGGGCCCCGATGTCACCATTATGGCTGATGCGTTCATGACGCTCGATGTCGAACAAACGCTGCGCATCGCAGAGGGCCTGGAATCCGTTGGCCTCGGCTGGATCGAAGAGCCCTTACTACCGGACGACCTGGAAGGTTATGCCAGATTACGCGACGAATGCCCGGTTCCTATCGCCGGTGGCGAGCACGAATATACGGCCGCTGCTTTCGAAGGGCTTATCCGCGAGCGCCTGCATACCATTGTGCAACCCGATGTCTGCTGGTGTGGTGGGTTGACGGAACTCATCAAAATCTACGAACTTGCACGCCAATACGACGTCAAGGTGCGCCCGCACCGCGGTAGCGAAGTGTGGGCGCTACACGCTATCTGTGGACTGGATCCAGATCCTCTGGCGGAATCTGGGCGGCCATGGATGACCTGGGTAAAAGGTCAGCCTGCCGTTAAGAACAGTGAAGTGACACTAGGGAATGGTATTGGCTTCGGCGTCTGGTTCGAGGAAGCTGATATCGAAGCGAATTAGTGCCTGCTTGAAAAGCGAGTTTGTCGCGAGACCTCCGGGCCAGAGGGCAGGAAACAACTAGCTAGAACTGGTTGGAGCTTGATCCATTTATATATATCGAATATTCTAGATATATGGATATCATAAAAGCATTGTCTGCATTTAGCGCGCTTTCGCAAAAGACCCGGTTGGAAACATTCAAACTGCTGATCCGTGCGACGCCGGAAAGAGTTGCCGCTGGTGACCTTGCGCGCACGCTATACGTTCCACAGAACACGATGTCTTCGCATCTCACCATCCTGGTGCATGCCGGGCTACTGAACTCGATTCGCGAAGGAAGATCCATTTTGTATTCGGCCGATCTCGACGGGACCCGTGCATTGGTTTCGTTTCTGCTAGAGGAATGTTGTCAGGGCCGTCCCGATGAATGCGAGTTAGTGCTAAACGCCATTCTCCCCGGTTGTTGTAGTGATTATTGAGTGTCGATGACTAAAAGAATTGCTATCAATGGGTTTGGCAGGATGGGGCGACTGGCATTGCGTGCAGCGTGGGCTTCGCCCGACTTTGAAATTGTCCACATCAATGAAATTGCCGGTGATGCTACTACCGCGGCGCATTTGCTGAAATTCGACAGTCAGCACGGCACCTGGCAACCCGACGTCACGTCGAGCAACAACGAAATACACATCGATAACAGATCGGTGAGCTACTCCGAAAACATGGACATCACGGCAACTCCATGGTCCGACCTGGGTATTGATATCGTCGTCGATTGTACTGGCACCTTTAAGACATCATCAGCAATGCAACCATACTTTGACGGCAACATCCAAAAAGTCGTGGTGTCTGCGCCCGTCAAAGACGGCCCGTTGAATATCGTCATGGGCGTCAATGACCACCTTTACCAATCGGATACGCATCATCTCGTAACCGCAGCATCGTGCACCACCAACTGCATCGCACCAGTCATTAAGGTCATTCATGAGGAATTTGGCATTCGCCATGGCGCCATCACGACGATTCATGACATTACCAACAGTCAAAGTGTACTTGACCAATATCAAAGGGATTTACGGCGGTCCAGGGCCAGCGCAACTTCACTGATTCCAACGACAACCGGGTCAGCTACGGCGATTGCTGAAATCTTCCCCGAGTTAAAAGGCAAATTGTCCGGCGTTGCGGTCAGAGTCCCGGTCGCCAATGCATCAATCACGGATTGTGGATTCGAAGTTGAAACGTCAACCTCCGTCGATAACGTCAATGCTGCATTGCAACAAGCAGCCAACAAGGGAGCACTCCAGGGGATTCTCGGTTACGAGGAACGCCCTCTGGTTTCGGTTGATTATGTGGGTGACGTTAGATCCAGTGTCGTAGATGCACCGTCAACTATGGTAATTGAGGGCACGCTCATCAAGATACTCGCCTGGTATGACAATGAAATCGGTTATGTGAATCGGTTGATGGAATTGGCCGCAAAGGTCGCCCGCGAGATGTAGTGCAGAGATGAAGCAGTACGCCATCATCACCGCCAGCTACTGGGCGTTCACCCTGACAGACGGCGCCCTCCGTATGCTCGTCGTTCTGTATTTTCACCAGCTGGGTTACAGCCCGCTGGGAATCGCCACGCTATTTATTTTCTACGAATTCTTCGGCATCGTGACCAATCTGGTTGGCGGCTGGCTGGCAGCGCGACTGGGCCTCGCGGCGACGCTGTTTATCGGTTTGTTATTGCAGATTATCGCGTTGTCAATGTTACTCGTTGACCCGGTACTTCTAGCCGTGCCCTATGTCATGGTGGCGCAGGCATTGTCGGGTATCGCCAAAGATCTGAATAAGATGAGTGCGAAAAGCGGCATCAAGGTGGTGTTGCCTCCGGACGCTGACCAACAGCTTTACCATTGGGTCTCGGTACTCACCGGTTCCAAGAATGCATTGAAGGGCATCGGTTTCTTCCTCGGCGCCCTGCTGCTGTCATTGCTCGGATTTCAATCCACCATCGGTGTGCTGGCAAGCGGCCTTGTTATTGTCACCATAGCCAGTTTTTTAATGATCGACCGGGATCTCGGCAAGGCCACTTTCAAGGCGAAATTCACCGACCTGATGTCGAAGAGCAACCGCGTTAACTGTCTATCCGCTGCTCGCTTTTTCCTATTCGGTGCTCGGGATGTCTGGTTCGTTATAGCGCTTCCTGTTTTTCTACAGCAGGAACTCAGCTGGTCGAACACGGCGGTAGGGACGCTGCTGGCGATATGGATTGTCGGATATGGTGCAATCCAGATGTTATCACCAAGGATCACCGGCGTCGGTTCAGCGACACCTCCCGATGGTCGGACTGCTGTTTTCTGGGGTGTACTCCTGACGGTCACGTCGATCGGCGTCCTGGCTGGATTCGGATATTTCTCGAGTCCCGGTATCGCACTGGTCACGGGCATTTTGATATTCGGTGCAGTGTTTGCCATCAATTCCGCGGTGCACTCTTATCTTATTGTGTCCTATGCGGAACGGGATGGCGTGTCACTGGATATCGGCTTCTACTATATGTCGAATGCTGCTGGTCGATTGGTTGGCACAGTCTTGTCGGGCGTACTATTTCAATTTTACGGCCTGGCTGCCTGCCTGCTGATGTCCACCCTGTTAATCATGATGGCCACATTTATTTCACTCAAGTTACCGGTATTAGCTGGTCGGCCCTAAGGCAATGCTATCGACAGGGGAAAGCCGTTTAGGTTACCCGGCCCAAGTTAAGGAATTGCTAAGCAACTGCCTAAACTCGCTGGACTCCCAGACGCCTTGAAATGCCGGGGCTGCACTACCATCATGCGCCGGGCCGGGAGATGAATGACAATGTCCAAGCGCCCAATACACAACCGTGCCTTTACCCACCTCGCGCAGATATCCAAGGACGCGGGTCTTGCCGTCGCCGAGCAATGATGTATCTTCATCATAGACATATCCGAACCCGGGTGGTGAAGGGTCTTCGGGTAATTCTGTGGTGAGCAGCGGCGTGGCGTTCTCATCCATCATTTCAATCATATAGAGCTCATCTTCAACCTCGAACGAGGTCGGCAGATTCTTCATCAGCGGATGTCTACCTTCATGGACATCCACCTTGAACTTCCGGAGTGGCGGATGATTCAGAAAAAATGAACCCAGGGTTTGATGATGGGGCAACTTAACGAATTTCCTAAGCGGTCCATCCGTGCGGATTGCCTTGCCACCGCTGGTGCCATGCAGTGCAACCCAGCGACCACCATTCTCCAACCACGCTTCGAGCAGTGCATTCTGCTCAGAGTCAGGAAACGGTCCCGCTACATAGGTCAGCAATAGCTGGCTCTCGCCCAACCACTTATCTACATCTGAGAAGTCACCTGCCACCGTCGTATTCACGCCATGTTCGTGTAGTAACTCGAGCAGTCTCAGACGTGCGTAATCCATGTCATGGCCTGCTGGCGAGCCAGGTGGGAATCCCCCGGTGATAAGATGAGCACGCATATTAGTTTCCCTGCTTAAACCATCTTTGATTATACGCTTACGGACTCGGCAATTCTTCCCAGCATCCGCGCGATAAAGTTATCCTTTTCGTAGAAGGTCTCCCCGTGATCACCGGTGCGCACAATGACCAGGCCGAGCGAGGGAATTCCCGCCACGACCTGGCCGCGAGTGCCATACATAAGGAAGGTGTCATCTGGTGTACCGGGAATCAACTTGTGCGGAACCCGCGGGCCGTCCATCCGGCAGAAGGCGTCGCCATTCACGTGGTGGAACAGCGCAAAGGAAGGATTGACCTCGGGTTCCTGAGCCTTAATCAGGTTGTTAGCATATTTCGCGTCAACATATTCCTCACCCTGCCACCGACCATGATCAATGATGACCTGCGCCGATTTGGCAAAATCCACCGGTGTCATCTTGATGGACTGATAGCCGATGAATAGATCGCCCCTGCCAGGGCTCACCGCATGGTTCAGCACCCAGTGTGTGCCATCGGCAAAAGACAGTGGTGTGAAAACTTCCTCCTCGGTCAGGTCCTCAAGGCTCTTGCCCGATGCCCGTTCGAGCGCCGTAAACAAAAGCCTGTAGGCTGAATTGTTGTATGAAAAACGCGTGAATGGTGGCGCGACAACTTCCCGTGTGAGCGCAGTTTCCAATTGCGTGATCCCCCTGGCGCCAGCGCCTTCTACATCCATGGTTACGTTGAGGGTACCCGGCATCATGGCGAGAACATTGTGGAAGGTCAGCTGGTTCTGTTCCGCTGGCATCTCCGGGATAAAATCCCTGACGTTCTGATCGAAGCGCTCGATACTGCCGCGGCGGATCATGCGACCAACCAGCAGACTGAACAGCGACTTGGTGCCGGAGTAGGTTTGCTGCAGGTCCAAGGCCAACTTACCGTTCCAATACTGCTCGTGCACCAGCTTGCCATGCCGCAGGATCAACAGGCTATCAGTGTTGTAATCAGCTGCAATTGCTACCGCGTCGGCAATTTTTCTAGCATCCATTGCGACGGATTCCGGTGTAGTGACTGGCCAGGCGAACCGGGCGTCGCCACGAAAGATCTTCCCCGGTCTCATGGATACCTGCATATCATCTGTCATTGATTTGCCATTTTTAAGCTTCGGAACATCAACGATTTCAACCTTATGGTAGAACCTTACCTTCCGGATAGTCAATGACGCTGCTGATCAAGGATTGCAGTTCACCCAATGGGCTTTGTCTCGGGCTTGATCAGGAGACGCTCTACGTCGCAGATACCCAGAAACGCCAGATACGACGTTTTCATCTGAACGGAACCGAAATATCTGGTGGTGAGGTGTTTACCACCTCACCTGCACCTGATGGATTGAAAATAGATTCTCTTGGGAATCTTTATGCCGGTGGGCCGGAAGGTGTTTACGTCTATCATCGCGACGATAGAAAACTGCTGGGTATCATCCGCGCACCCGCATTTTGTGCCAATTTTTGCTGGGGAGGGGAGAATCTGCAAACGTTGTTTATGACTGCCTCTACTGGTTTTTATTGCACCAGGGTCAATGTTCCAGGTCTGTCTCTGTTCTAGATTTAACGCTCAGCCCGTAGACAAACTATGAAGCAGCGGCTGTGGGATCATCAACTCGCCGTTGCTGCATTTCCTGAAGCATCTCGGCATGGCGAGTGGGCGTCAGACGGTACTGGGTATAGAACCACACGCTGATAAAACCCAAACCAGCGACAAACGGTCCGTAGAATAGCCCCAAATCAATGATCCTTTGTGCTGGCACATCGGCCGCTGTTCGAATCTCATTGCCGATGGGCCAATTGATGAATTCAAGCCCTAGCCCGGCGATCACCGCACCGAATCCACTGGTGGCTTTCGCAGAAAACGACACAGCAGCAAAGAACGCACCTTCCTGGCGTCGCCCGGTGAGGTATTCGTGCTCGTCGCATACATCGGCCATCATTGAACCGTAGCCCACATTTGCCTGAGCAGTAACAAACCCCTGCAACAGCTTGATCATGACCAAAAGCACCATGACCAGGTTGAGTTCAGTAGTGGCCAGCGCGATTGTGTCGGCGTTCTCAGGAAACCAGCCGAGTAGGCGTAGAACTACCGGTAGCGTTTGGAAAAAGGCCCAGGCCAGTGCACCGGCAATGAGACAGGCTTTTTTGCCAAAAGCAGAAAACAAGTGAACAGAGATGACCGTACCGGCTGCGTTCCCAACCGCGAAAGCGATCAGCACTGGAAGAACGATTGCATCATCCAACTCCCAGAAATAGGAGATCATGTAGAGGTCGAGTGTGGCGGTCACACCAACCATAATGTAAACAACTAAGACACCCGTGAACAGAAAACGAAAGTTCCTGTTACTGGCTACTTCTTTGAAATCTACAAACAGACGCTGGAACGCAGACCATATCGAGACCTTTGTGCCTGAGGGCATCTGGGGCAAGTAAGGGATGACTGATCGGGTGCCCCAGGCGCTCCAGAAAATAGTGACGGCCATCAAGCCAGCAACGCAAAGTGCCCAGGGTTTGTATGCTTCTGGCGAGAATCGTCCGCCATCTCCCATCATCGGTGAGAAAACCAGGAAGAATAGTACCAGCGCCGTCAGGGCGCCGATCTGACTAAAGAACTGGCGATACGCCACCAGGGCAGATCGATCATCAACAT
>JAQWMV010000166.1 GCA_029246605.1 Pseudomonadales bacterium | reverse complement strand
GTGCATCAGATATTCATGTTGAAACATATGAATCTAGATTAGTGGTGAGATTTCGCGTCGATGGCGTATTGCGGGAAATGTATAGCCCGCGACGAGCCCTGGCACCTTTGCTGGTTTCGCGAATCAAGGTGATGGCAAGGCTCGATATCGCAGAGAAACGTTTGCCCCAGGACGGCAGAATCTCTGTTGTGGTGGGTGGTAAAGAAGTTGATGTGCGGGTTTCCACAATTCCTGCCAGCAAAGGTGAGCGGGTGGTCATGCGACTGTTAGATAAGCAGGAAGGCAGGCGGGATCTCACGCATTTGGGTATGAACGACCGTGATACGAAAGTTATGGTCGACCTCGTCCATAAGCCTCATGGCATTATTCTTGTCACTGGTCCCACTGGCTCAGGAAAATCAACAACGCTTTATGCCTGTATTGATCAATTAAATGACCGCTCAAAAAATATCCTGACTGTTGAAGATCCTATTGAGTACGATGTCGAAGGCGTGGGACAGACTCAGGTCAACACTAAGGCAGATATGACCTTCGCCAAAGGGCTGCGAGCGATACTACGGCAGGACCCTGATGTCGTTATGGTGGGCGAGATAAGAGACTTTGAGACAGCTGATATATCAGTTCAGGCCAGTCTCACAGGACATCTCGTGCTTTCGACCATTCATACCAATACCGCCATTGGCGCACTCACTCGATTGGAAAATATGGGTGTGCAGCCCTACCTGCTCAGCAACAGTATTGTCGGTTTAGTCGCGCAACGCCTGGTCCGGGTGTTATGTGGACACTGCCGTGAAGCTTATCGCGCCGATGAATACGAGTGTGAATTACTCAATGTGGACAAAGCCTCTCCACCGGAGTTATACCGCAGCAAGGGCTGCGAACACTGTTCTACTGAAGGCTACCGTGGGCGTATGGGGATATATGAAGTCGTTCAGATTGATGACGAACTTCGTCGAATGATTCACAGCGGTTCATCGGAACTTGATATGGAGCGCTATGCACGGTCAAAGACGACAGGGATCCGTGACGACGGTCGGCTTAAAGTCCTTGCTGGTATGACGACCATCGATGAAATCATTCGTCAGACCATGGAAGACTAGATATTGGCTGCTTTTGAGTACGTCGCACTAAACGACCGTGGTAAGGAACAAAACGGTGTTTTGGAAGCAGATAGCCTCCGTCAGGTTCGCCAAATACTTCGCGATCGTGGTCTTGCGCCATTGTCGGTTGAAGTTGCAAAAGAAAAAAACACAACATCCTCCAAGATTGATTTCTCCAATTGGTTCAAACCCTCACTTTCCGTCAGCGAGAGGGCGCTGATTACGCGTCAGTTGGCAACACTGATCGGTGCAGGTCTACCTGTGGAAGAAGCGCTTCTGGCCGTGTCGCGACAAAGTGAGAGTCCCCGTGCCCATAAGATGCTGGTCGCTATTCGATCTCATGTGATGGAAGGTTATTCACTTGCTAACAGTTTCGCGAAGTTCCCCAGTGCTTTCCCTGGTTTGTATCGAGCGACGGTTGCTGCTGGTGAGTCTGCGGGTCATCTAGACCTGGTGTTAAACCGCCTTGCGGACTTCACTGAAAATCAACACCTGGCTCGTTCTCGTATACAACAGGCGCTGGTATACCCCGTTATATTGTTTGTTCTAACAGTCGCTATTCTCGCGGGCCTTCTAGGCTATGTGGTGCCGGATATCGTTGAAGTATTTGCTGATACGAGGCAGGAGTTACCGGCATTAACCAGAATTATTATTTCCATGAGCGATTTTGTTGCAGCTTATGGTCTGGCGGTTCTGGTTTTGATTATTGCCGTTGTCTTTGCCTGGCGTCGAGTGTTGTTAATACCGGCAGTTAAGCTGAACTATGATCGTCGGTTGTTGCACCTGCCCATCGTGGCTAAATTGAGCCGTGGCATCAATACATCACAGTTTTCAAGTACGCTTGCGATCTTGTCTTCAAGCGGTGTGCCTTTGGTTGACGCACTGAGAATTGCCGGAGAAGTCTTGTCCAACTCCTGGTTGAAGCAGAAGGTTGCAGAGGCAACGGTAAATGTCAGTGAAGGATCAACGTTGAACGCAGCGTTGGATCACAGCGGCTATTTCCCACCGATGATGCTACAAATGATCGCAAGCGGGGAATCAAGTGGTGAACTCGATAGCATGTTGCAGAAAGTTGCGGCCTATATGCAGCAGGATGTGGAAATGCTCATGGGGGTATTGCTGAGTTTATTTGGTCCGTTAATGCTGATCATCATGGGTGGCGCAGTATTTACCATTGTCATGGCGATATTGCTGCCTATTATTAATTTAAATCAGCTCGTTGTTTAAGGAAACAAGCATGCGTAGTCAAAGAGTCAAAGGTTTCACGTTAATTGAAATTATGGTGGTCGTTGTCATTCTCGGTATTCTAGGAGCACTCATCGTGCCTAATATTATTGGTCGGCCCGATGAGGCTCGAGTAACTGCAGCGCGCGCCGACATACAGGCAATCGCCAATGCGCTTGAGCTTTATCGTCTGGATAACAGTATTTACCCAAGCACGGACCAGGGACTCGAGGCTCTGGTGTCTGAACCCTCGGGATATCCGGAGCCCCGGCGCTGGAATGCTGATGGCTATCTGAAAAAAGTACCTGTCGATCCCTGGGGAGAGCCCTATTTGTACATTAGTGAAGATCGGACGATGGAGATTTACTCCTACGGTGCAGATCGTCAGGAAGGTGGAGAGGGTGTAGATGCGGATATTTTGCTGACTGAGCTCTAATGTCACGCAGGCGAAAAGGCTTTACGCTACTCGAGGTACTCGTGGTGCTCTTTATCGTCTCGGTGATGACTGGTATCACCGTTATCAATCTGCCGGGATTTGCACAGACAGATGTTTTTGATTATGAGTCAGACAGGCTCAAAGCGGTTATAGGGATGCTGCGCGAAGATGCCATCATGCAATCTAATGAATATGGGCTGCAAGTCCAGCGTCCTGATGCTGGAGACAATTATGGCTATGAATTCTATGTATACGATGCTGAATATCAGGATTGGCAAGCTTTGACTGAGTTGCCGTTTTCCTCCCGATCACTACCGGAAGAATTTGTACTTAGTTTAAAGGTGGAAGGGGATGATGTGCAGCTACAAAGCGAAGAGGCGCCGCCGGTTTTGATTTTATCCAGCGGTGAAGTCACGCCCTTTACACTGCTTGTTTCACATAGAGACAATGCAACACTGAATAGAACGCTAGAATCGGACGGCTATAGTGATGTTGACTGGCAGGAAGAGTAGCGGCTTTACGCTTATCGAAGTCATGATCGCGCTTGCGATTTTCGCAATCGTTTCGACGACGCTGATCAAAAATGCGACGCAGACGGTTAGTCAGTCGCGCATTATTCAAGAGCGTTCAATGGCGCAGTGGATTGCAGAGAGTGAAATGCAGACACTCCGTCTGCAACCTCGCACCCAGGAAAATTTTCTATCGCAAGGTACCAACATGAACTCTCAGACGATGGGTGGGCGGGAATGGCAGGTTGAAGTCGACGTTAGGTCGACCGAAAACGAATTGGTTCGCAGGGTAGAGATTACAGTCTTCGATGAGCAGGATCTGGATACGCCACTGGCAAACCTATCTGGCTTTTTAGGAAGATATTAGGATGCGCGCAAAAGGCTTTACTTTGCTGGAAGTGCTTGTGGCGATTTCCATTTTCGCGATTATTGGTCTCGGCGCTAATACCATGTTGCGCACGGTCATCGACACACAGAGCAGAGTAAAAACCGATAGCGATGCTTTTTCCGATCTATCAAGAGCGCTGGCCATGATTGAGCGCGATCTTTCCCACGTTGTCGCAAGAGGGGTACGAGATGAGTACGGTGAGCCGTTATCGGCGCTGATGATAGGTGAAGACCTCTATGCCATTGAATTTACCCGGGCGGGCTGGAATAACCCGGCTCGTCATCCCAGAAGTGAATTACAACGTGTGGCATACAAAGTGGAAGACGAGATTCTATATCGCTATTTTTGGCAGGTGTTAGATCGCGCGGAAGACAGTGAGCCACAGAAACAGTTGTTACTGAGAGACGTGCAAGGCTTTAGAGTGAACGCGATGGATTTGGAAGGGGAAACTGATGATAGTTGGCCACCCCTAGACGCAAATGCCGTATTCCCTACCGCAATAGAGATCTCGTTGGAGTCAGTGTCGAGTGCAGAGATTCGGCGTGTATATGGTCTCACGGATCTGCCCGCTGGCGGTGGTCGAGGGGATTCAGATAATGATAAGGATTCGGAAGAAGACAGGGGATCAGTACCCGGCGAAGATGAAAAAAAGGATGATAACGACTTAAACCCAGGGGGCATTGATGTCGGACGTTAGACAACAAGGTGTCGCATTGATATCGGTATTGCTGGTGGTAGTCATTGCAACCGTGTTATCCGTTTCGATGATTCTTCATCAGAATCTGACTATCCATAAAGCGCGCAATGTGTCCGATCATGGCCAGGCGAAACAGTATGCCATTGGTGGCGAAGAACTGGCCCGGCAGATTTTATGGCAGGATACGGATAGTTCGCCTGAGGTCGACCATTTACAGGAAGATTGGGCAGCGGGAGATTTGGTCTTCGAGTTTGAAAATGGTGAGGTCGCCATGCAAATTGAAGATCTTCAAGGTCGTTTTAATATCAATTCGTTAATGATGTCGGGCAATGCGGGGCTCCAGGCTCAGGTAAGGTTTGTGCAATTGCTGCAACATGTTGGCCTGGACACCATGTTTATGGACCGGGCAATTGACTGGATGGATGGGGATATCGCAACTAGGCCACTCGGTGCGGAAGATTATGCGTATCTCGGTCTTGAGCGGCCCTATAGAACCGCAAGCCAGTTGATTGTCGATACAACTGAACTGCGGCTGCTCCTTGATATGGATGCAGAATCATTCGATCTGCTTTTGCCCTTTATCTCTGCGCTTCCTGATCCGAGTGCGTCGTTAAACGTGAACACCGCGCCACCCGAGGTGCTGCAAACCGTGTCAGATCGCTTATCAAGTGACATGAGTAACGACCTGATAATAGAACGGGACAGTCAGGAGGGTTATCAATCGGTCACGGAATTCCTACAGTCTAGCTATGTGGCGGGGTTGGGCATCGCTACTACAGGTCTTGGTGTACAATCCAAGTTTTTCGAAATACGGATTCGTGCCCGTTATTTCGAGCGCGATGCTTATCTAACCAGCATCGTGCAGAGAAATGACGACGGATCTATGAGGGTTATTTACCGAAATTTTGCGCGCAAAGTGTTTCCTGAATCCGTGAAAGAGGAAGAGCAAAGCTAACAATGACCATATTTATACGACCAGAGTTAACCAGTAACGTAATTTCAGCGGACGATCCCTGGGAATGGATAGGTGATGAGATTGCCTACAGCAAAGGAGAGCTTGCAGCCTGTGCGCAAACTGTGAAGGAGCATCATGCCGATGTCGTTGTGCTTTTGCCTGGCGAGCAGGTATTGCTAACGACCGCTGTAGTGCCTAGTCGCCAACCTCGTCAGATCATGCAGGCCTTGCCTTATATCGTTGAAGAAAAAATCGCGGTGGATGTCGATACGTGCCACTTTGCACTCGGTCAAAAAAACCACGTGGGTGCCTATGTTGTCGCCGTGACAGATCTGGAAAGAATACGTAACCTACTTGCGATTTTTCGTCTGGAAGGTATCGACCCTGCTTTTGTGACTACTGATACGTTACTGGCGCATCACGGAACTAAGACCACGGTAACCGTTGAAGGCGATCGGGCGCACGTACGTCTTGAAGATGGCAGTGGGTTCACGCTGCCATCTGAACAGATAGCCTTTGCTATCGATCTGCTGGAGGAGCCAGGGGATATAGATGTTCACCTGTCGCCGAAATATCACGAAAAATTGAATATCCAGATCGTACAGCTACAGGCGACTTCCAATGTTTCGATAGTTGAGGAATCTGAGGAAGGACTCGCTTTGCTAATGCCGATGTTCGATCAGCAGCTACTCAATCTTATGCAAGGTGAGTTTGAAACCAAACGCGAGATAAGCAATGCTGCATTGGTATGGAAATCATCAGCTATCCTCGCGGCGAGTACCTTTCTACTGCATATGTCGTTGTTGCTGGGGCAGGGGATTTATCTCGATCTTGCTGGCGATCAATATGCACTGGAAGTTGACACGCTATACGGTGAAGTGTTCCCCAATGATCGCAATGTTCGAGATGTCCGTCGCCGTTGGGGCGCTCACATTAATGGCGGTGGCGGGTTAGATGACGGTGAGTTCCTCAGCCTTTTTCGTGAAACCGCAGCACAGTTGCCCGGGTCACAGTTGACCGTTAATAATATCAACTATAACGAAAGTAGAGGGGACCTTATCCTGCAGTTAACAGCCGTGCAGTCAGGTCATCTAGTGTCGTTTTCGGAGTTACTCAATAAAATCGGACTACAAGCCGAAATCGGTACTATTTCCCAACAGGATGACTCGGTAAGGGGTAGCGTCAAGATAAAATCCTTTGGAGGTGCTTCGTGAGCGCAATAGACCCATATCTGGAGAAATATAATAGTCTGGAAAATAGAGAGAAAAACGCACTGCTTGCGCTGACGATGTTCTTTGTGGCACTGATTATCTACTTTGCTATCTGGTCTCCGATTTACACCTATCATCAGGACAGTCTGCAAAAACGCGATACGCAGTTTAGTCTGATCCAATATATGCGAGCTAGTGAAAAACAGGCCAGAAGTTCATCATCGAACACCAAAGCAAAGCCTAAGGGGCAATCGTTGATTACCGACATATCTAACTCAGCACGGCAACTTGGTATTAAACCCAGCCGGATGCAGCCGGAGGGAGATAGTACGGTCAGTGTGTGGTTCAATGATGTCGTTTTCAACGATCTGATTAATTGGATCGTGCGGCTAAATGAACGCGAAGGTGTTGGTATTCAACAAATATCAATCGATCGGCAGGATAATCCAGGTACAGTCAACGTTCGGTTAGTACTAAGTGGTTAGTGTTTTTCGCTCTGTTTCGAGCACATGATTATTCCAGAGCCACGCAAGAATCCCCACCAGAATGCTGCTCAAGGCAGTGGCAATAAACACTCCGGTATAGCCCAGCCAGTTGCTTAGCATTAAAGCAAGTGGAACATAGATGATATATAGCCTTGCCAGAGACAAGATCAATGCGGGCCCGGGTTTGCGTAGGGCGTTAAAAGAATGGGTTGCCACGTTGATCATGCCCAAGAATCCTAGGCTGATCGGTACAATAAATAAAAAATCCACTGCACTTGCCAATATATCGGGATCATCACTGATCAGTCGCACAAAAAATGGCGCCGCAATCCACATGATAATCGCCGAGAATAGCCCCCAGCCATGACAGGCGATATAACAGGTACGCAATGCATCATGGACACGATCGAAATGTCTCGCACCCCAATTTTGCCCCACAATGGGTACGATGCTAGTTGCAAAACCAATTGTCACCATAGCGACTACTGACTCTATTCGGCTTGCCACCCCGAAACCCGCGACGATCGTGATCCCATAGCCAGCCAAGAGCCATGTGGTGACACCCATCCCAAACGGCTGAATTAGATTCGTGGCAGCAGCTGGAATGCCCACGTGCAATATGTTCCAGCAGGAGACGCCAATCGACTTGAATTCGGCGCGAAATAGTTTTTCGCTGATCAACCAGTAGGAGGCGATGAGAAACATAACGATGGCGCCGCACACTGATGACCAAGCAGCGCCGAGTAATCCCAGCTCAGGAAATCCCATAAGGCCGAAGATAAGAAATGGGGCAACGATGACTTGCACTAGTGGGGCGCTAGTCATAATTAGTAGCGGGTATCTTGCATTGCCAAATGAGCGAATAATGCCATTGGCTACCATCGCAACCCCCAATAACGGATAACCGAGAAACCATATCTGCGTATACGCCGTAGCAAGCGCGAGGACTTCACCACGTGCACCAAGTAAGTGATATATGGAATTCGTGCATACGTTTCCTGTTAGCGCCAGGATGAAGGTGACCGCTAGCGCCATGAGATAGCCATGAGTCGTGGTCATAGCAGCGATTTCTATATTAGCCTCGCCGTTCGAACGAGCGACAATCGATGAGGCGCCAATGCCAATGCCACGAATAAATGCAGACAGCGACATGGTCACAGGAAAAGAAAACGCGATAGCGGCGAGCGCATCCAGCCCGACGATACCCAGGTAAAAAATCTCGACCAGATGAACGAGCGTCATCGCGAGAAAACCCAGGATCATGACGCCGGAAAGACGAAAAATATGGTGCGATATGGAGCCTTCTACAAGGCTTTCGCTACCTGACATCTTGAACCGTATAATTTCTAATTTTAGTTGCCAGTAGCATGGTTGAAGGTTATAAAAGAATCCAGGAGAAAATAATGCCTAAAGTGAGTGAGAACAGGATTGCTGGCAAGTCCGGTAAAGAATATCAATTGAATGTCTACACACACGATGTTCAGTTCAACGATTTTATTCCGGGTGTCTATGTGATCTCCGAGGTGAATGGGGAGCAGGAGAAATGTATCTTCCTCGGAGAGACGGATAACATTTACCCATTGCTAAAAGCACACCCCAGGCAGGCTGATTTCGATTCAGAAAATTATAATCGTGTGTCTTTTTATAAAAATGCGAGTCGAGAAGTGAGGAATTCCATTGTTAGTGACTTGATGCCCGTGTTAGATCCTGTCTGTAAACCCGGCTAGGATTCAGCTTCCATAATACCGTGCTTAACCGCGAGCTTGGTGAGTTCGACATCGTTGCGTATATCGAGTTTACCGAAAATCCTATAACGGTAACTGTTGACAGTTTTGGGGCACAAACTAAGCGTTTCAGAGATTTCAGAGACCCGTTTCCCGCTGACCACAAGCAGTGTGACCTGCGTCTCCCTACCAGTTAAAGATTCAAACGGTGAGGCTTCACTAGTCCCAAGAGGTCGCAATGCAAGTTGCTGCGCGATTTCTGCAGATATGTACTTCTCATCTGACATGACCGTACGGATCGCGTGAGCGAGTTCGTTAACGTCGGCTTTTTTAGCCAGATAGCCAACAGCGCCAATCTACAGCAATTGGCTCGGGAACGGCTCTTCTTCATAGATAGTCACTGCTATGACTTTGAGTGAGGGACGTATGCGCAAACATCTTCGTATTGCTTCAAGGTCACCTGTGCCAGGCATTTGGACGTTTATCAACACTACATCAGGTTTCAGTTCACGAACCTGTTTTATGGCATCTTCACCACTATCAGACTGACCGACGATATCCATATCGTCTATGTCTTCCAGTAGCCGCGATGTGCCAGTACGTACTAACTGGTGATCATCTACTACCAGAACTTTAATTTTTTTGGGTTTGCGTCGTGCCACTTGATTGCCTGGACGTCATGCGCCGGCAGATTCTACTGTAGTCTTGGGTAAACAGAACGAGCTAGCGAAAGTCTCTAGATTGGAGCGCGAAGTTATCAAGATAATGACTCAGATCCACAACGTGGCCAGCAATAACGTGAATAACAGAAGCTTCTTTCTCCACGATCCCCTTAATCAGTAATAACCGGCCTTGCACAATGGCGACCCGAAAACGTTCCAGTACCCGAGTCCAGATGACAACGTTAATGTTATTGGTTTCATCTTCAAGGGTGAGAAATATCACACCGGAGGCAGTGGAGGGGCGCTGTCTGCCGGTGACAATGCCTGATACCTCAACCATACGACCATGACGCAGGTCTTCGAGGTCCCGTGCAGTCCGACAGTCAGCAAAAGGTTCCCCCTGTTCCCGCAACAACGCCATAGGGTGTCGACCTAAGGTGAGCCCCAGGCTGGTATAGTCTGCGTGTAGATCATCGGCCTCCCGGGGATTTCGAGCAATACGATATGGGGGTTCCTGATCAGCAACATGATCTACGAGGGGAGTATCAGGAAGAATGCCATGGATATCCCAGTGTGTTTGATACCTGGGCCCTGACAGTTGTTTAAAAGCGCCACCTTCATTGAGCTTTGAGAGATCGCCGCGATCCAATCTGGCACGTGCTGCAATATCCTGGGGACTTTGTATAGTTTTTTGCTTTCTTGCCTGAATGATTTTTAAAGCCGATGCTTCCCGGAAGCCTTTTATTCTTTGGAATCCCAAGCGTATTGCCGGGCCTCGTTCCAGTGTTGATTGCCACTCACTGTGCGCAATGTCTACGGGAAGAATTTTTACCTGGTGTCGTCTGGCATCCTGTACAAGCTGGGATGGCGAGTAAAACCCCATGGGCTGGCTATTCAATAGCCCGCAATAAAATGCGGCCGGTTCATGTTGTTTTAACCAGGCAGAGGTATAAACAAGTAATGCAAAACTTGCTGCATGAGATTCCGGGAAACCATACTCCCCAAAACCTGTGATCTGCTCGCAAATACGCTCTGCAAATTCCCGTGGATGGCCTCTTTGCAGCATGCCATCGACTAACTTTTGTTGAAATTGTTCTAACCCTCCGCGGCGCTTCCAGGCGGCCATCGCGCGCCGCAACTGATCTGCCTCTCCCGGCGTAAAGCCAGCGGCCACTACAGCAAGTTTGATCACTTGTTCCTGAAAAATAGGAACGCCTAATGTCCGACCCAGAACACCTTTAACCTCGTCGTTAGCATAGGTTACGGATTCCTGCCCATTGCGTCTGCGCAGGTAGG
>JAQWMV010000153.1 GCA_029246605.1 Pseudomonadales bacterium | reverse complement strand
CGCTTGCAGAGCACGCTGCTGGCAGAACCAAATCGGGCAACGTCAAGGCCCCAAACAATGGGCTCGTCCTCGAGCACCTCGACCTCCCGGTCCATAGCGCTCTGACAGAGCTCCAGCCCGATAATCGTGTCATCATCCGTTACAGGGAACTCACCCAGCACCCTGACGCGATATGCATTAGATTGATCTCCGTAGCGGATTGACATCTCGCGGACGTATTCGTCGCTGACCCTGGGGCTGTCAACGCAGCTCACCTTGCGCGTCCACCATTCACCAGCTTGGCGGTGGTGCGTGTCGAAAAAGAATCCACTGGACCTTGTTGGGTTGCCCAACAAGAGCGTGCAGGCGTTGTATATTTTGATAAGCTCCTGGGCCAGTAGACTCTTGTAAGCTGGGGAGGAGACATGTTCAGTGCCGAAGACCGTCTCGGTCTACCCAACTAATGACGAAAATCATCCTTGGCCAGCCATAGCGCAATCCCGAGGAGCACAAATACGGCACCGGCAACAATACCCCCGCCCACACTACCCCCGTCGTTGAGGATGGGCCACAGGAACATCGCAATGGCAACCTGCGCGACATAGATTGCAGCCCAGGGGAACATCCACGATTTCATTTTGAAAAAGCCATAGAATCCGCCGCCATAGATCAACCAGTGTATGGACTCAGTTGCTTTGGCAGCCCAGCCATGCAGCCAGACCAAACCACACCTCCACATCTTCGGCGACCGGTTTGCAGAAGAGATCGAAGGTCATGTAACTATTCTTTAGAGCTTCCAGCTTGTCGTGGTACTCAAAATGAAAAACGCTCTGCATCAGTCTGCATAGTTCTCGAAACCGGTTATTACCGTGTACATCGAGGTGATCTGCAGCAACACACATCCGAACAACATCCCGCTTGGGAAAAGGTATAAAACGGTGCCTGGATCGCTTTCGTTGATTATCGTGTGGAGGGGAGATAAGAATAGTCTCGCCACAGAATCGTGGCGAGAATTTCGGTTTTAGGCGTCAATAAAACTACGCAACTGTTCGGAACGTGCCGGATGACGCAACTTTCGTAGCGCTTTTGCTTCGATCTGACGTATTCGTTCCCGTGTTACTGAAAACTGGCGACCTACCTCTTCGAGCGTATGATCGGTATTCATATCGATACCAAAACGCATTCGCAGTACTTTTGCCTCTCTTTCAGTTAAGGCAGTCAGTACGTTGGTTGTTGTTTCCTTCAAACCTTCGTCAGTCGCATGATCAAGTGGCGATTCAACTGAAGTGTCACTCACCAGATTCCACATGGTAGAGTCATCATCATCACCCACAGGCGTTTCCAGAGAAATCGGCTGTTTGGCAACATCAAGGGCTTTAAGCACTTTGTCCTCGGGAAGGTCCATCTTAACGCTCAATTCCTCAATAGTCGGGTTGCGACCCAATTCCTGAATCAATTGTCGAGTCAGACGATTAAGTTTGTTCACCGTTTCCATCATATGAACCGGTACCCGAATGGTCCGTGCAAGATCCGAGATCGAACGAGTGATCGCCTGACGAATCCACCAGGTGGCGTAGGTTGAAAATTTGAAACCACGGCGATATTCAAACTTATCGACTGCTTTCATCAGTCCGATATTGCCTTCCTGAATGAGATCAAGGAAATGCAGCCCGCGGTTGGTGTACTTTTTGGCAATAGAGATTACCAGACGCAGGTTTGCTTCAATCATGTCTTTCTTAGCTGAGCGCGTTTTACCGACGGCAACAAACAGTCGACGGTTGATATCTCTGATTTCTTCTACATTGACACCGGTTCGTTCAGAAATCCGCTTGATGGTTTTAAGACCATGACGAATAGACACTCGATATCTTTTCAGGCGCTCGCTGTAATCTTTATCTGCCGCTATGAGATCATCAATCCAATCGACGTTAGTTTCATTGACCATAAAACCTTCAATGAACTCATTTCTGGGCATTTTTGATTTGTTCATACACAAATCACGTATGAGTTTTTCTTGATCACGTATTCCCTGTACGTCTCTATGGACCAAATCCAGGATAGGCTCCATCTGGGCAGGCACGAGCTTAAACAGTCCAAACGCTTCACCTAATTTATCGAGCGCTTTCTTGGTTTTTGCATCGTCTCGACCATGTTTGGCAATTGCCTTGTCGGCTTGTTTATGGGCCTTCTGTAAGTCTTTAAATCGCTGATGGACCAATTTCAGATCTGGCCCCTTCGTTTGTTCTTCGTCTTCACTTGCCTGGTAATTGCCGCTGGATTTCGCTGCAGCGAGCTTAGACATATCTGGAATAATGTCTTCAGGATCCAGAAAACCGCTCATGATGACTGTAACTTCGCCTTCTTCATCAACGACCCTTTGATACTCACTCAGCACCCTGTCGACTGTTCCGGGATATCGGGCCAAGATGGCCATGGTCTCGCGGATACCCTCCTCGATACGTTTCGCGATCACGATCTCTCCGTCTCGCGTCAATAACGGCACGGTACCCATCTAACGCATATACATACGAACGGGATCCATGGTCTTACCACTGACATCGATAGCCAGAGCGGCATCAATGCTGGCCTGCTCTTCCGCCCCGTCTTTCATTTCTGTAGGTGCTGGTGCAACTTCGTAGATGGTGATGCCCATCTCTTCAAACATCTGAACGATGTTTTCAAAGTCATCCGATTCTTCAATACTCTCGGGCAACATTTCTGTCAGCTGATCGTAGGTTAAAAACCCCTGGGCTCTGCCCTTTTCAATCAGCGCTTTAAGCTTGGATTCCTCTGACTCTGCACCCTCCTCGTCGTCGTTGTCCCTGTCGAGCAGCGTATCGCGATTCGAGAGGACGTCCAGCGTTTCGATATCTTCCGGCGTACCGTCAAGCGACTCACCATCTTTGATGATTGAGTCAAAATCGCCTTCGCTAGCGTTGTTTGTCATAGACCGTAGGCTCCATAGGTTTTACTTGGATAACAATTTTGTTGAAAAAATTTAGAAAAAATCCACCCCGCTGGGTATATGGCATCGAATGCCGAGATTCGAAGGGTTACATGACAAACGGTTACAAATACTGGGATGATTTAGCCTCCGCTAATGTTCTATCCGAACCCAACTTGCTCACGCCAGATATTATTATTTTATACCTCTTAATTGTCCATAACTATTTCATAAAAAAAGAAAAATTCGCTACCGTCTAGGTCTTGAAACACACCATTGGTCGATCAATCTCATCGACATCCATGAGGTTCATTTGACCTATGATTATCCGACCTCAAACAATCCGATAGTCGCGCTTCAAAACGTTATTTCTCTATGAATATTTTTCCTAATGAGAACTCACAGAGTATTATTCTCAAATGAAGAACTTTTCTTTCAGCAATTCATAACCTTATATTCTTTTCCTCAATGTCAAGGCACAAAGACAACAGGAATCTCCATTTTTGTAATCTTCTATTTGGATTTCATAGCGGTTATATTAGACTCCTCTCTAGCCTAAGCTGTATGTATATACAGTGTTCTCCTCGGCAGGAAGGATGCGCGTACAGCTTGGCTAGCTGAGACCAATTTCCCTCCCTGTCTATCCTCATCTCTCCTAGTCCTGGGTAAACCAAGGCTTATAGGCCTAGCCTTGACCGGACAGCGTATTCTGTGGTGACAAGGCTATATAGCTGAACCCGGTGAACGCCCGTACAACCCATGAATTTATGATGCAGGAGGTATCAACCTGAAACTCGTGAAATCCCCATGCCTTGCACCTTGTGGATGAGCGACGCCCTGTACCCTACTAAAGACGTGGGTTCTGGTGGTAGCCACAGCAACCTTGGGGCATTAGATGAATAGAATTCATGATGATTTCAAAAAAGCAGGATTAATCGGCGAGAACTTGCCGCCAATCGAAGGCTTCATCACCAAAAACCAGAAAATGGGGATTAAGCAACGACGCTTTCGTGTTATAGCGTAGCGGTTCAAAATCGACATCGAGAACCAGTCCCCCCGCGGCTTCAACAATGGCTTGCGCCGCAGCGGTGTCCCACTCTGAGGTAGGCGCGAGCCTGGGATATATATCCGCCTGTCCTTCCGCAACGAGACATAGCTTGAGCGAACTACCCATATTCATGGTATCAACAGCTGGAAAACTGCGTTCCAGCTGTTGCACCATAGAAACCAATGCATCACCACCGTGCCTGCGACTCGCTACGAGGGTCAGAGGTTGATCCTGATGCAATGCACGTGTCTTTATCGTTCTACGTTCATTGTTCTCAATACAATAGGCCAGCTTCTCACCCACTTGGCTTGCAGCATACAGAATATCCTTAACAGGGACATACACCACGCCCATTATCGGAACACCATCATCAATCAACGCTATATTTACGGTGAACTCGCCATTGTGATTGATAAACTCTTTTGTACCATCCAATGGGTCCACCAGAAAGTAACGGTGCCATTGGGCTCTTGTTTCATAGTCAATTGCGTCAGATTCTTCTGATAACACAGGTATCTCTGGCGCCAGTTCGTTCAAACCAGCAACAATAATTTCATGCGCAGCAAGATCAGCTCGTGTTAGGGGGGAATCATCCGCTTTTATTTCAATAGAGAAGTCACCCTCTTCATAAACTTTTAAAATAGCTGCACCAGCAGCACGACTTATCTTGATTATTTCCGGAAGAAAATCTGACATTACAATTACCACGGATGATTACCTCAGAATCTACATTGAACACCAACGCGCGGACAGGGACAACATCAACCGCGTGCCCGCGCCGTGATAAGATCATGCTTCTATTATTTTGATAGCAGAAAACTCTCGATGCTCGAAATTTTTTACCAGCTGGAAACAGGATCGTGACAGGGGTACGGCTCGACAAATGGCTATGGGCGGCACGCTTTTTTAAGACTCGCGCTAAAGCCAAGGAGGCCATCGAAGGCGGGAAAGTGCACGTCAATGGCAAAAGGGGGAAGCCCAGTAAGGATGTACAGATTAACAATGAGTTGGTCATCAGCCAGGGATGGGACAAGAAAACTGTTATCGTAAAAAATGTTACGGACAAGCGGAGTGGGGCACCTGCTGCACAGTTACTCTACACAGAAACCGAGGAAAGCATTGAGAATCGCAACCTTCAGAGCATGCAGCGAAGATCTGCAGGCGCCCTCATTTCACAAGTACCGCCAAGCAAGCGGGACCGCAGGCTTATTCGCAAGTTCCGTGATCAAAACCTTTAGGCAAGATACTGATGCTCGATACCCTTAAGTCTATTGTTAGACAGGATGCCAACTCACTTGATATTCGACGCGGCCTGGAGCGTGAAACATTGCGCACGGATGTCAAGGGTGAACTTGCTCGAACCCTCCATCCGGATTTTCTCGGTTCAAAACTTTGTCATCCCCTTATCACTACAGATTTTTCTGAGTCTCAACTGGAACTCATTACACCAGTGTGTAAGTCCGTTGATGAAGCGCTTGACCAGCTTAACGACACGCATCGTTTCGTTTACTCAGGATTGCAAGGGGGACTGCTTTGGCCCACCAGCATGCCCTGCTCATTAACGACAGAAATACCACTGGCGCAATATGGCAGTTCCAATCTCGCGAGATTAAAAGAGACCTACCGACATGGACTAGGCTATCGATATGGGCGAACCATGCAGACCATTTGCGCTGTCCATTACAACTTTTCAATGCCGGATTCATTTTGGCGTGCTCTGCAAAAAATCGAGACAACTTCTGAGACAACAGCAGATTTCCGCAACCGACGGCACTTTGATTTAATGCGAAACTTCCGCCGTTTTTCTTGGTTACCAACTTACCTATTCGGGGCTTCACCTGCGGTTTCTTCCACATTCTTAACCGACAGAAACCATAATCTTATGCAGCTCGACAGTGGTACCTGGTATCAACCAGATGCAACATCACTACGTAACGGTGGTTTAGGATATCAAAGCGCAACCCAGGCAGGGCTACTCGATATTTGCTACAACTCTCTTGATAACTACATAAACACACTAGCCACCGCCATTACCACCAAGCATGATGACTATACCGCGGGCAAACCCGGTCAACAGCTCAATGCCAATATCCTGCAGTCCGAGGCTGAATTCTATACCTCCATTAGAGCCAAGCGCGTCCCCGATGACGGCGAGAATCTACTACGGGCGCTCCACAGAGACGGCGTAGAGTATATCGAGGTCAGGCTACTCGACGTCTGCCCTTATGCGCCCGTAGGCATTGAAGCGGATACGATTAACTTTATCGACACGTTACTAATTTATTGTTTGTTAACACCGAGCCCAGATCACGACGACGTCCTATGCGCGAGTGTTGAAGCGAATATGCAGGCGGTCGTACATGGCGGGCGCAGGCCCACCATGTTAAGTGACATGGGCCAGCGATTAACTTTAACCGACTGGGGGACAGGGCTGTTAGATGAGCTATTGCCGATCGCAGAGTTTCTCGATTCGCTGACTGGACATGATGATCACTGCTCAGCCCTGTCGGTCCAGGCGCGGAAACTTAATCAACCTGAATTAACACCCAGTGGAAAGATGTTGAACGATATGCAGAATGCGTCCTTCCATGAATTCGCGCTAGTGACCGCACGCGAACATCGCGAATATTTTCTGGCGCAGCCACTCACCGACTCCGAAAAAAATTATTTCAATGAACTCACCCGTACCTCAATGATTGCACAGCAACAAAAAGAGGCACAGACAGAACCGTCTTTTACCGAGTACCTTGCTGAAATAGAACGTGACTACGAGTCTTTGCTATGAACCATCTGGCACATTTTACGCTCGCCGATGGTTCCCCAGATTTACTCGTTGGCAACATGCTTGCCGACGAGGTCAGAGGCAGACTGACAGATCGTTTTTCACCGAGCATAGCAACCGGGATACAGCTGCACCGCAGCATTGACGCATTTACCGATGCTCATCCCCTGGTACAGGCGAGTCACAAACGCTTCGACAAACCCTATCGACGCTACGGGGGTATCATCACTGATATTGTTTATGACCACTTCCTGGCGCGATTCTGGCGCCACTATCACACAGAATCGCTGGAAGATTTTTGTGCCCGTTCACTCTCTGAAGTATTGGATCATGCCGATCAGTTATCAGAGTCCAGCCTTCTACGAGCAAAGCACATGCATTCCAATAGATCGATGGAAAAATATGGCAGCACAGCGTTTATCGAGCGCTCCTTGGTATACCTCTCTGGTAAACTTAAGAGAGACAATCCACTAGCATCCGGTTTCACTCAGTTCGAGAAACATGCACAATCGCTGGAGGCGGACTTCGCCACTTTCTTTCCAGAACTTGTGACATTTTCAAACAATTGGGTACAACTCCATACGGTCCAAAATTATGAATCTACCCAGCTCACGCAGCATTAATTTTTTGATATTCGCAGGGTGCACAGCACTCATGGGCATCGCGCTTTTTATGGAACACGCTATGGACTTGGAACCCTGTCCTTTGTGTATTCTGCAACGGGTGATGGTTATTGTGACCGGGCTCGTGACTCTGATAGCAGCAGTACATCACCCTGGTGTGCGTGGCATCCGTGTTTACGCCATTGGTGCCATTCTGGCCGCCGCTCTTGGTGCCGCGCTAGCTATTCGCCAGCTGTGGCTGCAGAGTCTACCCAAAGATCAGGTTCCCGCCTGCGGACCAGGCCTTGACTATCTACTAGAGGTGCTTCCACTGACCGAAGTTCTGAATATGATTCTTACAGGTGATGGCTCCTGTGCCGAGATTGCCTGGACACTCTTTGGTATTAGTATCCCCGGCTGGACGCTGGTTGGTTTTATCGGATTGATTGCGATAAATGTATTTCAGATCGTAAGACCGATACGCTAGCGCTGCATACCGCTCAGTGCATCCATATCTGCTTTGCGCTGGTAGATAGTTTCCTGCAGATTGTTTACCGTATTTATTAACTCAGCAGCCTGGCCTGGCGATACAGTAGCGACACCTGGAATCGCTGTGGGCGATTTTGTAACAGGCTGAGGAGCAACAGACTCAATGGTATTGATTTTACCGTCTAACTCCATGACTTCTGCGCCGGGAGCATCATTAGGGTTATCGGAAAACTGCCACACACCATCTTCATCCTGCCACCTATAAACCTTGGTCAGCGCCCGTGCTGTTGGCTCTGCTGCTCACTTTACGGCATTGGGAATCAGATTCTCAGGAGACAGATCAGACATGAATTCGTCGATAGTCAGCAAAGGTTTTCCATCAGGCCCTTTGATAAAAAATGGGCCGGCGAAGGCCAGTACCACAATGAAGACCATTACCTTGATCATCATGACTGTGTTTCTCCTTTAGCTACAATTGCTACATTCAATACCAATGCTTTGTGTAAAAGCAACTATCACATCGGGCGCCCGCAGAATGCTAAACTGGCCCTTCGCTTACGTTAAACCATCTTATGTTGACACTAACCAATCTCGCCTTGCGCCGCGGCACGGAACTGCTGTTCCAGGACGTTTCTTTCACCATTGGTAAAGGTACAAAGACTGGTCTGGTTGGCGCTAATGGCTCTGGAAAAACCAGTCTGTTCAAACTCATTGCTGGGGAATTGGACGGTGAGGCCGGAGAGGTTGATTACCCGTCAGGAACGCGTTTGGCATACATGCAACAGGAAACTATCAGCTCTGCAATCTCAGGGGTCGAGTACGTGCTTGCCGGGGATCAGGCCTTTTTTTCCGCTAGCGCAGCCCTTGCTGAAGCCGAACAGGAAGAGCGATTCGAGCACTTAGCGGAACTGCATGAGCAGATGGCCGCCATCGATGGTTATTCTGCACGAGCGCGCGCCGAGCAACTCATGATCGGTCTGGGCTTCAATCAGGATGAGTTGCTTCAACCGGTGAATGCCTTCTCCGGTGGCTGGCAGATTCGCCTGAACCTCGCGCGCACACTCATGCAACCATCAGATCTAATGTTACTGGATGAACCTACAAACCATCTGGACCTAGACGCTATCCTCTGGCTATCAAATTGGATCAAAAAGTACCAGGGCACCTTGCTGTTAATTTCACATGACAGAGCGTTTCTGGACGAATGTGTAAACCAAATCGCTTATCTGAATCACAAGATTATTGAATTTTTCCGCGGAAACTATTCTCGCTTCGAGGAACTAAAGGCTGCCCGCCTGTCTGAGCAGCAGAGCAACTATCAGCGACAGCAACGCGAGGTTGCGCATATGCAAGATTTCGTGCGCCGCTTTAGGGCGAAAGCAACCAAAGCGCGTCAGGCACAAAGCCGCTTGAAGGCGCTGGCTCGAATGGAACTGATTGCGCCTGCACACATTGACTCTCCGTTTCATTTCACTATTCCGACAGCCGGCAAGATCTCAAACCCTTTGCTGTCTTTAGATAAAGCTTCCCTCGGTTACCAGGAGGCCGTACTAAATAAGGTTCGGCTTAGTTTGCAGCCCGGCGATAGATACGGATTACTGGGACACAACGGTGCAGGGAAATCCACTCTGATGCGCAGTTTGGCAGGGAGTCTTGAAATATTGCAGGGGGAAAGAACCCACGGTATCAATCTGAAAATTGGTTACTACTCACAACAGCAGGTCGAGAATCTGAGATTGGACGAGTCTGCCTTTACCCACATACAGGCCCTGAACAAATCCGTATCCGCACAACAGGTGAGAGACTACTTAGGTGGCTTTGATTTTCAAGGCGATCAGGTGAGCCAGTCTGTGAGTACACTATCGGGTGGTGAAAAGGCTCGACTCGCACTTTCTATCATCGCTTACCAAAAGCCAAATCTGTTATTACTGGACGAACCCACCAATCATCTTGATATGGATATGTGCCAGGCGCTGACCGTTGCACTCCAGGAATTTTCCGGTGCCATCGTACTTATTTCTCATGATCGACATCTACTGGCCAACACCGTGAATGAATTTCTGCTGATTGAAGATGGCAGGGTACAGCGCTTCGAGGGAGACCTATCAGACTACAAAACAAGAATCTTTTCTAAATGCACTGGTGCCGAAACAAACACCGGGGAAATACCTCAAGATTCTCCACCCGAGAAAGCGAAAGTCCCCGGCCATAAAACCGCCAGACAACTACGCACTCGTATCAGAGCTATTGAACAACAAATGGACAGGCTTCAGCGCAAAATACAGGAGGTCGAAACAGCACTTTCTGATCCCGATATCTATACACGAGAACAGGGTAGTAGCCTTCAACAATTGCTTAAGGACCAGATAGAACTAAAAACACAGATCAACGATCGCGAAACCGAGTGGTTGGAAATCACTCAAACACTTGAAGCCTAAGACTTACTTTTTACAACCGCTTTGTTTGGGTCTGCTTGACCTTCAACGACGGACCGACCGAGGGCAGGAAATGTCGGGATCTCATCCTCCTTAAGTGCTGGCATATACTGCTTACGAGCCATCGCTGCTGCGATGTAAGGCGCTAGTTCTCCGGATTTTTTGGCCTCTCTTGCGGCTTCCCTTGCTTTAAACTCAGGTAACACTTCACTTCCAAATCGCGCCAGTGACTCGCAAATATGTTCATGCTTGTTCAGCCCTGCCTGCTGAATGAGCGTGACCTGATCAACACCGACGTCCTCGAATTTCTTTAGGTGTTTGCGCATGTCATCCGGTGTCCCGATGCCACCTTTTTCAGCCAGTAACGCTCTGCTGAAATCCAATGGACTTTCGCTCAATCGCTTATCACGCAGGGTTTTAAATTGCTCAAACAGATTAGTCCTTCCAGGTCTGTGTTCACCAAAACCATACAAAGAGCCAAGCGCAAAGCCAAAGAACTCGAAACCTTCCAAGCCTCGTTTTATTGCTTCCTCCCGATCCTGATGTAAGGAAAAGCTTGTGACCATGCAGATGTTTGCATTGACCGTATGACCAATCGGTACGCACTTATCGCTTTTAATAATATCGTAGTACTCATCCACCCAATGTCTGGCTTCCGAGGGATCTACAAAAGCGAATGTTAATGCGCCGATACCCAACCTTGCCGCCATCTTGATGGTTTCGCGACTGGAACAGGCCACCCACATCGGTGGATGTGGTTTTTGTACGGTTTTGGGTACTATATTTCTACAGGGCATCTCAAAGTATTTGCCCTTAAAACCGCGGTAACGGTCCATCGCCAGCATATTGGCTATTTGCTCGGTGGCCTCCAGATACTGCGCCCGTTTCGACGCTACGGGAACGTCGAATCCGTCTAGCTCCAGGATCGCCGCCGACTCCCCGGTGCCAAAGTCCACCCGGCCGTTGGACACCAGATCCAACGTTGCAATGCATTCAGCCGTTCTTGCGGGATGATTGTAATTCGCGATGACCTGACGAATGCCATGGCCCAGACGTATATTTTTGGTCCGTTGCGACGCTGCCGCCAGGAATATCTCTGGTGCTGAGGAATGCGAATACTCTTCTAAAAGATGATGCTCAACCTCCCAGGCATGATCGATCCCTATGCGATCGGCCAGTTCAACCTGTTCCAAGGCATCCTGAAATAGCTTGAGCTCGGCCCCCTCGCGCCAGGGACGGGGCAATTGATGTTCGTAAAAGATGCCGAATTTCATAAGCTAGCCCAGAGTAAGGTAATGGCATTTAATTAAAGCCTTTAGCTAAATCTATGTAAACAAACGAGCGAATGACAAGATAGTATCTCTACTGGGATAATATGCTGGAGCTAGAAGGAAAAATCATGAGTAGAAGATTTCCAATTACCCGCATGCGACGAATGCGAAGCAACGACTTCAGTCGCCGGCTTATGCGTGAAACCACACTCACCACCAGTGATCTTATATACCCGATATTTGTCATCGAGGGGAAGGACACAACACAGCCCGTTGATAGCATGCCCGGAATCGAGCGCATGACCGTCGACAGGTTACTCAGGGAATGCGAGGCCATCGCAGATTTACAAATACCTATGATCGCACTTTTTCCACTTGTGCCTACCGAGAAAAAATCTCTACTTGGAGAAGAATCCTATAACGAAGACGGGCTGGTACAGACTGCTATCGCTGAGATCAAAAAGCGATTTCCAGAGTTGGGCGTCATGGCAGACGTGGCCCTTGATCCCTATACCTCCCATGGTCAGGACGGCATCATTGATGATGCGGGTTACATCGCTAATGACCTTACGTTAGAAACATTAACCAAGCAGGCGCTTTCTCATGCAGCCGCGGGAGTCGATGTGATCGCGCCATCAGACATGATGGATGGCCGAATCGGTAATATTCGTAGCGCGTTCGAAAGTGAAGGGCACGTCAACACCAAGATTCTCGCCTACTCAGCAAAGTATTCATCCTCATATTATGGTCCGTTCCGCGATGCTGTCGGTTCTGCTTCGAACCTTGGCAGTGGTAACAAGCACACCTACCAGATGGATTTTGCGAACAGCGATGAAGCACTCCAGGAGGTAGCTCTAGACATTGAAGAAGGCGCAGACATGGTCATGATAAAACCAGGTATGCCTTATCTTGATATCGTGCGTCGTATTAAAGATGAATTCGGTGTACCCACTATGGTTTATCAAGTTAGCGGTGAATATGCCATGCATATGGCGGCTATCAATAATGGCTGGCTCGATGAGAAAGTCATTCACGAATCTCTGGTATCCATCAAACGCGCCGGTGCAAATGCAATTTTGACCTACTTCGCTAAGCGCATCGCAACATCACTGTGACATTTTTTTAGACCAATGGGTCATCGATTCGTCTGTTTTCCGCTCTAGGGATTGTTAAATTTTGAGTGGCGGCTTAGGATATGACTCTATCTTTTTAACGCACTTTTTTTGGAGTAACCATGTCAGACATCAATCATGTCTCTGATGACACTTTTGAAAGCGAAGTACTTAGTTCCGATTTGCCAGTACTGGTTGATTATTGGGCTGAATGGTGTGGGCCCTGTAAAGTAATTGCGCCCGTACTCGAAGAAATTGCCTCTGAATACGACGGCAAAATCAAAATCTGCAAGCTCGATATCGATGCAAACGAAGATACCCCTCCTAAATACGGTATCCGTGGAATTCCTACATTGATGTTGTTCAAGAATGGAGCAGTCGAGGCAACCAAAGTTGGGGCCCTGTCAAAATCACAACTAACTGCTTTTCTCGATAGCAGCATCTGATTTCCAAGGGAGATGAGTCAATCATTCCTAAGAAAAAAGGTTGACAAGTCTCCTCAAACATCGCATTTTAGCGTCATTCAACGAATGTTAATGATTCGAAACCCCCCAAATCAAGGTAATATCTTAGAAAGACTTAACACGGCTTCGTAATCATTCTTTCCAAATTTTCGTTACAAACCACAAAAACCTAATTTACTAACAACTTAGCGCAGTCGCGTATTTTCTTTCCTTAACTCAAAAAAAACCTACTCATGAATCTAACTGATCTAAAAGCTAAACCTATACCCGAATTACTAGAAATCGCCCACGAGATGGGAATGGACAACCTCGGTCGCTCTCGAAAACAAGAAATTATCGCCAATGTCTTACGCAAACACGCCAAGAGCGGTGAATCCATCTTTGGCGATGGGACTCTTGAAATTCTACAGGATGGATTTGGCTTCCTACGATCACCCGACAGCTCATACCTTGCAGGCCCGGATGATATCTACGTTTCACCCAGTCAGATACGGCGCTTCAACTTAAGAACAGGGGACACGGTATCTGGCAAAATCAGGCCGCCTAAGGACAGTGAGCGTTATTTTGCGCTTTTGAAAGTTGATCAGATCAATTTTACCGACCCGAGCGAGTCCAAAAACAAGATTCTATTTGAGAACCTCACACCGCTGCATCCTGATATTCCGTTGTGTCTGGAAGCTGGAAATGGCAGTACGGAAGACCTAACCGCCAGAATCATTGATCTAACGGCGCCCATCGGTAAAGGCCAGCGTGGATTAATCGTATCGCCACCGAAAGCCGGTAAAACACTTATTTTACAAAACGTGGCGCAATCCATTATGCGCAACAATCCTGAGTGTCATCTCATCGTTCTGTTAATCGATGAGCGTCCTGAGGAAGTCACGGAGATGCAACGTCTGGTACGTGGCGAAGTTGTCGCCAGCACCTTCGATGAGCCACCTTCACGACACGTACAGGTTGCGGAAATGGTTATCGAAAAGGCCAAACGACTAGTAGAACATAAAACCGATGTCATTATCTTATTGGATTCAATTACACGTCTTGCAAGAGCCTACAACACCGTTATCCCGGCTTCCGGGAAAGTACTGACCGGTGGTGTTGATGCCCATGCACTGGAACGACCCAAGAGATTTTTTGGCGCAGCCAGGAATTTGGAAGAGGGTGCTAGCTTAACCATCATTGCTACCTGTCTTATCGACACCGGCTCGAAGATGGACGAAGTCATCTACGAGGAGTTCAAGGGCACAGGTAATCTAGAGCTACACCTGGAGCGTAAGATCGCTGAAAAGCGTGTTTACCCTGCCATTAATATCCGACGATCTGGTACTCGAAAAGAAGAATTGCTGATGACGGATGAGCAATTACAGAAAGTCTGGATCCTGCGTAAGATTCTTCACGAAATGGATGATCTTGCTGCCATTGAATTTTTGTTGGATAGATTGCGTAAGACAAAAACCAACGAAGAATTTTTCTCAGCCATGAAGAGAAGCTAGTTCTTGTCCAAGGATCAGAGGCCGAGCCAATAGTTTCTGATAGCTCCTTTGGAATGTCGCTTCAAGTTGTCGAATTGCTGGACGGAATCTAGTTTAGTCCTGTTCTGGAAACTTCGGATGGTAATCACGTAAATGTCAAAACATATCGACTGCCTCGTAAAATCGCTGGAGTATTACAACAGCGATACGCGCCGATTAGTGTTGACTCCAGAGCAGCCGCTGCATTTCAAGGCAGGGCAATATCTTGAGATCATTTTGCCGGACAAAAGATGTCCATTTTCAATCGCCAACGCACCACACGTTAGTGATTCGATAGAACTGCATATCCGTCCCACACCCGACTCATCGGATTCCGATGATATAGAACACTTGCTGGATACGTCGCAGGAAATTCTTATCAATGCACCCAAAGGGGACTGTTACGTCGAATCAGCTCCAGACAAACCGTTAATTCTGCTCGCTGCAAGCACCGGCATAACACAGATGAAAAGTATCTCTGAACATCTGCAGCACCTGGGGCACAGGAAACCGGTATATCTTTATTGGGGAGTCCTTACTCACCAGGATTTGTATTTGGACTCGCTATGCCGACAATGGCAGAAAGATAATTCTCACTTCCATTACGAACCCGTCATTAGCGAACCCGAGACTTCACCCGACTGGACCGGACGAACCGGCCTGGTAGGCAACGTAGCATTGGAGGATTTTACTGACCTGAAGGATGTTACTGTCTACCTCGGGGGTAGCCCAGGCATGGTCTATGCGACTCTGGACACCTTTGTCGCGCGCGGCATGCCACCGGAAAATATGTTTTCAGATGTATTCACCTACGCGCCCAGAACAACAAATGGCTAAAACTAGTTTCTGTCCGCCTCTGCTCTAGTTAACCAGCGTCATTGCCTGCTTCAGATAATCGTTGCTGGCAGCATATTCACCATCATTCGCCAGGTAATTTGCCATCATCGCAACACTTCTCTGCGACGGTGTTTGATCAATGCTTTTCTGACATGCGGCTCGAGCCTTTTCATGTTCACCAGCTTTCTCATACATCGTAGCCAAGGCGAAATTGACATCAGCATCGTCATGTTTTTTTAGCCAGAATTCTGCCTGTTTTATGCGCGTTGTCAGTGTCATCGAGCCTAGCGCCGCATAGGCCTGAATGTATTGAGGTTGCCAGTCCTTCTTGATTGCCCGGCGTAGGTTGACCTCCGCCGTACGTTCGTCAATCATTGATTGCACAAAACACATCACGACCTCTGGATCAACGCGAACACGATCATCAAGTTTTTTATATAGCCTCGTCCTGCTGTCGTCATACAGGTTTTTGGCGGCAAGCCTGTGCAGTGCCAGGGTCTTTTCAAATTCAAAGGAAACCAAACCTGCGCTTCGCAACACCGGTAACAGATCAACCAATGTCTGCCAGTCTTCTAGTTCACAAAGAGCTCGCTTCTGCAGTCTTAGCACCAGATCATTTGCTTTGACGTTCCGCAGACTATCAAGACAGCGCTGCCAATCACCACGCGTGGCCGCCATCTCTGCAGCGCTAACGGATGCTGCTGTACTAAGTTCATCATCCACCTCTACCGCTTTTCTCAACAGCGTTTCGCGCTGTTCGCTATCCTGCTGTGCTTCAGCAGCTTTGGCAGCAGCGAGGTAGTAGGTGCCAGGCTGATCAGTTTGGTCTGCACCGCTCAACAAATATTTCTCAGCCCGGGAATACTCACCAGATGCCAGCAACGCCATTCCTTTATGGGTTAGTTCATGGGCCCGTTTTGCTTTTCGTCCAGCCTGCCAATCCCGAAGGGATGATTGACTAACCAACACGAGGCGTAGCAAGCGAAACAAATAGTACAAGGCAACAGCGGTGACCCAAACCAGCGCAACCATGATCCAGAGGCTGGTCTGGAACCGGTAGTCCTGATACGCAATGAGCACGTAGCCAGGATCCCTGGCGACCAGCGTTCCCAGCCAGCCGGCAAATAACACGCAGCAGAGTGAGATAATCGCCAGGCGTTTCATTGCGCTACCTGACTGCGAGAGAGCGCTCTGACTTCCCGCAGCGATGCAGATGCATCCGGTAAATCATAGGCGACGTTTACTGCCTGTAACTCTTCAAACACCGCTTGCATCGCTAGCGTAAGCGGGTGATCAGGATCGAAGTATTCCCCTAGCCATGCGCTGGCATCCGAAAAGGAAGTCGAAAAGACAACGGGTCGCTCACGAAGCAATCCCATTTGTGCTTGCTGCAAACTTAAGATGAGGTTCTGACGCAGATAGTATTCCTCGTCTGGCGGCAGTATTGGACTGATCTTTTCTGTGGTGCGCCGAAAATCCACATATCGTAGTAATACACTGGTAAACCGATCACCGAGGTGGCTCACTGTAGACCAGATTCCCGTTTCGGTCGGTGTGCCCCGCGCCTTCTCTGGTATCTCGGGTGCAAAACGATGTACTGTTCGTTGTAACCCATCGACAAGGCGAATCTGTGCTGCAATCGCCAGGTAAATGCCTGCCACATCAAGTCGTTCTGCAGCTTGCAGGTTTGCCATATCCTGAGCGATAGTACTGCGCAGCAAGTGGCTGTTGGTGTTATTTTCCGCCAGTATTTGATCCGCTGCCTGGAGCAACGCAATTGCACTCGCTGGATCTTTGTCCATCAACACACGTTGGTTTGCGATTCGTAATAAATACTCAACTTCAGCGAGAAACCAATCGCTACGGGTCGTTTGTCGATCCTGTTGAAGTTGCTGAACAGCAGCATCTAGATGTGACCGCAATTGTTCAAGGTTTTCCTCCTGGGTGCGCTGGAGCAGGGCAAATGCCTCCTGCTCATCTCGGCGTGTGCTGTCCTGCGCCTTGAGACGTTGACTGAGCGCTGCAATGTCTTGATTGATTGACATGACATTCCCGGCACTTCCCTGCCACAAAAAAACAGCATATCCCGCGACACCAAGTGCCGTAAACGATAGCACCATGGCGATCCAACTGACGGGGGATCGAGTACTGCGCTGGTTTTCCTGTTCAGACATAGGTCATCCTTAAATCGACGCCAGGGTCGTTAGCATTGCTTCATCACTGGTACTTCCGCTCACAAGAATATTGTTCAGGCCTTTTGCAACCAGCGCTTCCCTGATTCGTTCACTCGGCACAACAATGGTCATTTCGCTTAACACATCCTCGGCAATTGACGCACACAAAGGGTCTACCCCTTCACCGGAAGTCAAAACAACAACATCGAGTCGCAAATCGATCACTTCCTGATGCAACGTTACATGCGGGTTGCCCACACGCTCATAGACCTCCAAATAGTCTACCGTAATAGCCCGCGCTTCAAGCCCATCCCGCAGGGTCGCAAGCCCCCCTTTACCCCTAACAATCAAAACTTTGTCAGCACCCTGCCAGTCCATGGCAGAAAGCAGGCCCTGCGCGCCCTCATTCTCAGGATAGATCGCATTAAGATCATAGCGCTGCAGTTCATCAGCTGTCTGTGCGCCAACCGCACACCATCTAAGCGCCTCCGGCCATTGTGGCCAGCGGCCAGTGAGGTGAGGCATACCATATCGCACGGCATTACGACTGACGAACACCACCACGTCATACTGATCCAAATTGACAACACGTGCCTTGGATAAATCGTCCGGTACAACTTCCTCAATCGTCAACAACGGTCGCTCAACCCCATGATACCCGGCGTCAGTTATGCGACGCATAAATTCGCTGTTGTAACCTATTGGTCGGGTCAGAATAACGCCTCTGCCTGTCATTGTTGCCCTCCCTCATCAGCAATCAGTGCTGCTGCACCTTCACTCATCAGGCCTGACGCGACCTCCTCAGCAATATGCAGGCTGTCGATCCTTTGGCCCATAGCGGCTCTCTTCAATATAGTTTTTCCAGATTGATCGCTAACGAACGAATGCAAACTAATTTGCCCTCCCTGCAAATCTGCATACACAGCAATGGGCAACGTACAATTGGCACCGAGTTGTGCCGTAACTGCTCTCTCCGTTGTCACACAAAGCTTAGTATCCTCATGATTGAGCGGTGCAATTACAGACTTTACAAGCTGATCATCTGATCGACATTCGATGCCAACTGCGCCTTGCCCTGCAGACGGTAGGCACACATTTACTGGGATGATTTCTGATATCCGATCTGCAAGACCCAAGCGACTGAGACCAGCCGTGGCCAGTATGATCCCGTCGTAAAGTCCATCATCGAGCTTGCCTATCCTGGTATCTACATTGCCACGTAAATCCAGATAATCGAGGTGAGGGAGTTTCTGCTGTAACTGAAGTCGACGCCTTAGGCTGGAGGTTCCTATGCTGGCCTTGCTACCAAAATCTTTTAGCGTAGAGCCATCCCTTGTTATCAGTGCGTCTCGCGGGTCGGCTCGTTCACAGATCACGGCGATTTCAAGCCCCGCTGGCAATTCGCTTGGGACGTCTTTCATGGAATGTACGGCTATATCCGCACTGCCATTTAACAATGCAAGTTCAAGCTCTTTGACGAAGAGGCCTTTACCGCCGATCTGGCTGAGAGGACTACGCTGGTTGCGATCTCCCTCAGTGGTAAACCCGATAATTTCGACCTGTAGCGCTGAATTTGATTCCAGCAGTAGGTCACGGACGTAGTTGGCCTGCCAAAGCGCCAAGGTGCTTTGCCTGGTCGCAATTCGAAGGATTTGGGTCATTGAACAGGTTACCGTAGGCCGTTAAAACCAAAGGTTAGCACAGTTCATTTCTGCGGCGACTGACCTTTTTACAGAGTTTGTACCAAACGTCGCAGGCCAGACACGTGACGACGGCTAACATCAAGTTTTTCGTCAATACCCCGCATTCTTACTCGATAATGACCCGACGTGTCGCGCTCAATACCTTCGAGATGGTCAGTCATCACCAGTGCATTGCGATGAATACGCACGAGTTTCTCTCCAAACTCAGCTTCCAGGCCTCGCAGCGTGTCATCAATAAGCACCTCTCCGCTTTCATGGCGTACGGTGACGTACTTATGGTCAGCCTGAAAGAACTGGACTTCCGCAAAAGGTATTAACTCTATGCCCCGGCGAGTTTTGGCGCTGGTATGAGTTCTAGCCCGACAATCATGACTGACTTCATCCACCCCGGTTACTGCCCGTCTTTGTACTGAATTGACTGTCCCGATTTTGCTTAACGTATCAATCAGGACATCCCTGCGGATTGGTTTTAGCAGGTAACCTGCAGCGCTAACATCAAAAGCATCGATAGCATGCTCTGCAAATGCGGTACAAAATATCACCGCGGGTGGAGATGCCAATCCCGCCAACTGATCCGCCGCTTGCAGGCCATCGCTACCCGGCATACGAATATCCAGAAGCACGATATCCGGTGAATGCTCGACCGCTTTCCTGACCGCCTCAGCGACAATCTCGTAATTATCAAGCGTAGATATAATCCTCTGCAGACGCTCTCTAGCGAGTTTCTCGTCGTCAACTACTAGCACTTTCATCGGCCTTCACCCCTTTACATTTTGCGTTTCCTTCAAGTGAAGGAACTCCATAACACGCAAATTACGCCTTTTTGGCTACAAAACTGCGACGTACTGCACAAAAAAAGGAAATTTAACGTCAATCTTCGAGAAATGTGAACTCAGTCACAGTTCGCCTGAATTTGCCTACCGATAGGCCTCTCTGGCTAGGCTTACTAGTGTTGTGAGATCGCCAGCGAAAAAGGATAGCGAATTAAAATTCATGATCCTGTGCCGTAATGATCTCAGCCTCGCTGCCGTACACCGCCTGCAAACGATGACGAATATTTTCCAGCGCCATTCGCTTACCATGTTGACGGGAATGATCATCAACAGCGATGGGATTAGTGATATCTATCTGTAACTTTCCCGCCAGCTCCTTGATTATTACAGTGACCAACCCCCTCAGGTAATGGTTGTATACCATGATATATCGCATTTTCCAGCAATGGCTGCAATGTCAGCATGGGAATGCGAACCTCATTCACGTCGACATCGATTTGCCATTCAAGCTGTAAGCGATCATCAAGTCGCAGACTCTCAATATGGGCATACTTTTGGCAGAGCGCGAGCTCCTGCGCCAGCGGCACCGGCTCATTAGTCATATCGCTTAAGCTAGCACGGAACAATTCCGACAGGTATTCAACCACCTGCTCAGCAAGATCCGGGGCAACGCTAATCAAACTGGCAATAATATTCATGCTATTGAATAGAAAGTGAGGACGTATCCTTGATTGCAATTCCTGAATGCGAGCATTGAGTTCTGCCTGCTCCTGGCACCGTAGCTGATACTGTAAAAACAGGTAGCGAAACGCGATGCCACTCATTATCGCTGCGATGACCAGGTTCCTGACAATCCTGCCGTATGTCTCCATTCGCCAGGGCTCTGAACCCCGCAGGATCCACTCACCTATAACACTCACAATCAACGTAATTGCTAGAACCAGGATATAGGCTATCAATACTGACTTTATAAGATATTGTTTGGCTAACCAAGAACGCAAATTACAAAGCAGTGCAGCTGAAGCGAGTACAATCCATTGCACGAAGAGCGAGGTAACACCAAGACTACCCCATGAGAAGTTGACCAGACTGGAATTTGCCAGTGTTAGTACCAATACAAGAAGCTCAGTAATCAGCACCAAAAATAAAATGCTTTGTGGATTGCACAGATCGGATAAAAAAACTCGTCTTCTGTCACCAGTTTTCCCTGTGGTAAATATTGCGCCTGACGACCGCCTCCGACGGCGTTCTCTACAGAGACAGTGAGGTCGGAAATCAAGCAATTTCTGATTATGCTGATTTCGTACTTGAACTGCTATAATCTTTCTTCGCACCACTCTTTAGCAAACCGATAATGAACGATAAAAACAAACTCTGGGACGGCCGCTTTAGCGAAGCCACCGACGCCTTTGTTGAAGCGTTTACTGCCTCTGTGGACTTCGATAAGCAACTGGCACAGTACGACATTCAAGGCTCTATTGCTCACGCAACAATGCTGGCAGAGGTTGGTGTCTTAAGCGCTGATGAGTTAGCGGATATCGAGCGTGGGCTTACACAAATCTCTGCGCAAATCACCGCAGGAGATTTTACCTGGTCTGTTGCACTCGAAGATGTTCACATGAATATCGAAAAAGCCTTAACAGACATTATCGGAGACACTGGTAAAAAGCTCCATACCGGTCGCTCTAGAAACGATCAAATAGCAACAGACATTCGTCTTTATCTGCGCGCTATGGTCGATGAGATCCTGGAAAAACTCCAAAGGCTACAAAGTGGGCTGCTGGCTCTGGCAGAGCAAGAAGCCGATACCATAATGCCCGGTTCGACCCATTTACAGGTTGCCCAACCAGTGACCTTCGGACACCATCTCATGGCCTGGTTTACAATGATCGAGCGCGATTATGCGCGTTTGAGTGACTGCCGTAAGCGAATTAATGTTTCACCGCTGGGTGCCGCGGCACTTGCAGGCACAACCTATCCAATTGATCGCGCGCTTACTGCACAACTATTAGACTTCGAGGCCGTTGCATCAAACTCTCTTGATGCAGTCAGTGACCGAGATTTTGCGATTGAATTTACCGGCGCTGCCGCGATTCTTATGATGCATCTTTCCCGGTGGGCGGAGGAGATCATCCTTTGGTCGTCCCCTCAGTTTGATTACATCGATTTGCCAGATCGATTCTGTACCGGCTCCTCAATTATGCCCCAGAAGAAAAACCCCGACGTACCGGAGCTGGTGCGCGGTAAATCGGGCCGAGTATTTGGTCACCTGATGTCACTGCTTACCTTGATGAAGGGGCAACCCCTTGCATACAACAAAGACAATCAGGAAGACAAGGAACCGCTATTCGACACGGTACAAACCGTACTCAAATGCCTGACTGCTTATGCTGACATGATCCCGGCAATTATTACCAAGAAAGACAATATGAGACTCGCGGCAAGTAAAGGACATGCCACCGCCACGGATCTTGCCGATTATCTGGTCAACAAAGGGCTTCCATTTCGCGATGCCCATGACGTCGTTGGAAAGCTTGTCGCGCTAGCGATAGAAAATGATACTGACCTTTCTGGTATGCCCCTGGCGACACTACAGGCACATTGCGAGTTAATTGGCGACGATGTAGACCTGTCTCTGGAGGCGTCAGTCAACGCCAGATCTCACATTGGTGGTACCGCACCTGCTAGTGTCCTTCTGGCCATTCAAACAGCTAAAAATGCTATGAAATAGTCATTGTTACTGTCTCGCCCAACTGCTCAGTCAGGACCCTGCTTAACAGCGATGCCAAATCTTCACCGGTCACTCTACAAAACCAGCTATCTTCATTCGACAAATGAAATCCACCAGACCGCGCGGCTACCCACACTTCGTGCGCTGCTATCTGACGGCTAACGATTACCGACGACCCATTTGGAAACTCAATCGTCAGAATACCGCTTGCGGAATCAATGTCCAGATCTAGCTCCTGGGCATCCAGTTCATCCTCTAGCCTGTTAAAAAGTTCATCCACCAGCGCATGAAATTCTGCGTCCTGCACGTTAATCTCCCACAAGCGTTTTTGCTTACCCCGAGCATAGAAGTATACTGCAAAGCTTTCTTTCGGACATTGATACTCATGAGGGGCTGCCTGTTACTTCTTTTAGTTGCTTTACTGACATCCTGCGGTCAGAAGGGTGTGCTGTTTTTGGAACAGACAACGGACACCACGGCATCAACAGCCAGCGCACCGACCACAGAAGAGGATGAGGATGACTAGTTTTCACTATGTGAATGACACGTTGGTTGCTGAGGATGTGGCCTTAACTGAGATCGCCAATACCTATGGCACACCCACTTATGTATATAGTCGCGCCGATATCGAGGCAGCTTACACAAGTTTCGAGCAGGCATTCGCATCACACCCACACAGGGTTTGTTACTCCGTAAAAGCAAACTCCAACCTCGCTGTCCTCAATATCCTGGCACGACTTGGTGCCGGTTTTGACATTGTGTCCGGCGGTGAATTACAACGGGTGTTAAGAGCGGGAGGGGATGCAGCAGGCGTGGTGTTCTCTGGGGTAGGAAAAACCGCTGCGGAACTTCAAATGGCGCTGCAAGCAAACATCGCGTGTTTTAACGTCGAATCTGTCGCAGAGCTCGATACTTTGCAATCTATCGCCGCACAACTAGGGCAGGTTGCACCGATATCGATACGCGTCAATCCTGACGTCGACTCGGGAACCCACCCCTACATCGCAACGGGTTTAAAAGAGAACAAATTCGGGGTTAGTTCAGACATTGCCGTAGAAATGTATCGTCGCGCCGCCACAATGGACAATATTAATATCGTAGGAATCGATTGCCATATCGGATCTCAGATTACAGAGTTAAGCCCACTGACAGATGCCCTTGCCGAAGTTTTACAGTTGGTTGATGGTCTGGAGCGGGATGGTATTACCCTTAATCATATTGATCTAGGGGGCGGACTGGGTGTTTGCTACAAAGATGAGCAGCCCATCGCCGTGGAAGACTATGCCAGTGCGGTTCTGCAAACCATGGGAAGACATAGTCAAAAACTATTTTTCGAGCCAGGTCGATACATCGTCGCGAACGCTGGCATATTGTTATCCAAAGTAGAGCTTACCAAGCAAAATGGTGACCATCGTTTTGCGGTCGTAGATGCCGCTATGAATGATCTAATTCGACCCGCACTGTATAACGCCTGGCAGAAGGTTGCTGCGGTTGAACTACACGATGATCCGGAAAATTGGTCCGTTGTAGGTCCGGTCTGTGAAACTGGCGACTTTATCGCACACGACCGTGAGCTGGCGATCGCGACCGGAGATCTGATTGCCGTGCACTCATCCGGCGCATACGGATTTGTCATGAGTTCCAACTACAATTCCCGTAATCGCGCGGCAGAAATCATTGTTTCCGGAAGTGATCATTACTGTGTTCGACAACGGGAAACAATAGACGACCAGTTACACCTGGAAACTATTCTCCCTGATTGAGCATTGGCACACGTAGTCTATGACGTGACTTCGATGGGTGTGAAGTGACACCAGACTTGCAATAGCAGGTTGCTCCAGTAATCTAGCATCATGTTATTACGATTCACAAAAATGCACGGCATCGGCAACGACTTTATGCTGCTTGATCTCATTTCGCAGGACATCCGGCTAAATGAAGATCAAATTCGTATGCTTGCGGACCGACGGCTGGGGATTGGCTTCGATCAGTTGCTGATCGCAGAGCCGCCCGCCAGTCCCACCGCAGATTTTCGCTTTCGCATCTATAATACTGACGGCTCTGAAGCTGCTCAGTGTGGCAACGGGGCCCGTTGTTTAACGAGGTTCGTCAGGGATAGGGGACTGACCACCAAGACTCAGATTATCCTGGAAGCTAAAAACGGCAATATCGAGTGCAAACTGGAACGAGACGGGAATATTACTGTCAACATGGGCCCGGCAAGGCTCGAGCCCGAACACATACCATTCCTGGCCGACCACTCACAGATAAGCTATGACGTCGAAGTTATGAGCCCCCTTAACCAGTGCGGAGAACCTGAACGGGTATGTCTGTCCGCAGTTAATATTGGCAATCCGCACGCCGTATTGGTGGTTGATGATGTTGCAGATGCACCAGTAAATAGACTGGGTCCGATCCTTGAGTCACACAAGCGTTTTCCCGATCGTGCTAACGTGAACTTCATGCAGATTCTGTCGCGAAGTGAAATCGCTTTGCGGGTGTACGAACGCGGCGTAGGAGAAACCCTCGCCTGTGGTTCTGGCGCCTGTGCCTCAGTGGTTGCGGGCAGACTTCGCGGCTTATTGGATGAACAGGTTTGCGTATCGTTGCCTGGCGGAAAGCTCGACATTAAATGGGCCGGGAGTGACGCAGATATATACATGATAGGCTCAGCTTGTCGGGTTTACGAGGGCAGACTACATATATGAATAAGGCAAAGGCAGTGACCGACCAGATGAATCCCGATGATGTCGTTGAATTTTTAGCAGCCCACCCGGATTTCTTCGTCGGCAGAGAGCAGTTACTGCAATCACTGACGCTCGTACAAGACAACGGCAACACGGTCTCCCTCGTGGAGAGACAAGCCAGCATGTTGCGAGAACAAAATGCAGAAACGCGAAGCAAACTTGACGAATTACTCGCTGCAGCAGAAAGTAACAATGATGTATTCGATAAATGTCGCGCATTGATCCTTAGCCTAATCTCAAGCCATGACAGTGACAGTTTTTTCTCCGCTCTGGAAAATAGCTTTAACCAGGAGTTCAAGAGTACGGCTTACAGCCTGATCATATTCGGAAACACGCCTCGCCAAATCAACCATTTCACCTCAGTGGTCAATGAAAGTAGTGCAGCGGAGTATGTCGGTGCATTAATGCGTGCAACCGAACCCACGATGGGTGTACTACGCTCTGCAGAACAGGACTTTTTGTTTCGTCACGCCAGCGACAAGGTTCGCTCCGCTGCGGTGCTTGCAGTACGTATCGACGAGCCCATCGCACTTCTTGCGATCGGTAGTGAAGATAAGGACTACTTCAAGTCAGGTCTTGGCACACTGTTTATCGGATTCGTAGCAGACGCTCTCGCATTACTGCTGCCCCGCCATATCGATCACTAGATGCCAGACTCCCGGCAGGAAGATCCCTGGCTCACTGATTTTCTGCGTTATCTGCAGTACGAGCGCAACTTGTCCTCCAACACCATAAAAGCTTATACCCGTGACCTAGACAAGCTGAACGTATTTTGTGCCGATACCGGTATCAATGGTTGGGACAATCTTGCGGTGCACCATCTTCGACTATTTTTGTCCGCCGGACATCGGCAGAGGCTTTCTGGAAAATCGCAGCAACGTTGCCTGTCCTCTATACGATCATTTTTTAACTACCTGAATCGTGAGGGAAGGGTAAAGCACAACCCCGCGCACCAGCTCGCGGCACCAAAGTCTGAACAGAAACTACCAAAGACGTTGGATACGGATCAGGTAAGCAGGTTACTTGAGGTGAAAGGCGGTAAGTGGCATACCCTACGAGATCGAGCGATGCTGGAGCTTTTTTATTCCTCAGGGCTGCGCCTGGCTGAACTGGTAGGTGCTAACCTCCTCGATATCAGTTGGGATGACGGGACCATTAAGGTGCGCGGAAAAAGTAACAAAGAGCGAATCTTACCCATCGGCGAGAAGGCCATTTCTGCACTTCAGATCTGGCTCGCTGCAAGGCCAGATGGTCGACGGTCACCGACTGATAACGCTTTGTTCATCAGTGAACGGGGATCTCGAATCAGCCCAAGAAATGTTCAGGCAAGAGTCCGGCACTGGACGCGCAGCCAGCACTTAAACGGTAATGTCCATCCACATATGCTCCGTCATTCCTTTGCGAGTCATCTTCTGGAATCCTCCGGTGACCTAAGGGCAGTCCAGGAACTGCTGGGACACGCCGATATCAGTACCACACAGATCTACACACATCTGGACTTTCAGCATCTGGCTGAAGTTTATGACAAGGCTCACCCAAGGGCGCATCACAAGACCGAGAAGCATGATTAAGGTCATTGGCTTTGATCTGGATGACACGCTATGGGCGGTAAAACCAATTATTTTGCGAGCCGAGAAGCTTTTGGATCATTGGTTGAAGGAGAACGCACCACCACTGCAGTATGACAGCATCGCTATGCGTTCGCTTCGGGGCCAGGTACTGAAACAAACACCGGAATTAGTCCATCAGATCACCGAGTTAAGAAGGCGTATTATTCATGAGGCAATGCTTCGGAGTGATATCAGCGGGCCTGAAGCAAAGCGACTCTCTGACGCTGCAATTGAGATTTTTCTAGCGGCAAGAAACGAGGTTAGTTTTTTCGACGGAGCCCTTGAAGCCATTGGCCAACTGGCAAACTCATATGTCTTGGGTGCGTTAACCAACGGCAATGCCGATATTTCGCGTCTTGGACTGACGCCGTACTTCTCATTTTCCTTTAGTGCAGAACAGGTGGGTGCCCCGAAGCCGGCACCAAACCTGTTCTCTCGTGCCCTGGCACACACCAACACCGAGCCCCATGAAATGATCTACATTGGTGACGACCCAGTCCTGGATATCGATACCGCAAATAATGTTGGTATGCATACCATTTGGGTAAAAAGCAAAAAAGTTAAATCCCAAGGTTGTACCGCCCCGGACGTCATCGTGTCTAGTGTGAAGGAATTACCTGAGGCGGTCTCTCACATTGCTAGCCAGCATGCGCCGCAAGATAATCTTTAACGGCTTGCTCATCTACTTCCATTTGTTGTTTGCGCTCCGGCAAGTCCATTAGCGCTGACAACGTTGGATGCGCAACCGTAACCCCTGGTAGGGCCGTTTGCATTGCACTTTCAAATTTAGCGGGATGTGCGGTAGATAAACAAACAAGTGGAATACCTGGTTCGCTAAACTGTCTACCTACGTGGATTCCAACAGCGGTGTGTGGGTCCACCAAGTAATCGTGATTTTCGTGACACCACTTGATCGTCTGCAGTGTCTCTTCATTGCTTACAGCACCAGCTAGAAAATCTTCGTTGTGTCTTTTCGTGTTGAAGTTGACGTTTGCTGAACCAGTTGACTGAAACTGGCTCATGAAATCTGATACTTTATCTGTCGCTTGCCCAAATTCGTAAAAGAGGTAACGTTCGAAATTACTGGCTATCTGAATATCCATCGCTGGGCTATGCGTAAAATGGACATCACCTCTCTGATACCTACCTGAGTTAAAGAAGTTAGCGAGAATGTCGTTCTGGTTAGTGGCCAATATTAAACGATGGACAGGCAACCCCATCCTTTTAGCAAGATAACCCGCAAATATGTTCCCAAAATTTCCTGTCGGTACGGCAACATCAAATCGATCAGGGCAGTCTAACTGACACCAGGCACTAAAATAGTAGACAATTTGCGCAAGGATTCGCGCCCAGTTTACGGAGTTCACGGCACCTAATTGATACTGATTTCTATACGGGAGATCGGAAAACACTGACTTCATTAACGTCTGGCAATCGTCAAAGCTACCATTCAGCGAAATGTTATGGATATTGTCATCCAGCACCGTGGTCATTTGCCGTTCTTGTAAGGGGCTGGTTTTTCCAGTCGGATATAGCACGAAGATATTGATACGTGCTTTGCCTTTAACACCAGCGATCGCAGCGCTTCCAGTATCACCACTAGTTGCACAGAGAATATTGAGTCTGGCGTCGCTGCCCTCGAGAATGTGTTCAAAAAAATTACCCAGGAACTGTAGCGCGACATCTTTGAACGCCAACGTCGGCCCATGAAACAACTCCAATACATGGAAATTGTCCAACGACTTCACGGGTGTGATCAACTCATGATCAAAAGTCGCGTAGGATGTATCAATTAGGCCTATAAGATCCTTTTCCGGCAGATCATCGATGTAGTGTCGCATTATTTCAAATGCCAAAGCGTTATAACTCATTCCACGCATAGATTTGAGCCGAGCGCGTAAATCAGGGATCACCTGGGGTACCAGAAGACCACCGTCAGAAGCGAGGCCCATCATGACGGCCTCAACAAAAGAGAGTCCAGATACCTGTCCTCGTGTACTTTGATATTTCATAATGATGAAGCCAAGGAAGTCGGCGGATTATATCGTCCAACTAAAATAGCAAGCAAGAAAGAAAAGAAACGGGCACACGAACGTGCCCTTTCTGATCTACGGGGACGGACTAAAGAAACTAGCCCGTGAAGGTTTAAACAGCTTCACTACCCGTTTCGCCGGTCCTGATACGTATGACGTCCTCAAGGGGCGCAACAAAAATCTTCCCATCACCAACTTTGCCTGTATTTGCCGCATTGGTAATCGCTTCAATAACCGCATCTAGATTCTCATCGTCAATGGCGACCTCCACTTTTACTTTCGGTAGAAAATCAACGACATATTCTGCACCGCGATACAATTCGGTGTGTCCTTTCTGGCGTCCAAATCCCTTGACCTCAGTAACTGTCATTCCCTGGACCGAAATGTCCGAAAGGGCTTCTCGTACATCATCAAGTTTGAATGGTTTAATGATTGCCGTGACTAATTTCATTCATGTTCTCCTTGTTCAGGATTATCTCGGACCGTTCGGTCCCTATAACCAATTTATCGAAATTACATACGCATTCCAATTGCCAATATGCGCTTCGTGATTTTCTTTCGAAGCCATCATACAACCTATGATTGCGTTAGGTTCCACATTAAGAGCATTGACCGTGCCAAGTAATTAATTACCTTAATAATCAGGTACTTAGAACATATCTTACTGTAGATACTTCCCAAAAATGCACTAGCATAGTGCTCCCGAGCCGAGGCATCGCACTATATAAGTGCAGTATAAAGATTACAAGAAAGAACGCCCTGACTGACATGAAGTCGGTAGTTTCACCTAAAGATCAAATAACGTGGATATGCAAAATTGGGGAATCCGATCAGCGGCATGACCCATGACCTACGCCATCACATTCTCTAGGGTTGCAGTTAGTATTCAAGCACCTCTTATAACAGTAGAAGCCGATACTACAAGTGGACTACCACAAATCATTATCGTTCGTCTTCCCGAGACTGCCGTTAAGGAGAGTAAAGACCGAGTCAAAACCGCCATTATCAAAGCTGGCTATTCCTTCCCAAACAAACGACTCACTGTGAATCTGAGCCCTGCCGACCTGCCGAAAAGTGGTGGCCGCTACGATCTTGTAATCGCACTTTGCATTTTGGTCGCTGCGGGCAACCTGCCGGAAGGCTGCTTAAGGGACTTTGAGTTTCTCGGTGAGCTGGCACTAAATGGTGAAATCAGATTTGTTAGTGGTATTTTGTCAGCAACCATACAAACCAGTTCCACAAAGCGATCCCTCATAGTGCCTGCTGCGAACGGTCCCGAGGCGGCATTAGTTGAGACGTCCCTACAGGTTTTCGCGACTAGTAGTCTCCAGGACGTGATCGCACACCTTCTGGCGCGTAAACCGCTAGCTTTAGCGAAGGGGAAAAGCACAGGAACACGCCCCGACGACACAATGAAACTTTCAGATGTTCGAGGTCAGAAACTAGCAAAACGAGCACTCACTATTGCAGCCGCGGGTTCGCACAATCTGCTTTTCATTGGCTCGCCAGGCAGTGGCAAAACAATGCTGGCAAGTCGTTTGGGTTCTTTGCTTCCAGTAATGTCGACAGAAGAATCTCTATCTTCGGCATCAGTCCAGTCTGTTTCTAAATATCAGTTCGACACTACATCGTTCGGTGTGCGACCCTTCCGTACACCGAATCACACAGCATCTGCTGTAGCGCTAGTTGGCGGTGGCAATCCACCACGGCCCGGGGAAATTTCACTGGCTCACAACGGCGTGCTTTTTCTCGACGAATTACCAGAATATCCAAGGCAGGTTCTCGAAGTACTTCGTGAACCCATTGAATCCGGAGAGATCATCATTAGTCGGGCACACCATCAGGTGCGCTTTCCCGCAAACTTTCAACTCCTTGCCGCGATGAATCCTTGTCCATGTGGTTACTACGGCGATAACACAGATAGTTGCGATTGCACCAACGACAAAATATAGAAGTACCGATCTCGAGTTTCAGGACCCTTACTGGACCGCATTGATCTCCACGTTGACGTACCTGTCCTCCCACCCGGTACGCTTTCTGCTACGAGCGCAAAAACCTCGTTTACAGAACACGAGCTGGTTCTAAAGCAAATAGTCGAGTCACAATCTGTGATGCGTAGTCGATGCGGAAAATTAAACGCGGCCCTTACCAATAAGGACACTGAGGCGCATTGCAGACTTACTCCGAATGACCAACACCTGTTAGACAAAGCGATGTTAGCGCTCGGTCTTTCAGCGCGGGGCTACTATAAAATTCTCAAAGTCGCTCGAACAATCGCGGATATAGAAGAATCAACCGACATACACACAAAGCACTTAACTGAGGCATTGGGCCTGCGAAAGCTTGATCGATACCAAACTATCTAAAATCCAGTTTAAGCATCAGTCTTTCAAATGTCGCACCAGACCGCCATATGGACAGCTATTGAGCGGCGTCCACCATGTAATCTACAAGTGCCTTCAGGTCATCATCTGAGCAACTAAAACACATGCCTTTTGCCGGCATACCTGGGGGTAAACCATTCATTAAGCTGGAGTAGAGTACATCTACGCCTTTCTCAATCCGAGTAACCCATTGTTCCTTGTCTCCCAGCTTAGGGGCTCCCGCTAAGCCAGCGTTATGACAGGTTGCACAGCTTTTCTTGTAATTGTCCTCGACGGGATTGCCTGCAGCCGCGACTACTTGCTCGGTGACAGGAGCTGCTTCACTGTTTACTTGACTGCTTACATCTCCATTTGCATCGCTATCGCACACAATATCGGTCACGCAGACAGTTCCAACTTTCTTGATTCGATCAACAATGTCACCGTCAGCCTTAATGCCAATCGATACGGTCAAAAAAATCAGGCAACCAACAGTAAAAAATCTCACAACAACATCTCTCTATTCATTTGGGCAGGGAATTATAACTCAGCTGTTTTAGTATAAGTATCGCTTCAATCACCCTGAGTTACCCCAATTGGAGTTATCCAATTCGCTGTTTGGTGAAAATTGGAATACGGTCGAGGTTCCCGCTTCTACTACTGATTGTTCAGACACCATGGTGAGAATTGCCTGCTCTCTATAATCCGAAAGAGAGTCAGCGCCAACATTGACCATTGTGCTTCGCAATTTATAAAGCGTGGTTTCCAACACTTCCGATACTGTACCTACCAGGGGTACGTATGCATCAACACCTTCCTCAAACATCATCTTCCGCGAACTCATACCTTCATTGTAGCGCTGCCAGTTTTGTGCGCGTCGCGTTCCCTCTCCCCAATACGGCTTGTACATTTGTCCATTTATAGAGGTTTTGGATGTTGGGCTTTCTTCCGTCATAGCGAAATACCGGCCCATCATGACGAAATCCGCCCCCATCGCGAGCGCGATCACTATTTGCGTATCATTGGCCAGGCCACCATCTGAACATATAGGGATATACCGGCCCGTTTCCGCAAAGTACGCTTCACGTCTTTCTACGACATCAAGCAACGCAGATGCCTGGCCACGGCCAATACCTTTCTGTTCCCGTGTGATACAGATAGAACCACCCCCCATACCGACTTTGACAAAATCAACCCCACTATTTTCAACCAGGTAATCAAACCCTTCCGCGGAAACAACATTTCCGCCACCGATAACGACGGCGTCGCCATAGTTGGCACGAATCCACTTGATGCCTTCCATTTGGTACTCTGTAAAGCCATCGGAGGAATCAAAGCACAGTGCGTCTGCACCCGCTTCTACCACCGCTGGTACCCGTTCTCTGTAGTCGTGGGTATTGATAGCAGCCCCTACACACAGGCGCTTGGAGGCATCCAGTAGTTCCATTGGATACAGTCGGTGATCCTCATAATCTTTTTTAAACACGAGCGCTACCAATCTTTTATCTTTACTCAGAATCGGTAGGCAGTCTTTTTTATGTTTGTGCAACAGTTCGTTAGCATCTCGCAGGGAAATGCCATCTTCACCATAGATAACGTCTTTCATTGGTGTCATGTGCTGCTTAACCATATTGCTGAGGTCATCCTCAAATTCCCAAAAATCCTGGTCGGTAATCAGGCCTTTCAGCTCCCCCCTCGGGCTACCGTCACTGGTCACCGGCACTGTGGAGTGTCCGGAAAGTCGCATCAATTCAATCACTTCGCCCAGCGTGGTCTGCTCGGTAGTGTTTGAATCACTCCTGACAAAACCAGCCTTATGGGCCTTCACCTGACGGACAATTTCTACTTGATCTTCAATAGGTTGCGAACAAAAAACGAAACTTAAACCGCCCTGACGCGCCAGTGAAATAGATAGTTCTGCACCGCTGACCGCCTGCATACAGGCCGATACCACTGGAATATTGATCTTCAAGCGGGGCTCCTGATTCGGTGCCACCGCTGATAGTGGCGTGGACAGATTGACCAGGTCAGGTCGCTGGTTCGCACGAGTTAGTCTTGGGATAAGTAAATATTCACTGAAGGTTCTTGAGATATCTTCTAGGATCGTCGCCATTCGATGCTCCATAGGCTGCCATCATGACCATTGTGGACATGGATAGGGGTTTTTGGGGGATATTCGGAGGGGCGCACGACCGTCACTTCGTAAGTACCGTATGTCTGCCGTCGCGCCATGGCGAATTCTATGCGAATGCAAAATACGATTCAATCAAAGCAGCGAATTTACCTACGATTGGTGTTGTTCGTTTTCGATAAAAAGTCGTGATTTCGAGCATTTTCGATAACTTATTAATTAAATACTTTAGTTTATATGTATAACATATTGATTTTAATAATTTATTTTGTATGATTAGCAAACGAGAAGTGGATATCGGACGTTATGAACAAATCCGAACTGATCAAAAGAATGTCCGACAGGCTCGAACAACTGTCTGTTCGCGATGTCGATTTAGCAGTACATACGATGATTGAGATCATGTCGGACTCTTTGTCCTCCGGTGATCGCATCGAAATTAGAGGTTTTGGAACATTCTCAAACCATTACCGTAAACCGCGAAATGTCCGAAATCCGAAGACCGGTGAAGTTGGCATCCATAAACCAGGCAAATTTATCCCGCACTTTAAGCCCGGAAAAGAATTAAAAATCAGAGTTGATGCAGCAAGACGGCTAGGTGTGCTTACTGCTCCGCAGGAACCTCTGCAACAGCTTTAGCCTGTCGTTCCTGTTCAACCAGATAACTGGCGACACGGAGCATATTCGCGTTGCCCCCGGCCATAGAGCCCTCTATGCGGTACTTACCGTTCACAATCATCGCCGGTACGGGTACCGCAAGACCGTATGCTTTACCACGGGCAGCTGCCTCCCGCGTGTTGCGATCTACAGGGAAAGACGCAAACATCCGTGCAAAATCAACGGGATCGACGCCATGCTCTCCAAAAAAAAGCGCAATGGACTCCGGACTGTCTACTCGCTGTTGTTGAACTGCCTGGAATAGCGGTAAGTGTATTTTCTCTAACACGCCTAAAGCTTCTGCCGTGTAATAGGTTCTTGCCAGGATGGTGTGTGGGGCAGCCCAGGTCACAGGTGTACGATTAAAAATGACGTCATCAGCTTGGTTTTTTACCCACAGCGCCACTGCCGGGTCAAATTCAAAGCAATGCGAACAACCGTAAAAGAAGTATTCCGTGATCTCAATTTTCTCTGGATCTTCTGTTTCTATGGGTTTCTCGAGGGCCACATAGTGAGTGCCTTCTTCATACTCGGCTGCAAACACATGTCCCGAGAGGGCTAATAGCACGAAAATTATCAGTCTATTCATCATTTTTCCCATTCACTCAGCTTAGGCTTAGACGCCGCTATCCTGCACTTATTCCCTCAACTAACGTAGCCCATATAAGTAGGATGAAACTGCTTTGATCTCCGGATCTGACAAATCCAGCGTCGTCATTTGCATCATGCGCGAATCGCCATCATTGGTCCGCTCCCCGGCGCGAAATGCTTTTAACTGTGCCTCTGTATACTCAGGCCATTGTCCGGCTAGCGCCGGGAATGCCGCAGGTCCATTACCGCTACCCGTAGGCGAATGACAAGACGAACAGGCCGCAATCTCTTTACGTTTAATACCAGAGCGATAAATGGATTCTCCAAGCTCTACGAGCGCAGGATCCGCGTTGCCACGATGGGTCTTCTGTTTGCTGTAATAAGCCGCGATATCTTCAAGTTGCTGATCATTAAACGCATTCAACATGCCAGTCATCAAGGGGGCGCTTCGCGCGTTTGACTTGAATTCCTGCATCTGTTTCAACAGATACTGAGCATTTTGGCCCGCAATATTCGGAAACGTTGCTGCTATACTATTGCCATCGGGTCCATGGCAGGCCACACAGAGCGCAGTAAGCGGCTGACCCCGTTCTGCATCACCCTCGGCTCTGGCCTCTGTGATACCAAGAAAAATTAATGTCCCCGCCAGTAAATGTAACAACCTCATGTTGCACCACACAGTGATAAAATGACGCCGCATTATATATAAACTACGCGGTTAATGCCCAACCAATTACCACGGATGAGTTCATGACAATTTCATTTAATCAGGCCACTTTCTGGAAAAGCGCGGCGAAACTATCTGACTGCCCTCCAGATATAGGTGCAGAAGTCGCTTTCTGTGGACGTTCAAATGCTGGGAAATCCAGTGCAATCAACAAATTAACTAATCAAAGTAAGCTGGCAAGGACGAGCAAAACACCGGGTAGAACACAGCTCATTAATTTTTTCACGTTACAGGATGATTTGCGTTTAGTTGATCTACCGGGTTTTGGCTACGCCCGCGTTCCGACGGCGGTCAAACAGGGCTGGCACCAGCAAATGGATACCTATCTTCGAGAACGACAGTCCTTAAAAGGTCTGATTCTACTCATGGACATTCGGCATCCACTGACAGAATTCGACGAAACCATGATCAACTGGAGCCAAACGGCCAATATTCCACTTCATATCCTGCTAACCAAAGCCGACAAACTCAAGCGGGGCCCTCAACAGAACACGCTACTCAAGGTACGAAAGTCTTTGGCTGAACCAATGACCCTACAGGTTTTCTCCGCGACCAAGAATATCGGCATCGATGTATTGCAGAAAAGACTGACTGAACTGTTGATCGTTTGAGTCGATAAATGTGGTGGCAAATAAAAAAGGGCTCTGACCGTATTGGGGGAGGTAGTCAGAGCCCTGCTTCGGACTTGGGGGGAAGTCTCGAAGTTCGCTACTTACTATTAGGACTAATGGAAAGCCAAAAAGTTCCCGGTCAATGTGCGTCATCCCAGTTTTTCCCAACACCTGTTTCAACCAATAGCGGAATACTAAGCTCTGCAGCCGCTTCCATATGTTCCGAAACAGCCGCGACCAATTCCTCCTGACTATCTTCTGCAACCTCAAACACAAGCTCGTCATGCACCTGCATTATCATTCTCGCATTCATTCCAGTCGTAACCAGCCAATTATCAATCGTGATCATTGCACGTTTTATAATATCTGCCGCGCTACCCTGCATTGGCGCATTGATTGCGGTTCGCTCCGCCGCTTGTCTTCGTTGAAAGTTTTTTGCATTTATTTCGGGTAAGTAGAGTCGGCGGCCAAATATCGTTTCTACAAAACCCTGTTCTGCGGCCAATACCCTAATGCGGTCCATATAGTTTCGAACACCGGGGTAGCGCTCGAAATACAAACTGATATATTCCTCAGCATCGCCCCGGGTTATGTTTAATTGTCGAGACAATCCAAACGCCGACATGCCATAAATCAATCCAAAGTTAATTGCCTTGGCATTGCGTCGTTGGAAGTCCTTTACGTCTTCAACGTTCACACCAAACACCTCTGCGGCAGTCGCCTTGTGAATATCCAGCTCCTGATTAAAGGCTGACACAAGACCCACATCGTTAGACAAGTGCGCCATGATTCTAAGCTCAATCTGTGAGTAATCCGCCGCCACCAACACAAACCCCTTCGGCGCAACAAACGCTTTTCGAACTCGCCTGCCTTCCTGCGTGCGGATCGGGATATTTTGGAGATTTGGGTCAGTACTCGATAGTCGACCGGTCGCAGCAACGGCCTGCCTGTATGAGGTATGCACTCTGCCAGTAGTCTGATGGACTTGTTTCGGCAACTGATCAGTATAAGTCGATTTTAGTTTCGACATACTGCGGTACTCCAGAATTACCTTGGGTAGAGGATAATCGAGCGCTAACTCTTGAAGTACTGGTTCTGCCGTAGAAGGCTGCCCTTTCGGCGTCTTCTTTAGAATAGGTAATTCGAGCTTGTTAAAAAAAATGTCCTGAATCTGCTTCGGAGATCCAAGGTTGAATGACTCGCCTGCCAATCCATGGGCTTGTTGCTCAAGCTCACGCATATTCTTGTCCAGCTCACTACTTTGTTGCTCTAAAAGATCCGAGTCGAGCAACACGCCATTTCGTTCAACACGGGACAGAATGCTGAGAACCGGCATTTCTATCTCCTCAAATACCGATGCCAGCGATGTCTCGGACTTGAGTTTTTCTTGCAGGACACCCGCCAGGCGAAACGCCATATCGGCAACTTCCGCAGCAAACGGTGTCGCATCAGCGATATCGATTTCGTTGAAGTGTTTTTGTTTTGCCCCTTTGCCGGCAATTTCTTCATACTGTGTTTTTCTAACGCCAAGATTACGCATGCTAAGATCATCAATATCATGGCGTGAGCCAACGGAATTTAAAACGTAAGAAGCGAGCATGGTGTCAAAGCCAGGCCTGAGATCCAGGTTATAATTTGCCAGGACACTCACCGCGTATTTTAGATCATGTCCGATAATGACTTTCTTCGCTAAGAGGCTTCTGACCTGATCTAGTACCTGTTCTACCGATAGTTGCGCGGGTGCGCCATCGTAGTTATGGCCCAATGGGACATAGATTGCTGACTCAGCTTCGTAACAAAACGATAGACCTACCAGCTCGGTATCGACATAGTGATCAGCTGTCGTTTCAATATGTAGTGCCAAAGGAGATTGTGCGGTGTCAAACCAGCGTTTTAGGTCATCCAGACTAGTGACCAATTGATAGTTAGCAGGATTTTCTGCCCTCGCTAGCTGATCTGATTTCGCTAACTCATCAATCCATGGCTTAAATTCAAGCTCGGTAAAAAGAGCCAATAGACCGTCGTTATCGGGCGCTAATAGCTTAAGGTCCTCAACGGTGTTTTCCAGGCTGACATCCCGTTTGATCGTTGCCAGCTCGTAGGCCATGGGCAACTGTAAAAGGCTGGCACGTAGATTGTCACCAACCTTGCCAGAGACATCATCAGCATTTTCAATAACCCCGGCGAGCGATTGATATTGTGTAAGCCACTTAATCGCTGTTTTAGGTCCACACTTGGGTACGCCGGGAATATTGTCGGATGTATCACCGACCAGTGCGAGATAGTCGATTATCTGGTCTGGCCGTACACCAAATTTTTCTACTACACCGGCACTGTCGAAAACAGCATCGTTCATTGTGTTGATCAGCGTCACATGATCGTTGACCAACTGTGCCATGTCCTTATCACCCGTTGATACCAGCACACTCATCCCTGCGTGAGATGCCTGATCCGCTAATGTTCCTATGACGTCATCTGCCTCTACTCCATCGACCATAAGCAAAGGAACACCCATTAATTTTATGATCTCGTGGATGGGGGCAATCTGGCTACGCAAGTCATCTGGCATCGCGGCTCTATTCGCTTTGTAATCAGGGTAGATATCGTTGCGAAAAGATTTTCCCTTGGCATCGAAAACACAAGCTATATGACTGTCTGGAAAATCACTCATGAGTTTTCGGATCATGCTGATCACGCCCTTAATCGCTCCAGTAGGTTGTCCCTTTGAAGTGGTTAGTGGGGGTAGTGCATGAAAAGCTCTAAACAGGTACGATGACCCATCGATGAGTACCAGTTGGTAATGGTCCTGCATATTGATCACACCTCGGTAATAACACTACGAACCATACTTTGAACAGAACGCTTATTTCAATCATTCTTCTTTGCATTGTGTCGACGGTATCGGGGGCATTTCACCCTATATCCAGAGACGATATACAAATCATAGAAGGCAGGGACAGGACAATATATGAATACCGCGACAATGGCATTCTACTTATGATTAAGTTGGTTCCTAAGAACAAGAAGAGAAAACCATACTATATGGTGCCGGGAGATGGCTCGGCGCACTATAAGAGC
>JAQWMV010000031.1 GCA_029246605.1 Pseudomonadales bacterium | reverse complement strand
GCCCATGTATATCGCGCCGTCAACGTTCAGGCAACGTCCATCCGAGTACTCTCAGGCGCTGGTGACCGAAACTGGGTCAACGCCACGTGCGATTGCGATGGGGTGTGTCCGTGAACTAGTAATTTTCCACCATATAGTTTTAGTAGTTGTTCAACCATTTGGCCGCCAGTGAGTGCTAAGCATACTGAATGCCATGTGTTCGGCGAACGCTTCCAGCGTCCGTATCCACTGATAGACGTCGGGCGATAACATGAGTCGGTGAAAAGATTCGTTAACGTAGGTCGACAAGTTTGAAATTCCTTAATCGTTAACTTCGCGAGGCACTTTACCTAATCTCAATGCCTTCATCAGAAAATCTTTTGAGAACTCTTGTTGACAATTTGGGTGCTATTTCTGCTGACCATTGCTCTGCAGCCAGCATACTCTGTCGAACCAGGTTGGGCATTACCTGGTTGGCTTTTTGTCCAACGGGTAACCGGTTGAATTCAACTAATTACTTGAGTTCCTCTAACGTGAAATGGTTTGCGTAAGTTGGATAAATTTTGTGTTGTAGCACTTCGTTATCGAGTTCTTCTGCAATGAGAGACTTTACCTCCTCGGTAAGCATCATTGTTACCCGATCAGGTAGGGTCGGATCTTTTAAGCGCAGTACAGAATTCATTTGTTGAATAAAGGCTTTAGCAAATTCTGAACGATCAATTTTCGCGCCAGTAACTTCCATCAGTTCTCGAATGACCGTCAGTTTTTTAGCTGATATCGATTCTCCGAATGACGGGACAGTCACCATGAGCGTGGCAAGGACAGCAAAAGTTAGGTGGTTGCGCGGAATATCAAGTCTCCTCTTTAGGCTCGAGGCTTCATATGCGCAGGTTACCAGCGGTTGCCCAGTTAACGGATCTTGAGCAATAACACTAGCAAAATAGGAGTGCCTACTGCCTGTAATAACATGAACCGAACCAGTACTTGTGTATTTGACCAGCCCATATTGTGGCGCACATGATCGTGCAGTGGATAGCGAATTTTTGCAAATATACCAATTTTAAAAAATCTTAATAGAGCGACTTTTATCATACCTGTCGCGCCGTTAACTAAGACGACAAAAGCGACGACCAGGATGAGAAATGGATTACCACAAGCCATCACAAGCACGCCAAGCATCAGTCCAATGGGCCTTGACCCTGAATCGCCCATCATGACAGCGCTGGGGTAACTGTTGTGCCATAAGTATCCGGTGAGGCAACCTACCAGGACAAATGCCATGATCGCCCAATCTGCTCCCTCCTTGTAATGCGGTACCAGCAGGTATGAAGATATGTCCGCATGGCCTACGATACCGTAAAGGATGCCACCCAAGAATAAGATCCCCATGCTGGATAAACTGGCTGATAAACCATCCACCCCATCTGTACAATTGGTGGCATTAATTGAGGTCCATATTAAGACGGTTGAAACGGCGATAAATAACGTCGGCCCCACTATGAAGGCATCCTTAAACAGCGGTAACCAAATAGTGAATGGCCGCAGTTCGCATATCATGATAGAGGCGAATATGGCGATAATAAGATCAGCTGCACCCAGTCGATACTCGCTCCAACCGCCGATGCTTTTGTCGTCCAGATAACCAACGATCATCGCCATCAGTGTGCACACGAGTATACCGGCAAACTTCCAGTCGAATGGAACGACAAGTAGGCTGATTATGATAAACAGGGATATGAATATGATACCGCCGGACATAGGCTTTCCGATGCTCTTCTCGGCATCTATGGCGTATTCTCGTCCTTTGTCTGTTGGCAAGCGATGCCAAAGACGTGGCAGTAGCCACCAGGTAAGCAGAGCACCCAGTGCAGTGCCAAGCCCTGCCAGGAATATGTATGATTCGAGAAGCCTTAATGGGCCAGCAATGTCAGCTAGATATTGTCCGAGATAGTAGAGCATGAATAAACCACCGTAAGGAGCCAAGATTATATGTGTTCTGAACGATTAATAAATGAATCCTTATTGGAGGTTTCTAAAAAGGTTAAAGGTTTCGGGCAAAAGCATGTGAAAAGGCATTTAAATCAACAGAACTAGTCTTTACACTTGGGCAGATTAGATCGAACTAAAATACATGGCTGTTATTACTCGGGTCGATTTACTTAAAAATCGACGCACTAAAATTGTCGCCACCGTTGGACCTGCTTCATCAAGTCCGCATATGCTAGAGTAGTTGTTACTGGCGGGTGTTAACGTCTTTCGACTCAACATGTCCCATGGCGATCGAGACAGTCACCGACAGGTTTTTCAGGATATTTTGTCGGCTGCAGATCAGTTGCAGCGTTCGGTCGGGATACTGCTTGACCTTTGCGGACCTAAAATTCGTACGGGGCGATTCGAGAACGGCGCAATTGAATTATCCACCGGTGATGTGGTTACTATTACCACCCGGCCTCGAATCGGTACATCAGGCATTATTGTTTCCCAGTATGAAGGATTGTGTCGGGATGTCCGGGAGGGAGACAAAATTCTACTTGCCGATGGACTGATAGAGTTAAAAGTGACCACCTCGGCAGTGGAAGATACCGTCTTCGCGTCCTGCATGGCGGGGGCTTTCCGATAACAAAGGTATCAATTTTCCTGGTGTCACTGTGTCGGCCCCATCTCTGACGGCAAAAGAGATTGAGGATGTACGCTTTGCAATGTCTCTCGGCGTAGATTATCTAGCATTGCCGTTTGTGTGGCAGGCGCAGGATATCGAAGATCTGCGGCAAGTCATTGGCGATACTGATATTCTGGTTATTGCCAAAATAGAGTAACCTAAAGCACTGGCTGACGCGGAACAGATTCTCGATGTTGCCGATGGCATTATGGTTGCTCGTGGGGATCTGGGTGTAGAATTGCCTCCAGAAGAACTCCCTATTGCACAAAATTAGTTAATTGCTCTCGCGCGGCGTAAGGGCAAGCCTGTCATCGTCGCGACCCAAATGCCTGAATCAATGATCAACCATGCACGACCTACCAGAGCAGAGGTGACTGATGTCTCTCATGCTGTTGTCAGTGGTGCTGATGCAGTCATGCTCTCTGGTGAAACTGCAGCGGGAGAATATCCGGTCGATGCCGTCGAAATGATGGATCGTATAGCAAAGCAAACAGAAGCCCATCTCTGGACCAGTGGTCAATATGGTTTGCACACGAGGGACGTGCCGCCGATCTCGTTGATGCAGGTTATTGGTACGGCGACCGCCAGGATGTCCCGTGATCTGATGGCAAGGGCGGTGTTGGTAGTCACGCAAAGCGGTATTTCTGCCCATATCGTAAGTACGGCCCGGCCCGCAGCGCCGATAGTTGCAGTTACCGGTAATCAACAGGTGTTCCATCGAATGTCGCTTCTATGCGGGGTTGTGCCTATCTACGACCCGGATGCGGGCAAGGCAAATCCCAATGAGTTAGCACGAAAAATTACCCTTGAATCTGGTCTTGGTGTTTAAGGACAACACGTGTTGTTAATCCGGGGGTTCCATGAAGAAGTCTCGTTAAACCCACCGTCGGTTACTGTCGTAATAATTTAGATATAATAGCTTTAATAATCAATAGGATATAGTGCATATCTTATAACAATTCTACTAACCAGTCCCGCGCCCTGAGATAGTTTTCATAGAGGTCTGCTTCTGCAGAGCCTGTTTCTGGGGACCAATTGTATTTCCACATCGCCCGGGGAGGCATTGAAGCAAGGACTGATTCGATTCTTCTTCCAGACTGTAGCCCATAGAGAGTCCCCCGGTCGATAGCCAGATTGAATTCTGCATATCGTCCGCGGCGAAACATCATGAATTCTTCTTCTTTGGTGCTGTATGGATGGTCCTTGCGTCGGTCGAGGATAGGTAGATAGGCTGGCATGATGTGGTCACCGACACTTTGTACAAAGGTAAAGGCGCGTTCAAATCCGCCTTCAGTCCAGTCATCAAAAAATATACCACCGACGCCCCTCGGTTCACCACGATGGGGCAGAAAAAAATATTCGTCACATTGTGCTTTTAGCATGCCGTATAGATTGTTACCGAATGGTTTGCAGGCATCTTCGGCGGTTCTATGCCAATGCAGTACATCTTCCGGGAATGCATAGTACGGCGTTAGGTCAAAACCTCCCCCAAAATACCAGTTGTCTTCATCGATAAGAAAAAACCGTAAATTTGCATGAAAGGTTGGAATATAGGGGTTTCTTGGATGAACGATCATCGAGATCGCGCTGGCTTCAAACCCCTTTCCCGCAAGTTGAGGATTTCTTTCGGTTGCGGCCTGGGGTAACGCAGCCCCGACACTGTGTGAACAGAGTACCGCAGCCTTTTCCACATGCTGACCGTTTTCAAGAACACGGGGTCGGGAGTGACCTCCTTGTGCTGTGGCGATGTCTTCAGCGCTAAAGGCGGCAGTGTTTTCTCTGCTACCCAAGTCAGTGCAAATTTTATTTTGCAACTCCAGGAAATATTGATTTACCAGGGATATATCAGGCACACGCATCGCTAAACCATATCATGTTTTGTGCCGACGACACTCTGCGAATGCGTATAATAAGAGCACTTTTAAGATAGGAATTGTTGTGACTTCTCTGACTGGACAAGAACTGGACCCGCTATTGCAGCGATTGCTCAATTCCAACCAACAATTTGACGGAGCCTATCCTGGATTGCAGATTAAGCGCCAGCCAGTCCATACGCTTTATGGCGGTGCCAATTTATACAAACCGGGCGCAACACAAAAGATGGCCGATCTTGCGTTACGACATGTCAACACCTATGCGCCAACTTTCTTTGAGCTAGCGGTTGGCATGGGCTTTCCCGGTGCGGAAACGCTGACAGTGGATTCTGAGGCGGACCAAGGCATCGCACGTACAGTCTATGATCGTATGCTCCATAAGTTAAAGACTGAAGCCGTGGAAGACCATCGTGTTGATTTTGAAGATGGTTACGGCGTGCGCTCAAATGAAGAGGAGGACCAACATGCTATTGCAGCTGCTCAGGCTATGGCGCAGGGCTACAACGAAAACAGCTTGCCGCCATTTGTAGGTATCCGCATCAAGGCGTTAACTGAGGAGGCAAAGTATCGATCGATCAGAACCTTGGATATTTTTGTTAGTTGTTTGAGCGAACAACTGGGTGGCAACCTGCCGCATCCATTTCGCGTGACGCTGCCGAAAGTCACGACGCCAGAACAGGTTGCCGTGCTGGCCGATTGTCTGAGTTTACTAGAGAAAAAGTGTGGCTTGTCGACAGCGTCTATCGACATTGAATTGATGATTGAAACCGTGCAGTCCGTATTTTCGCAAGCGGGAGGCTGTGCTATCCCCACGCTTGTGCAGGCGGGGAAGGGACGTGTGACTGCAGCGATCCTGGGCACCTTTGACTATACCGCGACCTGCAATATTGCATCTGCCCACCAGGATCATTTACATCCTGCCGCAGAATTTTCGCGTCAGCTTATGCAGGTTTCTCTTACTGGAACTGGTGTAGCACTTTGTGATGGCATCACCAACATCATGCCTATTGCGCCACACCGTGGAGAAGATTTAAGCCCGGAAGCACAGCAGCAGAATGTTGATGTGGTGTATGCGGCGTGGCGAGTGCATTTTAGAAACATAATGCATTCACTGCGATTAGGTTTCTATCAGAGTTGGGACTTAAATCCAGCGCAGTTACCCGTACGTTACGCCGCGGTATATTACTTTTTTCTAGAGGGGCTGAGTGAGGCAACTGACCGTCTTAAGACGTTTATTGATCAAGCTGCCCAGGCGTCAATGGTTGGTAACACCTTTGATGATGCTGCGTCTGCACAGGGGCTCTTGAACTACTTTATTTCAGGGATCAATTGTGGCGCCATTACCGAAAATGAGGCACTTGCTACCGGCATTACGCTCGCAGAGCTGCATGAGCGATCTTTTCTAAATATCGTCGCGAATAGAACAAATGCTGAAACCACTGGCTAGGAGAAATGTCGAATCGCTGTGTTATTTTGGTGACTAGCAGATACTGGGGGCAGTGGACTTTGTGTTAGTGCTTTAGCGACTGGATCGGGCAGGCCAAGCATGCGCAGAATATAACGAACTGCCTCATCGGCGGCATTCGGTGCTAGTCGGCCTTTTGCGATTTCAGTGTTGATATGATCGATCATGCCTGCGATGAGGCTTTGTGCAAAATAGCAGTCCTCTACCTTAAATCTGCCGGCAGCAATACCACGCTGGATATCCTTAAAACTTTCATGACTGTCCTGCCTGAGGTCAATCCTACCCGGTAAACCGGAGAAAGACAGAAAAGTGCGCCAGGATTCATTGTGTTGCGCCTGATGGAAGTAGTATTTTAGCGTTGCAGCGACCATCATTGCGGGATCTTTAATACGACTGCGTGTTTTCTCAATCTCCCGTACAAACTGGTTTTTGTATTCTTCCACTACCGCTTCAAAAACGTCATGTTTAGTCGCAAAGTAGTTGTAGAAAGTGCCAGTGCCGACACTAGCCCTGCAGGTGATGTCTTGTATCGAAATTTTCTCATGGCCCCTTTCAAACACGAGCGCTCTTGCCGCAGAAATGAGTGCTTCCCGGGTGCGTGTGCGTTTGGATGAGGTTTGAAATGCTTCCATGCGATTCGAGTAGTTGCCCTGCTAAAAATTTATCGGATTGAATCCATCTGCCCCGACTTAGGGGATCTAGACCATAACAAATATTCGCTGCTAAAGAAGTGAATAAAAATGGAAATATTCACTGCTTTCTTGCTACATTAACCCCTGTCTTGTATACATGGATGGCGATACTAGATGAAGTAAACATTAATAAATTCAAATAGATACAGAAGGATAGCAGATTAAATGATGAATCTTGAATTCGATGAACAACAGTTGTCGATACGCGCTGCCGTTGAAAAAATTTGCGGCCAATTCGGGGATGATTACTGGTTGGCGCGGGATGCTGATGGAGAATTCCCGGAAGAATTTGTTCAAGCGATCACAGAAGGGGGGTGGTTAGGAATCGCAATGCCGGAACAATTTGGGGGATCCGGTCTGGGGATTACTGAAGCCGCAATATTATCCCATACCATCGCGCGGTCCGGAGCAGGTATGAGTGGTGCGTCAGCAATTCACTTGAATTTATTCGGCCCAAATCCCATCGCGGTTTTTGGAACCGATGAACAAAAGGAGCGATTGTTGCGGCCCTTAATAGCGGGAAATGATCGCGCCTGCTTTGGTGTCACAGAACCCGACGCAGGACTGAATACAACAAGGTTGCAAACCAAGGCTGTCAGAGATGGCGACAACTATGTGATCAACGGTCGCAAAATGTGGACCACCACAGCTCAAACCGCCAGTAAAATCCTGCTGATAGTACGCACTAAAGATATTGAAGATTGTGTGAAGCCAACTGACGGACTAACACTTTTCTATACAGACCTAAATCGAGATCAAATCGAAGTGCGCCTAATTGAGAAAATGGGCCGAAAAGCTGTCGATTCCAATGCGTTGTTTATCGATAACCTTGTGGTGCCGGTCGAAGACAGAATTGGTGAAGAAGGTGAGGGCTGGAAATGCCTGCTTCACGGGTTGAATCCTGAAAGAATTCTTATTGCTGCTGAATCAGTGGGTCTAGGTCAAGTCGCTTTGGAGAGGGCCGCCAACTATGCTCGGGAACGGGTGGTTTTTGATCGTAGTATCGGTAAGAACCAGGCAGTTCAACATCCGTTGGCCGTCAATTGGATGGAATTACAGGCTGCTGAGCTCATGGTCTTTAAGGCCGCTTCTTTGTACGACGACGGTCAACCCTGTGGAGCAGAAGCCAATAGTGCAAAATATCTTGCGGCAGAGGCTGCCTTTAAAGCCTGCCAACAGGCCGTACGTACGCATGGCGGTATGGGTTATGCGAAAGAGTTTCACGTTGAGCGATACCTGCGAGAGATCATGATCCCGGTGTTAGCGCCGATCAGTCAGGAGTTAATAAAATCTTTTATTAGTGAGCAGGTGTTGGGTCAGGAGAAAAGCTACTAAAATAGCGTTACATAGAGACGTGCTAGATTAACAGGGTACAAATACGCATTAGCGTGTTAGTTCCTCTTAGACAAGAAGAAGTGTTATGGAGAATTCGACAAATGGTATAGCAGACCTGGTTACCGGCATTATGATGCTGTTGTTGGTGGCGGCAATTACGACGTTACTATCCAAGCGTGTTGATAAGCTGCCGTTAACAATACTGCTGGTTTTCGTGGGTATCGCAATCGCAGCTGCCGGTGAAGATATACCTGGCCTTGCGGAGTTACGTGCTTTTCACCTGACGCCAGAATTGGTTTTGTTCGTCTTTATTCCTACGTTAATTTTTGAGTCAGCGTTCAATTTGGATGTGCGCCAGGTCTCGCGCAATATTTGGGCGATATTGGTGTTAGCGATTCCTGGTCTGCTATTGTCGACGTTAATTATCGGTTTAATTATTTCCGGCGCGACCGAGTTTGGATTTATGGTTGCGTTATTGCTAGGCGCAATACTAAGCGCAACTGATCCCGTCGCTGTAATCTCCATCTTTAAGCAATTGGGTGTGCCGGAGCGGCTAACTATCCTGGTTGAAGGTGAAAGCCTGTTTAACGATGCCACCTCGCTGGTGCTTGCAACCTTACTCATAGGCATTCTATCGGCGGGAAGTTTTTCCAATGAGATGGTTTTTGAAGGGGTAGGGGAGTTCTTCTTCGTATTCCTGGGCGGGGTCTTTGTAGGTCTGGTGTTAGCGGCAATTGTTGGAGAGACTCTGGGAGCCGTCGAATCTGATCCAGCGATTGAAATTACACTGACAACGATTCTTGCATATTTATCTTTTATCGTTGCTGAACAGGTCTTTCATGTGAGTGGCATCATGGCGGTAGTAGCCGCTGGTCTCATGATCGGGTCCTGGGGAAAATCCAAAATCTCACCCTCGACCTCTGAGTTTATGGAACATTTCTGGGAGTATCTTGCCTACGTGGCCAACGCGCTAATTTTCTTGATGGTCGGTTTGCAGATCGACCTCGTCGTGTTGTGGCAATCCGTCGACCTTATTGCCATCATTTTCTGTGCGATGTTGATATCTAGGGCAATTGTCATATTTGGCGTGGTGCCCTTGGTAGGCAAAGTACCCGGCTCGGAACATATTGGTACACCGTTTAAATTAGTGATGTATTGGGGCGGGCTTCGTGGTGCGATAGCGCTCGCCATTGTATTGTCCCTGCCGCCCTTTGAATATAAAGACAGCCTGGTTGCGATTGTTATGGGAGCAGTGCTGGCAACGCTGGTTCTGCAGGGCTTATCCATTGAAATATTGGTTAAATGGTTGGGGCTGGATGCACTTAGTGTTTCGGACAGTCTCGCGAAACTCGAGGGTGATAGACATGCAAGAGAGCAGGGCCTGCAACAAATAGATGGTCTGGTAGATGGTGGGCACTTCTCGCAGCGTATTGCTGACAATATTCGGGAAAAATGCGAACGCAATCTTCGTGATCTGAATGTCGAGATTAGTGCGCTTAATGAAGACATGAGCCTGGATGAGCGGACCAACATACTGGCATTACGCTGTTTAGCCAGAGAAAAAGCGCGAATCTATGAGTTGTTTAGTCGGGGGCTGATCAATGAGTGGGCTTTCCGGGAGCTTGATCATACGGTCGTTGTACAGTTGGATGGCGTGAGACATAGCAAAGTCTTGCCGCAAGAAAGTATTGAAATGTCCCTGGGTAAGGCGATGCACCTTTTGATTATTCGTCTACTTGAGATTTTTCCTGGCGGCCAGATGTTGTCAGAGAGGATGCGCACCCTACGTATAATTCGAGATTTTGATGTTGCCTGGGGTAGGTTTCGATCCTCCAGTAGCGTTTTGTCACATTTGCATGAAATCGCCGGTGAAAGTTCAGCCGATGAGCAAGCGGAAGCAAAAGTTAGAACGGTATACGAAAAAATGCGCGATGAGACTAAGGCGCAGATCGACGAAGTTGGTGATCAATACCCGGAATTTCTTGAAACAGTTCAGGAACAGCTCGGACAGCGTCTATTATTGATCGCGGAGCATGAGTCTGTTGAGCATGCCGCTAGCCTAGGCATGATTCAGGAAGGTATCGCCCACGACATTCTCAAGGAGCAATCTGAGCGGCTTCGGCAGCTTAAGCAGGACAATATATCAGCCTGCTTTGAAATTGAGATCTCGGAATTGTTACGCAACACTTCGATATTCGCCGATATGGAGACAAAGGATTTCGATTTTATTCAAAATTATCTTCGTCCTAGAACTGTGCCACGGGGCACCGCAATTGTTAAGCAGGGGCAGCAGGGCGACTCGATGTTTTTGATTGCGAGAGGCATTGCCAACGTTTTAATCGAGGATGCGGGACAGACTACTCAGGTTGCCACATTATTTGCCGGGGACATTCTGGGTGAAGCAGCTTTGCTAAATAGTACGCCGAGAAATGCGACTGCTGAAGCCGCTACTCCATGTTCTCTCTATGAACTTAAACGCGTCGATCTGGACCGAATATGCAATGAGTATCCGCCGATTCATGACCGAGTCCTTGAAATTGATCGTGAACGTCTCAAGGAAAACGAGGCGGGTACAGGTTCCGCTTAAACTTAATTTCCTCAGATATCACCAGCTTTCTTGCTGTGCCAGTATGCTATTTCTTGCCATGTACCTGTAAACACGATTCGGTCGCTTTTTTGCTGTAACTGGAAGTTGTACATCGGATCATAGTAGTGCACCAGAAGAAACTCGATCCATTCCTTGTGACCCTGAATGTCATTTGCCCCGTGTCGTACCAGTGCGCTCTCAACCATTTGCCTGACAGTTTTATGATTCACACCGCCCAAGCGTTTTTTGATGGCATCTGTTGCCGCCAATAGCTGGTTTGATAGCTGCTCCAGTGCCTCATCGCCATGTACTGCTGTTAACTCATTAAATTGCACAACGATATAGTCCTGTAAAATTCTTTCGACACGTTGCTTAAGAGAATCCTGTAAAACCACGATAGCTGCAGCATCCATGGCGTTCTTGAATAGATGCGGAACTTGTATACGGCCGATTAGTCGACTTTCATCCTCTACAAATAGAAAACGCTCTGCGTGCTTTTTCTTTAATAGATCGATCGCCAGTGAATTTTCAAAATCTGCCTGGACAGGTTGAGAAGATACTCTTTTCCCGAAGGCGGAACCACGATGGTGCGCGAGTGCTTCAAGGTCTATGGATTCACTAAATTGATTAATAAAATCAGTCTTGCCCACACCTGTATATCCGGAGACAACTATTAATGGTGCTATATGTTCAAAACATCTCATTAGACACTGTCGTAGGGCTTTATAGCCGCCGTTAATTCTTGGGACTTCGAATCCGGCCTCTTTGAGCCATAATTGAGCGATTTCTGATCGTTGGCCACCGCGCCAGCAATATAGATGTGCTTTCGGCTGCGTGCGTAGAAATTCAGTCCAACTGTCTATTCTTTGGTCACGCGTAACGCCAGAGACCAATTGGTAACCAAGTTTGGTCGCAGCTGTCGATCCTTGTTGTTTGTAACAGAATCCAACCCTGTGTCGTTCTTGATTGGTCAAAATGGGTAGATTGACTGATGTCGGCATCGTGCCTTGCTGATATTCAACTTCGGCTCTGACATCCAGGAAAGGTGTGTCTTCAATAAGAATTTGGTGTAGTTCGTTATCCATGATAACAAGGTTAGGCGAAGAGGGTTGCTTTGGCTAGATTTAGAATCTAGTGGATGATCATCCTTTCTCAGGGTGCTCATTTTCATAATTTAACATAATATATATTATACGCACTTGTATATAAGGGGTTCTGGAAGGCATCAATGTAAAGGACCCCTTTGAGTCGCTATCCCTTAAAACACTAACAATCAGATCGAATGCCTAATTGACACCAATACACTATTTCTTGAATGGTGGGAAACAGCCCCAATTAAAGATGAGACTAGCATCGTGATCCTTGTTTTTTAGAAAGGCTCTATTCAGAATGATTTTCGGATTATATTTGTGACCTGGAAAACAAAATGGACGAATGACACCGTAACCTCGAGCCTGATGGCAAATCACCGGGAGCGTCGATTATGCAGACGACGGGTATGCATAGATGTCTCAGAGACAGTATACTCCTATAGTCGAATTGTGAGCTTTACTTACTAAATCTAGATAAGGCTTAAGGTGAGCTAAGAATGAAATGCCCGAAGTGCCATGCCGAAATGGAAGAAGTAACCTACGGTCGTGATATGACTGTTGATCGCTGCACAAACTGTATGGGAATATGGCTTGATATAGGCGAAGCGCAATCGCTAAAAGGTAAATGGATGTCGGAATTTGTGGATAGTGGAGATCCGGTAGTAGGCAAAGAATATAATAAGATCGAAGATATAGATTGCCCAATATGCGGCAAACGAATGTCTAAGGTAACGGATGCTAAACAGCCTCATATTTGGTATGAAGCGTGCAATGAGCACGGCATGTTTTTTGACGCCGGTGAATTCACAGACTACAAATACGAGACACTCCTCGATAAGTTCCGAGACTTGGTTACCGGAAAGCGTGCCGGTGAGGCTTAGTTTTTTGCTGAGAGCGGCTAGCCTTCTGCCATGTTGATTTCGGTCTATGGCGTGAGAGGCTCAACCGCTTTGATGTCGCTATTAGAGCAGATGTATGGCTCAAACTTTCCTGTCCACGCGGTATGCCTACCCTCAACGATCGCCACAGTCGATGAAGTAAAGGCCTCTATCCCCGAACGTACTGATGATAAATTGGATGAAGTAGCGATTGAATCCACACAATTTTTCAAGTCGAACAATTCCAAAATTGACTCATACATTGCCGCTGAAGGCCTGACGTTTGACTTAACACAGAAAAAAGATCCGTTTGACAGTACGGTTAATCTGTTCGAGTTTTAAATTGCGAGTTGTTTCCTTCAACGTTAATAGCGTCAGAGTTCGCATGCCCCAACTTGAGGCCGTTATTGCTAAGCACAATCCGGAAATTATCGGTCTGCAGGAGACCAAGGCAACGGATGAAGATTTTCCTGTCGATGAAATTGAAGCATTGGGATATCAAGTGCAGTTTCACGGTCAGAAGACGCACTATGGTGTCGCCCTACTCTCTCGAAAAACCCCGGTCAGCACTTTGAAGGGTTTTCATCATGACCAGGAGGATAGCCAGCGACGGTTTATTAAGTGTACTTTTGCCCTTCCTGATGGACGTTTGTTCCACGTTATTAATTGTTATTTCCCCCAGGGAGGCAGCCGAAGCCATCCTGTAAAGTTTCCCGCCAAGGAAAAATTTTATCAGGATATTCTGGCGCATCTACAAGAGGATCATCAACCTGACGACTTGGTTGTGCTGATGGGTGATATGAATGTTGCGCCAATAGATAACGATATAGGTATCGGTGAAAAAAACAAAGTTCGCTGGTTACGAGATGGTAAAACGAGTTTCCTGCCCGAGGAACGGCAATGGCTTCAAAACGTCGTTGACTGGGGCATGGTCGACAGTTATCGATCGCACCACCCCGATGTTGATGATCTCTTTAGTTGGTTTGATTATCGGAGTCGAGGTTATGAACGTAGTCCAAAACGTGGTTTACGGATCGATCTCATTATGAACTCGACCGGTGTGCACTCATATAGTCACGATTCAGGTATCGACTATGATATCCGGGGCATGGAAAGACCCTCTGATCATTGCCCAATCTGGACGGATCTCGATCTCACTGCTTTGTAAATTCGAGATTAAATGTAACGGGTACCGCGGCCCCAATACTACCTAAACCTGCGATGGCCTGAAGTGCTTCAACACCCTGATCAAGGTTGAAAGTGCTCGCGTTAATAATCACCGGCTGTACTGAGGTAACTTGCCAGATATTTGCTGACACATGAGTAATCTTCACATTGGCATCGATGGTTTTTTTCACACCGTGAAGATCAAGATCAAGAGTAATATCCGTATTTAGACTTGTTCCCGTATCGATACCCGCGAGTTTTTGAACATCGATTTTTACGGTTGCGGACGCTACCGCAAACAAATCGATTTCGAACAGCATGCTCTTCATTCGATCATTTCTGATCGGAATGTTGGTTTCAACACTGGCAAGCTTGATGTCTACCTGCGCCAAACCATTGTTGTCGACGGCTCCCGACAATTCCAGGAAGCGATGCACTTCAGCGATCTGATTGTTCTTTATAGATACGAAATTTATCGCGGAACGGTCACTGTCCAGCTGCCAGTCTGCAATACAAAATTGTGTGAAACTCAGTAATAATCCGAGTACAGTAGCTCTCATTGACTGTCTCCCATCCTTTGAAGTTGATTTAGTATAACCACATAGGCCAGTACCGGTCGAATAGCTATATAACTAAAAACGCCAATGCCATTGGCAATAACGTCTGCGTAGTCTAGAAAACGATATTTGGTAAACCATTGCATAATTTCAAGACTAACACCGTAGAAAAACAAATAGAGGAATACAGGTTTTCGCCAGCCGGTTTTAGGGAATGAGTAGTCGGCAAGTAGTGCCAGCGTGAAAAAAGCAATAAAGTGATTGAGCTTGTCCCAGAGGCTAAAGGAGACAGGTGGGGCCGGCGACGTCGCCAGGAATGTTATGGCTAGAATAGCAATCACAAGTGAAACTCGCGACGCTATCGTGGCCCAGCGAGCATTTGTGCTGCTTACTGTTAACAAAACGTATTCAGCTGTCAGGTGGCTTGGCGGTATTGGTTGATCTCATCTCGGGTCGCGAGCGCGACTTCGCGTGCTGCGTTAGCGAAGTCAGCCCCTTCCGAGGCAAAGATGATTGATCGAGATGATGATACCAGCATACCGCCCCCTGCTCCTGCTGACATCATTTGGGAAACATCGGCGCCCTGGCTACCAACACCCGGTAATAACAATGTTGTCTGTCCAACGATTCCTCTTATGCGCTGCAATTCATTCGGTCTGGTGGCACCAACCACTAAACCGACGTTGCCGTTGTAGTTCCAGGTTGTACAGGCTTCTTGCGCTACATGCTCGAAAAGTCGAGAGCCGTTTTCTAGCATCAGATTTTGCAGCTCACCACCGCCAGGATTTGAAGTTCTACATAGTATGAATACGCCTTTATCAGCATGGTCGAGATAAGGCTCCATGCTGTCTAATCCGAGATAGGGATTGATGGTGACGGCATCGGCACCATATCTGTCAAATAGCTCCGCTGCATACATCGTGGCAGTGCCACCCACGTCTCCCCTTTTTGCGTCCAGAAGCACGGGAATACCAAGTGCTTTAATGAATTCTATGGTCATTTCAAGTTCAGACTCGGCACCAGCAGCAGCGTAGTGGGCGATTTGCGGCTTATAGCAGCAGGTTAAGTCCTGTGTCGCTTCGATAATGGCTTTGTTAAAGGTGAATATGGGATATTGCTCACGCCGGATGTTGTCCGGCATTCGCTTAAGATCAGGATCCAGACCAATGCAAAGCAATGAGCTTTTAGAAGACTGATATTTAGCCACGGTACTGTAAAACGGATTATCTGAAATATGAGCTCTCCCTTTTCTTTATTACCTAGCCTTTATTACCTAGTCAAGATGAATTGGTCAGCGGATATGTCAATAGTGTCACTGCACGTCAGGTATTAACCGCTAAAGTCAGCGGATTATAGAGTATCTCAACGCTTCTGAATACCACTGAAGGGCATTTAAAGCATTGAAATATATACAGTATTTTACAAATATAGGAGTTGGCACGAAAATCGCGAACTACTAGGTGACTTATACTTGAAACCGTAGGTGACAGAAATGGAAAGTTCACTGTATGCATCAAAAATCGACCGCGTGGCACCGACACGTGGTAAGCGTGTCCCAGAAAAAGCAGTAGATGAAGCCGATAACCGACGTGACATTCGACGTGTCAGTAGCGAGCGTTTATTTGCCCAGGTCGTTCAGTTGAACGATAGTGATCTGGTAGGAACGACGTTAAGTTGTGAGGCGACTGATATTTCTGCCAACGGCCTAAAGATCGTTGCCGATAGGACTTTACCGATGGGTTGTGTGCTGGACCTTTGGGTTGACGACAGTCGTAAACCAGGAAAGTTTTTCCTCTCGAGTGATGTGCGATGGAGCGGAGAGAACGAATTTGGTGTTCAATTGCACAATGGTACGGCTACTGATATCGAAGCCTGGCGTAAACGATATAGTTAATGCGACTTAAACAGGTTTTATTTTTGTTTTGTCGCCAGCGTCTTCTATGATGAATCCGAGAGCTAGAATTTTCTCTCGGAGCGCATCAGCCTGGCTCCAGTCCTTATCGAGACGGGCCTGCTCCCGTGCAGTCACCAGTTGCTGAACATCCACTGGGACTGAGACTTCTTCAGGTTCCCAGGAAGCAATATCAAGTCCAAATATCTCATCAAATTCTAGTAACGTTGCCTTCTTAACGTCATTCGGCTCATCGGAACGGATGAGTTCCCAGGCCGCTGCCAGTGCTCGTGGTACATTCAGGTCCTCATAGAGATGTTCTACAAATCGAGCCCTGTAGTGTTCTGAGACTTCACCGGGTTCCCCCCATTCGTATGCTGCCTCGTAGAGGCGATTCAGTGCAGTCTTTGCTGCTACCAGGCCCTCCCAACTGAAGGATAGTTCGTTACGATAGTGCGCCGTCAGGCAAAAATAGCGATAGACCAGTGGGTCAAAGCCGGCATCTGCCAGGCTGATCAACTGCAAAAAGTCGCCGCTGGATTTAGACATTTTTTCGTTTTGAAGCTCCAAGAAGTAGCCGTGCATCCAGAAATTAGCAAGTCGTGTGCCTCTACTGGCCTCAGTCTGTGCAATTTCATTGGTGTGGTGGATAGGAATGTGATCTTTGCCTCCGCAATGGATATCAAAAAAGTCACCCAGGTACTTTGCCGACATCGCTGAACATTCGATATGCCATCCTGGAAAGCCAACACCCCATGGGCTGTCCCATTCCATTTGCCTGTTCTCATCCGGCTTTGAAAATTTCCATAACGCAAAATCGGTGACGTACTGTCGCTCACCCTGCTCTACCCTGGCACCAGCCAGTAGACCTTCAATATTCAAACGAGCCAGATGACCATAATTGCTGAGTTTCCGGGAATTGAAATAAATCCCATCGCTGGTCGGGTAGGTATAACCCTTACCTTCCAGTTCCTGAATCATGGATATCTGTTCAGCGATGTGATCGGTTGCCTTGCACCAGATATGCGGTGGGTAAATGTTGAGTTTTTCTAGATCATTTTTGAATGCGGCGGTATAAAACTCTGCCATTCCCCAGGCATCCATACCTGACCGTCGTGACCCGACTTCCATCTTATCCTCACCAGAATCTGCATCGGAGGTGAGGTGGCCAACATCTGTAATGTTCATGACATGTTTTAGTTCGAACCCGGCATGTTCGATTGTGCGACGCAGCAGATCTTCGAAAATATAAGTTCTAAGGTTTCCTATATGCACATAGTTATAAACTGTGGGTCCACAGGCGTAGAGGCCCACTTCATTGCCCTGTAAAGGCACTAAGTCACGGATCTTCCGCTCGTAGGTATCAAATAGTCTTAACTGAGTCATTTCTGTTCTCTGTCGTCGTGTCGTTCAGCGAGTACACGCTCGACTGTATCCACTATAGTCTGTGTTTGTGCGTCGATTTCTATGTTGACCTTGTCCTGCGCTTTGAGCAGTGAAAAATTGGTCCTTGCCAGCGTTTCGGGAATAAGATTGACTGCAAAGTGGTCTTTCTCGCAATTGGCTATGGTCAAGCTTGCACCATTGATAGCCATAAACCCCTTATTAAATATGTATCGCATCCACTCTCCAGGCATCGAAAACGTCATTCGGCAGTTATTCTCACTGCGTTCAACGCTGACTACTTCGGCGAGCCCCATGACGTGGCCGGATAAGATATGTCCACCAATCTCGGAATTGTGTTTTGCTGATCGTTCAACGTTAACCATAGAACCATCGATCAAATATTGTAGGTTCGATAGTGCTAAGGTTTCTTTAACTGCATCAAACGTTACGTACTGTCCCGTGATTGTCGTCACCGTCAGACAGACCCCGTTAATGGCAACGCTGGCACCGGTCTCAAGTCCGGCCATCAATGTATCAGGAAATGCCATCGTCAGATTTGCCATACCTTCGTGCTTGGCGATTGCCTTGACGGGTAACATAGACTGTATGATGCCGGTAAACACGTTGAGCTAACTCCTCTCATCAGGCGCACATGGATTGCAACAATTCACCATAACGCATCCACTTAAGTGCCACACTACGGTATTCTTGGACGTGGACATTAGCATGACATCCTATTTTTGCAAGAGAGGATTATGTGCATTAAGAATGCGAGCTATCTACTTGATATAATTATATTAATGAATAGCCAGTATCAATACAGGATTATTAATGGCGATGAAAAATGACGAACCCTGGGTGCTTGTTTGCGGCAGTATTGCGCTAGATTTCGTGGGCCGTTATGACGGTTCCTTCGCTGACTACCAAGAACGGTATGACATAAAGGCGTTAAACATATCTTTGCAGCTCACGGAACTACGCACAAGTTTCGGTGGTTGTGGTATGAATATCACCTACGGATTGCACAAACTATCTACACTGGTCACACCGTTATCGGCCGCTGGTCTCAACTTTATGGATCACTACCATCAGCATCTCACTGAGATCGGCATCCGTACAAAGTATATTGCTGTGGATTCATCTTTGCCGCGCTGTGCTACCGCAATGGTCATCAGCGACGATGAAGGAAACCAAATTACAGGGTTCCATGCCGGTGCCTCGCCATCGTTGATGCGCAAATTACCAAGTGAAATCGAAAATATTGAACAGTGCCGCATTGCGATTCTTGCACCAGAAGATGCGCCCATTATGTTGCGGCAAGCGCGGGATTTGCACAGGTTGGACATCCCGATCATTTTCGATCCCGGCCAGGGTATCGCTAAATTCAGTGAGGCAGACATCCATGAATTGTTGACGCTATCAAACACTGTGATTATCAATGCGCATGAGTATGGGATCCTGCAGCATAATTCAGGTCTTAGTGACGAGGAGGTTCAGCATATGGTTGATAAAGTTATCGTCACCGATGGCGCCAACGGCGTTAACGTTTTTACCTCCGGTACGATGAATCACGTGGACGGAATAGACAAAACCCGTATTGTGGATTCAACGGGGTGTGGCGACGCATTTCGTGCGGGATACCTGTTTGGGTTAATGCAGGATGTTGACGCTAAAATTTGTGCAGAACTAGGCTGCGTGCTTGCGGCCATCAATCTTGAGAATATTGACACACAAACTTACGATATTGACGCGGCAGGTCTGTGGGCCCGTCATGAAGCCGCGTACGGTCATCCGGAGCAATGATCCCGGGCACGATTATCTTCTTGAATGGCTGCTCTAGTGCAGGGAAAACAACGTTGGCCCATGCTCTCCAGGATAAATTGAATTCTCCGTACCAACATGTTGCACTCGATCAATTTCGAGATGGGCTACCCGACAAGTTTAGAGGTCTGAATGCGCCGGCAGGTACAGATGGTTTTCGCGGACTTAACGTCGTGCCCACTGATGCACACACAACTAAAATCGAATTCGGCAAAACCGGTATAACATTACTCCAAGGTATGCGGCGCGCGATTGCGGCCATGGCAGATGCCGGAAACAACATTATCGTGGATGACATTATTTTACATAAGGACTTTCTTGAAGATTACCTCGATGTGTTTGCACATCTTCAGGTTTGCTTTGTCGGTGTGCATTGCGCTCTTTCCGTTGTAAATGAACGCGAAGCGAAACGTACAGGTCGATTTCCTGGTACCGCTGCTGGACATCTCGAACTGTGTCATGCTCATAAAACCTACGATGTAGAAGTGGACACAGGAAAACAGTCTGTCGATGATTGTTCTTGGACAGTAATCTCCCGCTTGCAACGGGCGCCGTGTGCATTTGATCAACTTAGGTCAAAAGATTATTCCCGTGACACCCGATAAGGAAAGATTGTATGGATGATGAATTTAAGCAGCTTCGTCAACTTATAGAGCGCAGTCATAGAGCTGTCATTTTTACCGGGGCGGGTATTTCAACGGAATCCGGTATTCCTGACTTCAGAGGTCCTAAGGGCCTTTGCAAAACCGTTAGTTCCGTTGATTTCAATGAATTCGTACAGTCTGAAGACAAGCGCCGTGAACGCTGGCGACGTCAGTTTTCAGGCGACAATTCCATGGGGGACGCAGAACCCAACGAAGGGCATATGGCGGTCTCAAAATTGGTTCAGGTAGGCAAAGTCAGCCATGTGATTACCCAAAATGTTGATGGGCTGCATCACAAATCAGGCATCCCGGCAGAGCAAATTATTGAACTGCATGGGAACAGTAATTATGCGAAATGTCTTGATTGTGAAACACGGTATGAATTACCCGGCTTAAAGAGCGCATTTTTGGCGAATGGCACCATTCCCATGTGTAGCGCCTGCGGTGGAATTGTAAAGACGGCAACTATTTCTTTTGGGCAGGGCATGCCGCAAAGGGAGGTTTTGCTGGCTGAAGAGGCAACGATTGCATGCGACCTGTTCATTGCTATCGGTTCATCGTTGGTCGTTTACCCAGCGGCGGGTTACCCGGTGACTGCTAAACGTAACGGT
>JAQWMV010000149.1 GCA_029246605.1 Pseudomonadales bacterium | reverse complement strand
GTGGTGGTGATCCAGGTAAGTGTGAAACAAAGTCAGAGTCGCCCGCGAAATTCTACCGCGCAAACTTTACCAAATAGGCCCCCTTTTGTTTGACGACTGGCGACTTGGCGTAGCTGCCCGATACCTAAGGGCAGGTGCGGGTGACCAGTTAACCTCTCTTACCTCGATGATTTCCGGCATGGGTCTGGTCCTTGGTGTTGCAATTCTAGTCATCGTGCTTTCCGTGATGAACGGTTTCGAACGTGAGTTACGAGTTCGGGTGCTAGGCGTTTTGCCCCATGGGGTTGTTTACCTTCCGCAGGGCGACCTTATTGCCCTACGGGAAGAACTGGTGCTACATCCTGGTGTTAAGGCCACAGCACCGCTACTCGAGGGCAGTGGATTATTACTGGCGAACTCGGTCATGGCTGGCGTGTCTGTATCAGGTATTGACCCGTATGCTGAGGCAAAAGCATCTATTATTGATGATTTCTTCCTGGCAGGTTCGTTGCAGACGCTTGATGCGAAATTCTCCATGGTGATTGGGCAACGTCTTGCAGATCAACTTGGGGTCAGCGTTGGCGATAACGTGACATATGTATCTCCGGAGGTTCGCATGTCTTTGATGGGGCCTTTGACCGTGAGCAGAAAATTTACTGTGACTGGCATATATTCTGTTGGTGCGGACGTGGACAAAACGCATGCCTTTGTTGCCGTAGACGATCTGCGTCGATTGCAGAGAGCGCAGGCAATCGATGGCATTCGATTGTGGATGGATGATATGTTTAATGCGCCGGAAATAATCCGAGAGTTGGTTTTGACCTCTTCACAACGTGTCTATGGTTCAAGCTGGATGCAACGACATGGAAATTTACATGGTGCAATTTTGATGCAAAAACGCACGATGTTTCTCATGTTGATGCTTTTAATTGCAGTCGCAGCATTTAACCTGGTCTCCAATCTCATCATGATAGTCAATGAAAAAGTGGGCGATATCGCGATCATTCGCACTATCGGTGCATCATCCAATGCTGTTCGGCTGATTTTCGTGATCCATGGTTTACTCGTGGGTGCTGCGGGCATTATGTTTGGATTGTTGCTAGGTTGTGCTATCTCGTTGGTGCTCGGTGACGTTGTTGGCTGGTTCGACCGCGTACTTGGACTGGGTGTAATGGATGAGTATTTTATTCAGTACCTGCCTGTAGATATACGTTTGAACGATATGGCGCTTATAGCGGGTTCATCTTTCATGGTTTGTTTATTGGCAACGATTTATCCCGCAAGTAAGGCAGCAAAAGCAAATCCAGTAGAGGCATTACAATATGAGTCCTGATTCAGTGCTTAGTGCAAAGTCAGTGTTCAAGTCCTTTCGCCAGGGCGGAAATACTATATCTGTACTTCGAGGGATCGATCTGGATATTGCTGCTGGTGAGCGTTTAGCGATCATTGGCTTGTCGGGTAGTGGTAAAAGCACATTGCTGCATATCCTGGGTGGTCTTGAAACTGCCGACAGCGGCAACATTAGTATTAATGACCGAGAGCTTTCATCTTTTTCCGAGAGAGAAGTGGATGCCATGAGGAATCGCTATCTTGGTTTTGTCTATCAGTTCCACCATCTGTTAGGTGATTTCAGTGCGCTTGAGAATGTAGCGATGCCAGGTCTAATTGGTGGCGCATCGAAAGTAGATGCGCAGGCTAAGGCCAGGGATATTCTCGATAAAGTCGGGCTCCGCGATCGCCTGGACCATAAACCCGGTCAACTATCAGGTGGTGAACGACAGAGAGTCGCTATCGCCAGAGCGCTTGTGAATGATCCCCTCTGTGTGCTGGCTGACGAACCGACCGGGAACCTGGATGAAAAAACGGCACTTGATGTAAACGCTATGATGCTTTCTCTTAGTCGTGAATTGAAGACTTCGTTTATTGTCGTCACACACAACCACGGATTAGCACAAAACATGGATCGTGTGTTGACGTTAACCGACGGACAATTGAGCGACGCAGAGTGAAAGCATCTGCCTTTGTTGGTTTACGGTATGCGAGATCCAGGGGCAGCCGATTTCTGTCTTTTATGACGTGGGTATCGTTACTTGGTTTATCTCTGGGAGTCATTGCTCTCATTGTCGTTGTTTCTGTAATGAATGGCTTTGATTCTGAACTCAAGAGGCGAATTCTAGGGGTGGTACCGCACATCGTGGTGCAAGGCGTCAATATCGAAGCGCTCAAACGTACTCCTGGTGTAGAAGCGGTAGCTCGATTTGCCAGTTTGTCGGGACTATTGGTGAAAGGATCGGATAGCGAGCTAATGCAGCTCCATGGCATAGAGCCAGATCGTGAGGCAGAAATGTCTATTCTTCCAGAGTATATGGTCTATGGTGCTATGTCGTCCTTGAAGGACGGCGGTATTGTCCTCGGCCAACCGCTGGCCTATCGGTTAGGTTTGCACCTCGGTGATGGCGTAACTATTCTTTTGCCGGTTCTATCCGAGCGGCAAACCGTGCGCACTCACGTTTTACATGTGAATCTCGTCGGTACGTTTGAACTCAATTCTGAACTTGACTATGGCCTGGGGTTGCTCGATTTAAAAACGCTTGGTCCAGCGCTGGGCACAGGTGACGCAGGTTATCGTCTGCGACTTGATGATATTTTTGAGGCCCCTGCCACATCGAAACATTTTGCCGCTATGCCGGGTGTCGTGGTTAGTGACTGGTCGGCTCAATACGGTGATTTTTTCAGAACCGTCAAGATGGAAAAGGTCATGATGTTTCTATTGCTGACGGTCATCGTTGGTATTGCAGGATTCAGTATCGTTTCCAGTCTGAGCATGTTGGAAAAAAGAAGAAATTTGACATTGCAGTGCTAAGAACCTGCGGTTTGTCATCTCGGGGAATTACACTGATATTTATTATTCAGGGTGGTGTCGTTGGCCTATTGGGCGTCTTGCTTGGGGTGGCGCTTGGTTTACCGCTTGCGCATCATATTACTGTGGTGGTCAGTGCACTGGAATCGTTATTTGGCGGACGAATACTGGCTGGCACCTACTTTGATTCGATTCCCTCCGATATGCGGTATCTGGATGTGCTTATCATTGTCCTGATCTCACTAGTCATCAGTATTGTTGCCACTATCTATCCAGCTGTTAAGGCAGCCGGTGTACGTCCGGCTGAAGTGCTCAGATACGAGTAGATTTGCTTCGTCTTGACTTCCGTTTGATCCAATATCGTGAGATTTTCCAGCGCCAGTAGAGCCTCACGACGACGAAGGCCAGACTGCCAAGAGACAAACCACACACCAATGACCCTAGAATCAGTGGCTGCCACACAGCTGCTAACTGCTGAGATAACCATTCAACTGACAATTTTATCGACGTGATGGTGTTAGGTCGGTCGAGCATTAGTGTGCCCAGTCGATAGGTGAAATAGAAGATGGGGGGCATGGTTATTGGATTGCTGATCCAGACCAAAGAAATTGAAAACGGTATGTTGCAGTGTAGAACGATGCACAAAAGTACGCAGGGGATCATCTGGAACGGCATAGGCAGGAGACAACAGAACACGCCTACGAACGCACCAACCGACATGGAATAACGATTGAAGTGCCAAAGATTGGGTTCAAACATCACTTCACCGAGGAACTTTAGTGACCTGAACTGACTAAGCTGTTCGCGGGAAGGGAGTCGGTCTTTTAGTTTCATTGAACAGAGTTCTAGTGGCAATGGGTATTATGCCTTGCCTGTTATCAATCGTCATTAAACTTTGTCAGTTAAGGATAGTTCCCAAGACTAGTTCAGTGATTGGCTATAGGTAAGAGAGCAGGCGACAGGTACAACTGAGTGTTGTGAATATCGTTTGTCTGTCCTTCGCACTGGCTATTCGCTGTGTGGCCAATCTCCCTGTGATGATCGAATGGTCGCCCATGGTATTGGGCCTGCCTATCGCTTTGTTTCGTCTGGTGATGCGAGCAAAAGGCCTTAGTGAATTTTTTATCGGGTTAACGTATTCACTTTGGACTGCATCAGAACGTCTGGACGGGGAACTCCACGAGCGCTTGGGAGGCATCGATCTTAAAGTTCAGGGAATCATTGTAGGGCTGCCGAGAGATTCGCCTTCAAGCCATAGATTCAGGTTTCGTGTAGAGCACTCAGTGGGTGATCCATTTGATGGCGATGTAATGCTGTCATGTTATCGCTGTGAGCAACGATTTGTTCCTGGAGACATTTGACGGGCTTCGGTCCGACTAAACAGGCCCCGTGGTACCGTAAATCCTGACCAGTTCGACTATGAGGACTGGCTTTTTACTAAAGATGTAATGGCCACCGGGTACATCCGCGACGTGGCTTCTATAAAAGACTTGGGCGACATCCAGTCACCGCGGTGCACCATCGAGCTTGACAACGCATTAAAGAATTTCTGACGACGACAATCGACGATAAAGCGCTGACTGGACTTCTCGTTGCCTTGGCTATTGGCGATTCAACTGCGATAAGCGCCGCTCAATGACAAACACTTTCCAAAACCGGTACCAATCATCTGTTTGCTATCTCGGGATTGCATATCAGTCTGGTGGGTGCACTGGCACATAAAGTACTAGGGTTCTTGCCCTTGTCGATAGTAGCGCGGTCTATGTCAACGCTGTTGTTGACGGGGTTATATGCTGCGCTTGCAGGTTGGGGCTGCCAGTGCAACGGGCTTTTGTGATGGCTGCAGTTGTCGTGGTAGCTGGTAGCTTGAGACGTAACGTGAGTGCAACGACAATGTTTTGTTCTGTGTCCTCCTGATCGAACCTTTTGCTGTTCTAAACATCGGTTTCTGGCTTTCATTTGCTGCAGTTTTCGGTTTTCTGTATGCGTTCTCGTGACAACGGCCGCTCATCGATGGTGTACTTGCTAGCGCTTTTTATACGCAGTGGGTGGTGTATCTGGGGATGTTGCCGTGGATGTTATACCTGTTGTATCAACTGTGCTGGTCGTCGTTTCTGGTGAATATCGTTGCTATTCCATGGATCGGAGTTCTCGTTATCCCCTTACTATTGATTGCAATAACCGTGGGGCTTGTAATACCAGCTGTGGGCACGATTGGCGCTACGCTGTCTGGAAAATTGCTTGCGGTTATCTGGTTGGGCATTGAATGGGCGGCAAGTTTCAACTTGGTTTTCTATCGACCGCCACCAACAGTATTGCGTTTTCCGCTTGCGATTGTTGGGGTACTGGTGGTTCTGTCACCAAAAGATTTATTGCAAAAACGCTTAGGATTTATTTGCCTGCTACCAATATTTTTCGTTATGCCTCAAATGCAGTCTCGACTCCAGGTCTCATTTATAGATGTAGGGCAGGGTTTGAGTGTATTGGTTAAGACTCCTAGTGAAACGTTACTCTACGGCACGGGGATGGCATCGGATAGTTTCAATGCAGGAGAGCAAATAGTGACCCCGTTCCTGCGTCGCGAAAATATTAAAAGGATTGATCATTTGGTGATTAACAATGGTGATAACGATCATGCGGGTGGAACGGAAGCAATTAGCCGAAACTTCAACATCAAGCGCGTGATCACGAGTCGGCAGGGGATTGTCCCGGATAGTGAACTTTGTCATTCAGACTCGCTCTAGGAAACGGATGGTTTGACCTTCAAACTGTTCTCTGTTGCAGACACTACAGACGGCAATAATTCATCTTGTCTTCTTCATATATCGGGCCCTGGATTGAATGTTTTGTTAACCGGCGATATTGAGGTTGCATCAGAGACAGCGCTGCTTGGCTGGGCGTTACCGCAGATGGATCTCGTGTCTGCACCGCACCACGACAGCGCCTCGTCTTCAACTTCGGCGTTCCTGAATATGTTACGCCCTGGGCTAGCGATAGTTTCTGCAGGTTACAAGAATCGCTTTCACCATCCAGATTATCTCGTGATGAAGCGTTATCGAAAGAGAAATAGCCGGGTACTGAATACTGCAGATCACGGTTCCGTATCAGTATATTTTGACGACAGGTTAACCGTAAGGTTTGCACGGGAGATGCATCCGCGACTTTGGTATGAATAGCTTAGGGCAGTTGATCTGCGATAGCTGCTACTAGAAGCGAATTTTGCGGTTGTGTGCCGACCGTAATACGTAGTTTGTCATCCAATCCTTGATGCTCAAAATAGCGAACCAGAATCCCCTGTTTTTTGAGTTTAAGGTACAGCGCTTGCGCGGTAAGCGTTAGTGGTACGGTTGCAAGAAGGAAATTAGTTTCGCTGGGAATTACAGAAAACCCCAATCGCGTCAAGTCGCCAGCAAGCTTTACACGCTCGCGACGGACTTTTGACCAGGTGTCTTTGGCATAGGATTGTTCCTGGAGTGCTGCAGTGGCGACATCCTGGCTTAACCAATCAATATTATAACTGTCACGTGTCTTTCTTAGCATGGGTAGAATCAGCTGTTCAGCTCCAACGCCATAGCCAAATCTAAGTCCTGCGAGAGAATATCCTTTGCTCAGTGTTCTCAGGATAACAATATTATCGAAATCTCTAATGAGAGGCATTGAATCGTAACGTTTGGCCGGATCAATAAAGTCCACGTAAGCTTCGTCGAGCAATAGGACGCCGTTAAGCTCCGATGCAATGTCGGCGATTTGTGACGGGTCAAGTAGAACGCCCGTTGGGGCATGAGGATTGACCAGAAAAGTCACTTTGACACCTGCGTCGTTTAGGCGCCGTGTAAAGTTTTCTGGTGGTTTCCAGTCTTGCTGCAGGGGAACGCTGGTGATTGGACAGTTCTGAATGCGAGCAAGTACCGGGTAGAGTGAATAGGTTGGTTCCGTGACACCGATAGGTTGGCCGGGATCAACAAAGGTAGTAATCATGAGCCGTAGTAATTCATCTCCACCCCGTGTGACGATGATGTTGTTTCGGTCGATTTGATGTAGCGCCGCCGCAGTGTCTCTAAAACCATCTGCATCCGGTGGTGGGTACCTTCTCAGTCTATCTACATCGAATCCGGCAATGACCTTACCAATTTCAGGTGTTGGCGGGTAGGGGTTCTCGTTGGTGTTCAGCTTTGTTGTGTTCGGATCATTAGGCTGTTCACCGCTCACATAACCATCCATCGCTGCGATGTTGTCTGTTTCAAAAGTCACCGGTTTGTTTCCTCAAATGGTTCATAGTCGACAGCCATGATATGTACTTCGGTATCGCCTATAGGCCTTTTTACCAGAACATCGTCCCCTACAGATTTCCCCAACAGGCTGCGTGCCATAGGTGAGTCCATACTAATCCAGCCTTTTTTCAAGTCGAATTCATCGGCACCTACGATACGAAGTATTGAAA
>JAQWMV010000147.1 GCA_029246605.1 Pseudomonadales bacterium | reverse complement strand
GTGAAACTTCACCGTCGACCGGTGCGAGCACCTGCTGGCTATCGTTGTTTATGAGTCGTGTTTTCTGCTGACGTAAATCAGATAACCGATAGGCCAGTAGTGATAAATCTTGCTGATGTTGTGCGGGCAACTCATCCAAACGTTGCTCTGCCTCCTGCATTTGCAAAATGAGAATGCTCTACTCCTGGGAAATTCGTAGCGTTTGCAGTCGTTCCGTAAGAAAATTTTGTTCAATTTGAGTCCATTTTGTTTTGGTGAGATGGCCTTGTTCCTTAAGCACAGCAGCAGCTCTCCTGCGTTCTTTGCTATGTTCCTCGGTGTCATATCGTAGACGGACCATGTGCGCTAAATGATCTTTCCTATTCTCAAGGTTGATCAGTTATGATCGGGCTTTACCGAGGTTGATTTCGTGAAGCTTGATTAGCGCCGACTTCTCCAACGACAACTGAATATACTGACGCTCCAGTTCAGCCAATAGTTCCTTGCGAGTGTAGATTGACTCTTTAGTCCCCCAGGCAATGTCAGCGACCACTGAACCCTTCTCGATCCACTCATCTTCCTGAACCCACAAACGACTCACCCGCCCATCGATCTGAGTAGATATGTGACGGTCGTCTACATGGCCCTGCAGCTCAATTTTTCGCGTGTAGTTCGTTTGGTGCAAAAACGCATCGACCACCAGGATAACGACCAACAACATAACCATAATCACTGTGGCTCCAGGCTGAACGAACTTGTTCACCGTTCCCTGAAGTCGAGTTTGCTGATAACTAATTGCATTGTTTAAGAACAGTCCTTGGCTCACTGAATTTCCCCGTGAAAGAGAGCAACAAGCATCTACAAATCTTGGCGATGTCGATAGTCGCTTTGTCGCTCGTTTCGTTAAGAGGTAAGCGCAGCAGCAACATCAACGTGACGTATTTCACTGTAAGCGATCGACGGGATGTTTTTCGAGGTGATATAGTCTCGCATGCTCGAACAAACAGGTAATCAAGGAACCAATATGGGTGTAGTAGTTAACAAAGATGGGGTGCTTGCAGGAAAAGTTGCTGTAGTCACAGGTGCCAGTCGCGGCATCGGGGAAGCAATCGCCTACCGATATGCACAAGAAGGCGCAAAGGTCATTGTTTCAGCGCGGACCGTCGAGGACGGAGATCATGTATTAGCTGGCGGTATTAATTCTGTTGTGCAGCGGATACGTGATGCCGGTGGTGAAGCCCATGCAGTCAGGGCTGATCTTGCATTGCCCGAACATCGTATTAACCTGATCAACGAGGCCGCGGAGGAATTTGGCCCCGTCGATATTCTTGTCAACAACGCGGCAATCACGTATTTCATTCCAGTCCAAGAATTTCCAGAGAAGCGTTTTCGACTAATGATGGAAGTGCAGGTCTACGGGCCATTTCACCTGGCGCAATTGGTTCTGCCAGCGATGATCGAACGACAATCTGGCAGGATTCTGAATATTTCCTCACATGCTGCCCTGCACCCCAAAAAAGATGCCGGTGGTAGGGGAGGGACTGTCTATGGTCTGTGCAAAGCCGCAATGGAGCGCTTTACAACAGGGCTCGCTTCAGAAGTGTACGCACAAAACATTGGTGTGAATGCTATATCTCCGGGTCTTGTCGCAACGCCCGGCGTGGTTCATCACAATCTGATAACCGACGATACTCCGGAAGAGAGCATTACGCCGGTGGAGCACATGTCAGAGGCGTGCCTTAAGCTGGTTCACGGTGATGCAAAAGGCCTCACAGGTCGAATCACCTATGCAGCTGACGTGCTGACTGAATTTGATCTCGAACCAGCAGCGCTTATTGGTTAGTTCCAGTGTTGAAAGTCGAATTCACGTTATGGCCCAGAGGTTTCTCGATAAACCGACGTTCAGGACAGGAACTAGCTAGCTTACAGGCTCACTCAGCATCGTTTGCATCTCGTTAATCTTCTCACCGATCAAGTTCTGGTCAAATGGTGTGGGTTGATAAACGTAATAATTTAGCCAGTTTGAGAACAGCAAATTGCCATGACTTTTCCAGGTGACAATGGGTTCTGCTGCCGGATCATCATTGGGAAAGTAATTTTCCGGTATGTCTGGATCGAGACCCGCATCAAGATCGCGTTCATATTCATCAAGCAAGCAATGTGGCTCATACTCAGAGTGACCGGTAATAAATAGTTGCCTACCATCTTTGCGTGCAATTATATAGGGGCCAGCGCGCGCAGAGTCCGCGACTATTTCAAGTTCCTCTATCCTGGAAATATCTTCACCGCGCACTTCAGCATAGCGTGAGTGCGGTGCGTTAAACACATCGTCAAAGCCGCGAACAATAGGCGAGAGCGGTCGTGCCAGACGATGTGGATATACGCCGGTAATCTTTTTGTGAAGCAGGTGCTTAGGTACCTGGTAGAGATGCTTCATCGCAGCCTGCACTGCCCAGCACAAAAACATTGTCGACGTGACGTTTGTTTTGGTCCAATCGATGATTTCCTGCATTGGCTGCCAAAAATTAACGCTTTCCAGTTCCAATTGCCCCAGGGGGGCACCGGTAATAATCATGCCGTCATACTTTTCATTTTTGATTGCTGAAAAATCTTTGTAGAAATTTTCCATATGGTCGATCGGCGTATTCTTTGAGGGCCGATCGCTGATGCGCATAAATTCAATGTCGACCTGTAACGGTGTGTTTGAGAGCATGCGCAGCAGATGGATTTCTGTTTCAATCTTCTTAGGCATGAGATTTAGCAACAAAATTCTTAAGGGCCTGATGTCCTGATTTTCTGCAGCACTACGTGTTATACAAAAGATATTTTCGCGCTGCAGTACTTCTATCGCCGGTAATCCGTCTGGAATGTTAATAGGCATGACTGGCATCCTGGTATTTCAAACAAGCAAAAAAAACCCACTCAGCAGTCGCTAAAGTAGGTCTTCACTCTCTTTAGCGGCATTTTTATAGCGCCCGCAAGCTGAACTCAAATCAGCGCTCAAGATGAGGATTGTAGTCATTTTGAGAGGCCGGTCAACAGCGCTCTTTGAGAATTTACTGAGCTATAGCAGTTTTAATAGCGCCTCAGGGGAAGCAATAAGGTGTAAAGCGCCCGCATCAACGAGCTCTTGCTCGCTTCGAAAACCCCAAAGTACACCAACCGGCATCATGCCGCTTGCAATAGCTGTCACCATGTCCGTCGCCGTATCGCCAATCATCAATAGCCCATCGAGGTTAACTTTTAGCGTTTCTGATATCAGTAATGGACCGGAAGTATCAGGTTTATGCTTCACCGTATCTTTAAAACCATATCCAGCGACGCAGGAAAATTGGATTCCCGGAAAACATCGGAGAATCATCTGTTGGGTGAACGCATCATCTTTGTTAGACAACACCGCTAATGCCATGTTCTGTTGGACCAAGGCCAGCAGCAGATTATCAACGCCGGGGTAAGGAAATGTCGTTTCGTGCCAGGTCTCGGCATAGTCATCTTTAAAATATTCTACACACTGGTCCGCCAAGTGGGAGTGTGATGCAGGCAGCGCGCGAACGGCACAGGTTTTCGCACCCTCACCAATGAAATACCGATATGCATCGATGTCGTGCATGGGCATATTCAGGCGTGCAAGGGCTCGATTAAAGGATTGGGCGTGGCCCGCAAGCGTATCCAGCAAAGTACCATCGAGGTCGAATACCAGACCATCAATCATGTGAGTCCCTCGACTTGCCTTTTATGACGAGCGTTCCTGCCAGTTTGTCATGCCAGCTTTGTTTACGTTTATCGAATGCAATCCAGAGAAACCCCATAAACAACGGGATAGCGCTGATAAAATACCCGAAATAACGGATAACATTTTGCATCGGCCTGGCTTTCTCCGGCGTTTGTGCATCGACTATGTATGCACCAAATAACATCTCGCCCGGGGTGGCGGATTTGATCATCCAAAACAAAATGAAAATCGCGCCCATAAATAACATATCTAGACCGAGCTGTAACGACCAATCGCTTAAAAACTGCACCAGCTGCGCAGTATCTTGAAGGTCATAATTTGAAACCAGTGTTGCGCCGATTAACGTCGAAACGAGAGGCGTTATCGCGATAGTCGCGATCAAGCTATCGATAAGAAACGCCAGGAATCGAATCCAGAATCCTATATAAATGACTTCAGAATCGTGCAATGTTATTTTTCCAGCTTGTTAAGGAGAAGCGCTTTAGCCTGGTTTACCCGGGCTGCCAGATAGGTTGAACCACCGTGGTCTGGATGTAGTTTCTGCATAAGGCGCCGATGTGCCTGAACGACTTGCTCTCGATTCGCGGTAGCAGGTAGTCCAAGAATTTCATAAGCCTGCCGTTCGTTGAGTTCACTACTTTCACCAATGTCAGAATTATTCTCTGCACCGGTCTGTTCACGCCAAGCGGTGTGCTCACGATCAAGGAAGGCTTCCAGCACTCGCATCGAGCCCGGGTCTGCACGACACACTTCCCGCAACGCCAGTAACTGCTCTATTTCGAGCATACCCAACTTGGCGCCCGCAAACTGGCCTTGCAACACTTCTCCATCCATCATGCCGGTATCATGGAATAACACCATGTGTAGAAAGCGCGTGTTGATTTCAGAAACCTGACCAGAGGATGCGTTCGCATTAGGCCGGGAGCCGCCAAAATGCTTGAAAATCGTAAATAACTGGAAACCTCGTGGTACCCAGCCAATAACTCGAGCGAGAAATGGCAATATCGCGCCAAAGACAGCAAACAAAGGATGCAACACGCCAAAAAGCCCCAGATAGAGCAGCGCAAGTCCGACAAGGACAAGAAAGTACAACTGAAAGAACTGTTTAACGGAAAGTTTCTTCTTACGTAACAGCATTCGCATAGCCGCGAAAACGACTGCGGCTATCAGAAAGATAATGGCTAATCGGACAAACATTTACTCTAGCTGCCGGGTTAATCGTTCTATGGTACCACCAGAGCGCTGACTGTAGTCTTCAAGTGCTTGACGCCCACCTGCTGCAAACACGGCGACAGCAGATAAAAGCTGCTTTAGTTCATGAGCACTGTTGATATCAAACGGTGCATAGGCACCCCCTGAAAGTTGGGCCATCTGACTAAAAATAGAGTGAGTTTGTGAGTCCCGGCCTTCTTGGAACAAAAACAATGGGACGTTCAATAGCCCCAGTTTGCCAGCGAGTTGGCAGAGCGCATCCGGGTTTTCTTCCATGGCGTCACCCACAAAAACAACGGCCTGGATGTTGCTCTGTTCATGAGCGCTTAGCGCGTGCCCCAGCACGCGGCTTATTTGTGTGTGTCCACCCAGGCATCTAACTGCAGACATTTGACCGAGCAATGCACTTGCATTGTCACACCATGGATTAGCATGAAATTTCGCAAAACCACGATAGTAACAAAGCTGTACCGACAGACCGCCCAGGGTATCAGTTTCGGTAAACATCTCACCCTGCAAGTGGCAGGCATGGGCCCAGGTAGGTTCTCGACTCGCGGTCGCATCCATGGCAAATATGAGCCGGCCCTGTTTGGCGCTCGCATTCTTCACGGGTGTTTTAGCCACCTTTGAAAGAAATTGGCTGACCCCCTGACTGGTGACTTCTGGTATTTTCTTGTCGTTCATAAAGACTCTAATAGCATTGCAGGGAACAAACATGCAAAATTTACATTATATCGTTATTTAAGTTCTCGCATGCAGAGTAAACTGGTAATTGGCACATCGAGTAGTGCGCTATTCAATCTCGAGGCAAGTGATCGGATTTTTCGTGAGTCTGGTCTAAAAGGCTATTCGGAGTATCAGCGTGAGCATGAGGACACGCCACTTGAGCCTGGCGATGCGTTTCCACTGGTTAAAAAGCTACTACACATAAATAGCTTGCTAGGGCAGGATGATCGGATAGAAGTCATTTTACTGTCCCGAAATACCGCTGATACGGGCCTTAGAATCTTCAAATCAATAGAACATCATGGGCTTCCGATTGTGAGAGCTGCCTTTACGGGTGGTGCGGCACCGTTTCGATACATGCAACCATTTAGTTGTCAGTTGTTTCTATCGACCAACGCCAATGACGTTATAGAAGCCCTCGCCAATGGTATAGCCGCTGCGAGTATTTTGCCCGTTCCTAAAAACTTTCAGCCAACAGATACATTGCATTTTGCCTTCGATGGCGATGCCGTCCTGTTCTCTGATGAAGCTGAACGAATCTATCAGGAAAAGGGTCTTGCGGCTTTTGCCTCAAGTGAGCGAGATGCAGCCAATGAGCCACTTAGTGGCGGACCGTTTAAACCATTTCTTTCTGAATTGCATCAGCTACAGAGTGAACTACCAAAAGAAATCAATCCAATTCGTACAGCTTTGGTTACTGCAAGAGCCGCGCCTTCCCATGAGCGAGTCATCAAAACGTTACGCTCCTGGCACATCCGTCTTGATGAGTCGTTGTTCCTGGGTGGCATGAATAAAGCCGAGTTTCTCCAGGCTTACGGTGCCGATGTGTTTTTCGACGATCAGGCGGAACATTGTAAGTCCGCTAGTACGCTCGTACCCGCAGGGCACGTGCCTCATGGTGTTACCAATCAGTAATTTCAGCTCAGCACCAACTTAATGCCTATCGTGAGCAGTAGGACGCCGAGAAACGGCTGAATAAATTTCTCAGGTAAGTGATCAGAGAATCTAGCGCCGAGCGCGATGGCGGGTAAGGACCCGATCAAGAGTCCTGTCAACAGAACAAAATCAACATTACCAAGGTACCAGTGGCCAACACCAGCAAGTAGAGTAAGGGGTGCCGCATGAGCGATATCCGTACCAACAACTCGAGTCGTTCGCAGAGACGGATAAAGGACCATCAATACAGCGGCTGTAATGGCACCTGCACCAACTGAAGACAGTGCGACACTGGCTCCCAGAACCAACCCAAACAGAGGTAGCACAATATGCGCTGGTAAATGCAATTCAGGTAATTGACGCAATGTGTTTCGAAACAGAATTACACCGGCAGTCACAATCAACATGCCGCCCAGCGCGGTATTTAACAACAGTCCATACTGCTGCTTAGATTCAAAACTCGACAATAAAACCAGTGCGAGTGCCGCGGCGGGAAGGCTGCCTGCGGTCAAAAGAGCCATTATTCGCCAGTCGACATTATTGAGCCTGTGATGAGCAATCATGCCGCTGGTTTTGGTCAGTCCGGCATAGAGCAGGTCAGTGCCAACAGCTGTGTGAATGGGAAATCCAAAACCCAACAGGAACGGAGTCATTAGCGATCCGCCACCTACACCCGTAACACCCACGGTAAAGCCCACGAGAGCGCCGGTGATGATGTAATAGAATATATCCAAGGTGTACCTCTGTTTGGGGAGCCAATCTAACAGGATTATCTATTCACAAAAGTAATATTAAGAGATATTGTTATAGCGTTTAAGTCTAATCTAGCGCGTGGAGGAAGCATGAAACTACAGCAACTTCGGTATATCTGGGAGGTCGCTCACCATGAACTTAACGTATCTGCAACAGCACAAAGTCTTTTCACTTCACAGCCAGGCATTAGTAAGCAAATTCGACTTCTTGAAGATGAATTAGGTGTTGAAATTTTTGCCCGTAATGGCAAACACCTGACCGAAGTCACCGCAGTAGGTAAAACCATTATCGAGCGGGCAGGGGATATCCTCCGCAAAGTCGAAAGTATTAAACAGGTAGCCCAGGAATTCAGCAGCGAACGGAGCGGTAGCCTTTCCGTTGCCACCACCCATACGCAAGCACGATATGCACTACCTGATGTCATTGGTGAATTCATTAACAAGTACCCTGATGTTTCGCTGCATATGCACCAGGGAAGCCCCATTCAGATTGCCGAGATGGCTGCCAATGGGCAGGTAGATTTTGCGATCGCCACGGAAGGACTGGATCTGTTCGGCGATCTTGTGATGCTGCCCTGCTACACCTGGAATCGCTGTATCGTCGTACCAAAGGACCACCCCTTAACACAATTGACAGCTTTGTCTCTGGAGGAAGTCGCACGTTACCCGATCGTAACCTATGTATTTGGGTTTACCGGCCGCTCCAAGCTAGACGATGCTTTCGCACAGCGTGGTGTTGAACCCAAGGTAGTTTTTACCGCGACCGATGCGGATGTCATCAAGACCTATGTTAGGTTGGGACTAGGGATTGGTATCATTGCTCAAATGGCATTTGATCAGGAGCAGGATGATGACCTGGTTGCGCTGGACGCCAGTCATCTGTTTGAACCCAGCACCACGATGATCGGGTGTCGTAAAGGGACGTTTCTGCGTCGCTATATGCACGAGTTCATAGCGTTGTTTGCGCCACACCTATCGACAGAACTGGTCGATCAGGCCTTTGCTGCTAACAGCCGTATGGAGATGGAGGCATTGTTCTCTGACATACAGTTACCGGAGCGCTAGATAAAATCCAGGTCCCGATTGTCGTTGAGGATTTCTTTACCCTGTTCTGCGACGGAGGCTTTTTCCCCCAGGACTTCTTTGGCGAACTTAAAGTAGACAGCGTAGACCTTGGTCTCACCATCCTGCTCGACCACAAAAAAAGGCGCTCGATTAACCTCAAGCTCCCTGGCTAGCACCATACCGGGAGATTCTGGATCTCGCTCATCGGCGAGAATCGTCTCATCAATTCTTTCCATCTGGCCAGTCGCCTGCAGACGTTGTTCGACGTCAGCACATTTCGGGCAAGGATCC